>NZ_AXCW01000206.1 GCF_000603945.1 Actinotalea ferrariae CF5-4 | reverse complement strand
GCCGTCCGGCGGGCGGGCGCCGCGCCGCAGGACCGCGTCGCCGCCCTCGCCGAGGCCCTCGCCGGGGACGGCTACGCCGCCAGCGCCCGCCCGGTCCCCACGGGCACGGCGGTCCAGCTGTGCCAGGGGCACTGCCCCATCCAGGACGTGGCCGCGCAGTTCCCCGAGTTCTGCGAGGCCGAGACGCAGGTCTTCTCCGAGCTGCTGGACGTCCACGTCCAGCGGCTCTCCACGCTCGCGTCCGGCGGGCACGTCTGCACGACCCACATCCCCACAGCACCACTCGTCCGAGCAACGACCGACCGTCCCGCGACCGCGGGGACCGTGGAGGGAACACGATGAGCGCACCCACCGAACCGATGACCACCGACCAGGAGATCATCGACTCCATCGGCAGCTACAGCTACGGCTGGCACGACTCCGACGCCGCCGGCATGTCCGCGCAGCGTGGCCTCTCGGAGGAGGTCGTCCGGAACATCTCCGCGCTGAAGGACGAGCCCGAGTGGATGCTCAAGACGCGCCTCAAGGCCCTGCGCCTCTTCGAGAAGAAGCCGATGCCGACCTGGGGCTCGGACCTCTCGGGCATCCACTTCGACAACATCAAGTACTTCGTGCGCTCGACGGAGAAGCAGGCGACGAGCTGGGACGAGCTGCCTGAGGAGATCAAGAACACGTACGACCGCCTCGGCATCCCGGAGGCGGAGAAGCAGCGCCTCGTCGCGGGCGTGGCGGCGCAGTACGAGTCCGAGGTCGTCTACCACCAGATCCGCGAGGACCTGGAGGAGAAGGGCGTGATCTTCCTCGACACCGACACCGGCCTGCGCGAGCACCCGGAGATCTTCGAGCAGTACTTCGGCTCGGTCATCCCGTCCGGCGACAACAAGTTCGCGGCGCTCAACACCGCGGTGTGGTCCGGCGGCTCCTTCGTGTACGTCCCGCCGGGCGTCCACGTGGACATCCCGCTCCAGGCGTACTTCCGGATCAACACCGAGAACATGGGCCAGTTCGAGCGGACGCTGATCATCGCCGACGAGGGCTCCTACGTGCACTACGTCGAGGGCTGCACGGCTCCGATCTACTCCAGCGACTCGCTGCACTCGGCGGTCGTCGAGATCATCGTGAAGAAGAACGCCCGGGTGCGGTACACGACGATCCAGAACTGGTCGAACAACGTCTACAACCTCGTCACGAAGCGGGCCGTGGCCCACGAGGGCGCGACGATGGAGTGGGTGGACGGCAACATCGGCTCCAAGGTCACGATGAAGTACCCGGCGATCTACCTCATGGGCGAGCACGCGCGCGGCGAGACGCTCTCGATCGCGTTCGCCGGCGAGGGCCAGCACCAGGACGCGGGCGCCAAGATGGTGCACGCCGCGCCCCGGACGTCGTCGTCGATCATCTCCAAGTCGGTGGCCCGCGGTGGCGGGCGGACCTCCTACCGCGGCCTCGTGCAGGTCCTCGAGGGGGCGGAGGGCTCGGCGTCGAACGTGCTGTGCGACGCCCTGCTGGTCGACCAGATCTCCCGGTCCGACACCTACCCCTACGTGGACGTCCGCGAGGACGACGTGTCGATGGGGCACGAGGCGACGGTCTCGCGCGTCAGCGAGGACCAGCTCTTCTACCTCATGTCCCGCGGCATGGAGGAGACCGAGGCGATGGCGATGATCGTGCGCGGCTTCGTGGAGCCGATCGCGCGGGAGCTGCCCATGGAGTACGCCCTCGAGCTCAACCGCCTCATCGAGCTGCAGATGGAGGGCTCCGTCGGCTGACGCCGCGCCCTCGTCCAGCACGTCCCCCGGCGCGTCCGGCGCCCACGACCCCACGGAGCACCAGCAGATGACCACCGACCTGTCCACCGACCACAGCCGCGCCGTCGCCGACGGCGCGCACGGTCACGGCGCCGGCACCGTCCCGGAGGCGTCCCGGGCCGCCCGTCGCACCTCCTTCGACCTGGCGGACTTCACGGTCCCGAGCGGCCGCGAGGAGGAGTGGCGGTTCAGCCCGATCGACCGGATCGCGCCGCTCTTCGACGCGAGCGGCCAGGGCCTGACCGGCACGAGCACCCGCGTGACGGTGGTCAACCCGCCCGAGGTCACGGTCGAGATCGTCGGCCGCGACGACGAGCGGCTCGGGACGGCCGGCAAGCCGGGGGACCGCACGGCCGCGACGGCGTGGGCGTCCTTCCGTGAGGCGACCGTCGTCACCATCCCGGCGCAGGCGCAGGCGTCGGCCCCGGTGAGCATCCGGGTCGAGGGCCCGCCGCCCGCCCACGGTGCCCCGGACGCCTCGGCGGCGCACGTGCTCGTGCACGCCCTGCCGCTCAGCGAGGCGGTCGTCGTGCTCGACCACATCGGGCACGCGACCCTCGCCGAGACGCTCGAGGTCGTCGCCGAGGACGGCGCCCACCTGACCGTCGTGTCCATCCAGGACTGGGAGGACGGCGCCGTGCACGCGGCGTCGCACCGCCTGCGCCTGGGCCGCGACGCCGTCGTCAAGCACGTCGTCGTCACCCTCGGCGGGGACGTCGTCCGGATCACCCCGGACGCGGTGTTCACCGCCGAGGGCGCCTCGGTGGAGATGCTCGGCCTGTACTTCGCCGACGACGGCCAGCACCAGGAGCACCGCCTGTTCGTGGACCACGCGGTGCCGCGCTGCACCTCGCGGGTCACCTACAAGGGCGCCCTGCAGGGTGCCGGGGCGCACACGGTGTGGGTGGGCGACGTCCTCATCCGCGCGGCCGCCGAGGGCACCGACACGTACGAGCTGAACCGCAACCTCGTCCTCACCGACGGGGCCCGCGCCGACTCGGTGCCGAACCTCGAGATCGAGACCGGCGAGATCGAGGGGGCCGGGCACGCCTCGGCGACCGGCCGGTTCGACGACGAGCAGCTGTTCTACCTGCGGTCCCGCGGCATCCCGGAGGAGGACGCGCGCCGCCTGGTGGTCCGCGGCTTCTTCGCCGAGCTCGTCCACCAGATCGGGGTGCCCGAGGTCGAGGAGCGCCTCCTCGGCTCGATCGAGACCGAGCTGAGCCGCAGCATGAGCCGCCTGGACGGAGCCGCCGCGCAGGACCCGGTGACCGCATGACCGCCCAGCTGGCCTGCCTGGTCGACGACGTCGCCCCCGGCTCCGCGCTCCGCGTGGAGCTCGAGGGCGAGTCCGGCCCGGTCGAGGTTGCCGTGGTGCGCGACAGCAGCGGGGAGTGGCACGCCATCTCCGACGTGTGCTCGCACGGCCAGGTCTCGCTGTCCGACGGCGACGTGGAGGACTGCACCATCGAGTGCTGGCTCCACGGCTCCACCTTCGACCTGCGCACCGGACGGCCCCTGGCGCTGCCCGCGACGCGCCCCGTCCCCGTGTACCCCCTGACCGTCGACGGCGACCGCGTGCTCGTGGACGTCGACACCACCGTGAACGCCTGAGGAGACCTGATGACCACGCTCGAGATCAAGGACCTGCACGTCAGCGTCGAGACCAAGGAGGGCGCCAAGCCCATCCTGCGCGGTGTCGACCTCACCGTCCGCAGCGGTGAGACCCACGCCATCATGGGGCCCAACGGCTCCGGCAAGTCCACGCTCGCCTACTCCCTGGCGGGCCACCCCAAGTACCAGATCACCAGCGGCACCGTCCTGCTCGACGGCGAGGACGTGCTGGCGATGAGCGTCGACGAGCGCGCGCGGGCCGGGATGTTCCTGGCGATGCAGTACCCGGTGGAGGTCCCCGGCGTCAGCGTCTCGAACTTCCTGCGCACGGCGAAGACGGCGATCGACGGGCAGGCGCCCGCCCTGCGCACCTGGGTCAAGGACGTGCGCGGCGCCATGGAGCAGCTGCGCATGGACCCGACCTTCGCCGAGCGCAACGTCAACGAGGGCTTCTCCGGCGGTGAGAAGAAGCGGCACGAGATCCTCCAGATGGAGCTGCTCAAGCCGCGGATCGCGATCCTCGACGAGACGGACTCCGGCCTGGACGTCGACGCGCTGCGCGTGGTGTCCGAGGGCGTGAACCGCGTGCGGTCCACCGGCGAGACGGGCGTCCTCCTGATCACGCACTACACGCGGATCCTCAACTACATCCAGCCCGACTTCGTGCACGTCTTCGTCGACGGCCGGATCGCGGAGGAGGGCGGGCCCGAGCTCGCCGAGCGGCTCGAGTCCGAGGGCTACGACCGCTTCATCGGGGCCTCGGCCTGATCGACAGCACGACCCGGTCCGGCGGCGGAGGGCGTCCCGCGCCACCCGCCGCCGGACCGGCCCACCCGGCCCGGCGCAGGGCCTCACCCGCCCGCCAGCCGGACCACGCGTCCCGGAGGGGAGCACCATGACAGCCACGACCGAGCCGGCAGCCGAGCCGACCGTCGGGCCGACCGTCGAGCACGGTGCGGCGCCGGGCGGGGACCGTTCGCTGACCCCCGCCGAGCTCGCTGCCGTGCGGGCGGACTTCCCGCTCCTGAGCCGGACGGTCCGGGGTGGGCGGCCGCTGGTGTACCTCGACTCCGCCGCGACCTCCCAGAAGCCCGACGTCGTCCTCGACGCGGAGCAGGACTTCTACCTGCAGCGCAACGCCGCGGTCCACCGCGGGGCGCACCAGCTCGCCGAGGAGGCGACGGAGGCGTACGAGGACGCGCGCCGCGAGGTCGCCCGGCTCGTCGGCGTCGACGACGGCGAGCTCGTGTGGACGTCCAACGCGACGGCGGCGATCAACGTGGTCGCCTACGCGATGTCCAACGCCACCGCCGGCCGGGGCGGCGCGGCCGCGCGCCGGTTCGCGCTGGCCCCCGGTGACGAGGTCGTGGTCACCGAGGCCGAGCACCACGCCAACATCGTCCCGTGGCAGGAGCTGTGCGCCCGGACGGGCGCCACCCTGCGCTGGATCGGTGTGCACGACGACGGCCGGCTGCGGCTCGAGGACCTCGCGACCGTGGTCACCGACCGCACCCGGGTCGTGGCCTTCTCGCACGCGTCCAACGTCACCGGCGCGATCACCGACGTCGGGGCGGTCGTGGCGCGGGCGCGCGAGGTCGGGGCCCTCACCGTCCTCGACGCCTGCCAGAGCGTGCCGCACCTGCCCGTCGACCTGCACGCGCTGGGGGTCGACTTCGCGGCGTTCTCCGGCCACAAGATGCTGGGCCCGACCGGTGTGGGTGCGCTCTACGGCCGGCGCGAGCTGCTCGAGGCCATGCCGCCGGTCCTCACGGGCGGGTCGATGGTCGAGGTCGTGACGATGGAGACGACCACGTACGCCCCGCCGCCGCAGCGGTTCGAGGCGGGCTCCCAGATGGTCGCGCAGGCGGTCGGCATGGGCGCCGCGGCACGCTACCTGCGCGAGCTCGGCATGGAGGCCGTGGCCGTCCACGAGGACCGGATGACCCAGCTCCTCCTGGACGCCGTCGCCGGCGTGCCGGGCGTGCGGCTGCTGGGACCCACCGACGCGGCGGACCGCCTCGCGCTGGTCTCCTTCGTCGTCGAGGGCGTCCACGCGCACGACGTCGGGCAGGTGCTCGACGACGCCGGCGTCGCGGTCCGGGTGGGGCACCACTGCGCCCAGCCGCTGCACCGCCGCCTCGGCGCGGCCGCGTCCGCGCGCGCGTCCGCCGCGGTCTACACGACGGCCGAGGAGGTCGCGGCGTTCGCCGACGCCCTGGCGCGCGTGCGACCCTTCTTCGGTCTGCACGAGGAGGGGTCACGATGAGCTCGATGGAGCAGCTGTACCAGCAGCTGATCCTGGACCACGCGAAGGACCCGCACGGCAAGGGCCTCGCCGAGGGCCACGACGCCGAGTCCTTCCAGGTGAACCCGACCTGCGGCGACGAGGTGCGGCTCCGGGTGCACCTGGCCGACGGTGCGGCCACCCCGACGCTGGACCACGTCAGCTGGGAGGGCCAGGGCTGCTCGATCTCCCAGGCCTCGATCTCGGTGATGTCCGAGCTCGTGACCGGGGCGACCGTCGAGGACGCCGAGGGCCTGGGGGAGACCTTCCGGGCGCTCATGCAGGCCCGGGGCGAGGGCCTGGACGAGACGGCGGAGGACCGGCTCGGTGACGCCACGGCGTTCACCGGCGTCGCGAAGTACCCGGCGCGGATCAAGTGCGCGCTGCTCGGCTGGGCGGCCCTGCGCGACGCGCTGGCCCAGGCGACGGTGCCCACCACGAAGGAGGAGGAGCGATGAGCGAGTCAGTGACCAGCCCGACGACGGCTGCCGACGTCGAGGAGGCCATG
>NZ_AXCW01000205.1 GCF_000603945.1 Actinotalea ferrariae CF5-4 | reverse complement strand
CGCGACGTCATCGACCCCGAGCTCGGGATCAACGTCGTCGACCTCGGCCTCGTCTACGGGGTGGCCGTGGACCCGAACAACCACGCGGTCATCGACATGACGCTGACGTCGGCGGCGTGCCCGCTGACGGACGTCATCGAGGACCAGTCGGCCCAGGCGCTGGACGGCGTCGTCGACGGCTTCCGGATCAACTGGGTCTGGATGCCGCCGTGGGGTCCGGAGAAGATCACGACGGACGGTCGCGAGCAGCTCCGTGCGCTGGGCTTCAACATCTGAGGCCGGCCGCGCTGCAGCACGTCAGCACGACAGCACGCCGACGACGGGGCGGGAGCACGAGCTCCCGCCCCGTCGTCGTGCGCGCACGCCCCGCGAGTGGGGATGCTGGGGGTCAGAGCTCCGCGGCCGTGAACGTGTCGCAGGCCTGCGGGTCGCCCTCGGTGTAGCCGGTCATGAACCACCGCTGGCGCTGCTCGCTCGAGCCGTGGGTCCAGGTGTGCGGGTCGACGGAGCCACCGGACTGCTCCTGGATGTGGTCGTCACCGACCGCCTCCGCCGCCGACAGGGCGTCCGCGAGCTGCTCCTCGGTGATCGGCTCGAGGAACGTCACGCCGGTGTCCGGGTCCACCGTCGTGGCGGCGGCGCCCGCCCACAGCCCGGCGTAGCAGTCGGCCTGGAGCTCCAGGCGGACCGAGTCCGACTCGGCGCCCGAGCCGCCCCGGTCCGCCTGGTCCATGATGCCGGTGATGTTCTGGATGTGGTGCCCGTACTCGTGCGCGGTGACGTACATCTCCGCGAGCCCGCCGCCCGACGCGCCGAACCGGCTCTGCAGGAGGTCGAAGAACCCCAGGTCCATGTAGATGCCCTGGTCGGGCGGGCAGTAGAACGGCCCGGTCGACGACGTCGCCTGACCACAACCGGTCGACGTCCCACCCTCGAACGTCCACACGTCGGGCTGGACGAACTCCACCTGGGAGGCGTCGAAGACGCCGGCCCAGTAGGCGTCGAGCGACTGGGTGGCCGCCGACAGCCGGCACTCCCGGTTCGTGTTCGCCTCCTCGACGGTGCAGTCCTGGATCGTGTCCTGCTGCTCCTGCGATGCGCCCCCTCCGCCCGCACCGCCGAGGACGGGGGACAGGTCGACGCCGGTGAACTGGAAGATGAGGAACGCCGCGATGGCGCCGATGCCGATGCCACCGCCGGCCACGGCTCCGCCTCGGCGCCTCCCCACGCGTCCGCCCTCGAACTGCCCGCCCTCGTTGAACGTCATGAGCACAAACTAGGACGGCGGCGCGCACGCGGCGCGGCGAGACCCCGAGCCTGCTGGACAGCCGAGGAGCCCGCGGGACAGCCGAGGGACACCGAGGCGGCCCGAGGACTCCGGACGGCGCGGCGGCGGCGCCGGACGGGCGCCCGCGACGTCAGTCGGCCAGGCCGCGGGCCGCCAGGGCGTC
>NZ_AXCW01000204.1 GCF_000603945.1 Actinotalea ferrariae CF5-4 | reverse complement strand
CCAAGATCCGGGGGTAGGCCCCGTGTGCTCCTGGGAGGTGTCGTGGCCCCGGAGGGCCGGTTCGGTTCGGTGCCACGAAGGGGCGTATCTGCCCTTGAACCGTCACCGCGTCACCCGCGGGCCCAACCTCAGGAGCTCGCGGCCGCGTCCACCTTCTCCAGGAGGTCGCCGAGCTCCCACGTCACCGACGACGGGAGCTCGATGAAGCCCGAGCGGATGTCGATGCCGGCGTCCTCGAGGGAGAAGTCGTCCGACTCGGCCTCCTCCCCGGCGCGGGCGATGAACGCGAACAGCGCCTGCCCGAGCAGCAGCGCGGTACGGGTGTCGAGGACCTTCTCGGCGGCGTCAGCACGGGTGGTGGGCATGGGGGAACTCCTTCGTCGTCATCTATCGGGAACGGGACCAGCGTGCTGGGAGAGGGATCGTGGGCAGTCCCGCGCGGCGATCGGTCGACTGTGGAGGGCGCTCTGGTGCGTCGATGGCGGGCTCCGCCCAGCCGGACCCGACCTTCCCGCGGCACGCCTGGAAGGTCGGGTCCGGAGCCGTCACATCACGGCTGGGCCGGCAGGATCCACGCGGAGCCGGACATGCCCCCTTGTCGTCGTCCCCGGGAACGCCGGCCGCGCAGCGGTGCGGACGGGCGGAGACTGCTGCCCGCAGCGGTGGCCCCGGCACGGTCGGGGCCCCACCGTACCCCAGGAGGACCCGACCATGCCGCAGATGCGAACCACGCCGAAGCCGCTGATGTGCTGCCGATGCGGCGAGCCGTTCGCTGCCGACGAGGAGGTGCGGTGGTTGAGCGAGGATGAGGCGCGCCACGTGTGGGACTGCCCGCCGTGGAAGCCGTCCGGCCCGGTGTCTGACGGGACGCTGCGGTGCCCGACGCGGCGCGGGGACCTCCCCTGCCAGAAGCGCATCCCAGCGGGGTGGCACGAGAACGAGGGTCACGCCGGCGGTCACTGGTTCGAGCCCGACGACGCCTTCGAGGCCCGCAGCTCCGGGCGGGTGCACGTCGACGCGGCCGCACTGCTGTCGATGCGGCCCTACGCCGAGCACCTCGCCACCGACTGCCCCGGCCCCGGCGCGTGCTCCTCGGCCGATCCCGCCTGACACCGGCTCCGCCACTCCGACCAGCCCCCGTACCGGGCGCCGAGGCCGAGCAGCGGCCAGGCGCAGGGTCGTGGGTGGCGCTGGCGCTGCTGGTCCTCGCTGCCGCGGGGTCGCTGCCCGTCGCCGGGCCGGTCCGCCTCACGACTGCTCCGGCGAGGACGGTCCCGACACCCCGGCACGCCCTGACAGGCGACGCCGCGGTGGCGGCCCCATGCGTGAGGTGGCCGGGACGCTCACGGGGCCGGGTCGAGCAGCACCTCCAGCCGGCGCGCCTCCGCCTCGTTGGCCGCCAGGTCGGCGCGCGCCTTGTCCTGCGCGGCGGCAGGCGCCCGGGTCGCGAACCCAGGGTCGACGAGTCGACCGGACAGGCGCCCGATCTGCTCCGGAGCTCGCGCCAGGCGCCGCAGCAGGGCGCCGCGCTGGGTGTCGTCGAGCTGTGGGGCCGCCGGCAGGGTGAGCGCCCCCTGCGTGCGTGAACCTCGTCGCGGTGCCCGCGCGCCGCGGCTCGCAGGGCCCGCAGCTACTCCCCCGCGGCCGCGGCAGCAGCGTCCGGCTCGCCCGGCGCAGGCAGCGGCTCGGCGTCCATGAGGCCGGACCAGCCGAGGGCCTCGGCGAGCTCCTCGGTCGTGAACGGGAGCAGCGGGTGCAGGGCGAGGAGCAGACCGGTCAGCGTGTGCGACAGCGTGGCGAGGGCACCCGTGTCCCCGGCGTACAGGTCGTCCTTGCGCACCTCAAGGTACAACCCGGACAGGTCGTCCTCGGTCAGGCGGGTCAGCGCGGCGCAGGTGCGGGCGAGATCACCCGCCCCGTACCCGGCGCGCGGCTCGGACAGTGCAGCGTCCAACCTGGTCAGCAGCCACCGGTCCAGCAGGTGCCGCGGCGGCGGGCCGCGGACGGACGGACGTGGCGCCGGATAGCGCGCCCGGCGACCGCGCGAGCAGCCGGTGTGCGGCCAGGACTCTGGGCCGGTCGCCGTGACCAAGGGCACCCCCACGCCAAAGACCGGCACCGAACCCCACATCTGGTGTCGGACTGGGCTCCCACCCACGACGGGTAGTGGTACGCCCGGGTGGGCGCGGGACCTTCGTCCTGCGCCCCGTGGCGATGTGCCAGCACAGTGACCGGCACACCCACAGCCGCTTGGAGACGACCCCGCATGACCACCCCGACCCGCGCCGCTGCCCTGCGCGTGCGCAAGCGCGACGGCCGCACCCTGCCGTTCCAGGACACCCTCATCACGTCCGCGGTCTCCCGCGCGTTCATCGACGTGCACGGCACCCTGACCCGCGAGCACGAGGCCGTCCTGGACGGCCTGGTCGCCACCATCGTCGCCGAGCTCACCGACCGGTTCACCCACGAGGTCCGCATCTACGAGATCCAGAACGTCGTCGAGCACACCCTGCTCGAGTGCGGCCAGTACGACGTCGCCAAGGCGTACATCGACTACCGCGTCCAGCGCGACCTCGCCCGCGCCAAGGCCGCCGACGTGAACCACTCCGTCGGCAAGCTCCTGGCGAAGGACTCCGCGGTCGTGCACGAGAACGCGAACAAGGACGCCGACGTCTACAACACCCAGCGCGACCTGACCGCCGGCGCCGTCGCCAAGGCCATCGGCCTGAAGATGCTCCCGCCGCACGTCGCCAACGCCCACACCAAGGGCGAGCTGCACTACCACGACCTCGACTACCACCCGTACACCCCGATGACGAACTGCACCATCATCGACTTCCCCGCGATGCTCGCCAACGGGTTCCGCATCGGCGCCGCGCAGGTCGACCCGCCGCGCTCGGTCCAGACCGCGACCGCGCACATCTCGCAGATCATCGCCAACGTCGCCTCCAGCCAGTACGGCGGGTGCACCGTCAACCGCATCGACGAGCTCCTCGCGCCGTACGCGCAGATGAACTACGACAAGCACCTGGCCGCCGCCGCCAAGTGGGTCACCGACCCCGACCAGCGCGAGACGTACGCGAAGGAGCTGACCGCCAAGGACATCTACGACGCGATGCAGTCCCTCGAGTACGAGATCAACACCCTGTTCACGTCCAACGGGCAGACGCCGTTCACCTCGGTCGGGTTCGGCCTGGGCACCAGCTGGTTCGAGCGTGAGGTCCAGCGCGCCATCCTCGCCGTGCGCATCGACGGCCTCGGCGCCGAGAAGCGCACCGCGATCTTCCCCAAGCTCATCTTCACCCTGCGGCGCGGGACCAACCTCGAGCCCGGCGACCCGAACTACGACATCAAGACCCTCGCCGTGGAGTGCGCGACCAAGCGCATGTACCCCGACGTGCTGTCCTACGACAAGATCGTCGAGCTCACCGGGTCGTTCAAGGCGCCCATGGGGTGCCGGTCGTTCCTCCAGGGGTGGACCGACACCGACGGCAACGACGTCGTGGAGGGCCGCATGAACCTCGGCGTCGTCACGCTCAACCTGCCCCGCATCGCGCTCGAGGCCGGCGGCGACATGGCAGCGTTCTGGGACCTGCTCGACCAGCGCCTGGACACCGCCGGCGACGCGCTGCTGTTCCGCATCGAGCGGTGCAAGCAGGCCGTGCCCGCGAACGCGCCGGTCCTGTACCAGCATGGTGCGTTCGGCAAGCGCCTGGCACCCGACGAGGACGTCGACCAGCTGTTCCGTGACGGGCGGGCCACCGTGTCCCTGGGGTACATCGGCCTGTACGAGGTCGCGACCGCGTTCTTCGGCGGCTCGTGGGAGTCCAACCCGAAGGCGAAGACGTTCACGCTCGACGTCCTGCGGCACCTGGCCCGGCGCGCGGCCGAATGGACCGACGAGCACGGGTACAAGTTCTCGGTCTACTCGACCCCGAGCGAGTCCCTGACCGACCGGTTCTGCCGGCTCGACAAGGCGAAGTTCGGCTCGGTGAAGGACATCACCGACAAGGGCTACTACACGAACTCCTTCCACTACGACGTCCGCAAGGCGCCGACGCCGTTCGAGAAGCTCGACTTCGAGGCGGAGTACCCCAGGTACGCGTCCGGTGGGTTCATCCACTACTGCGAGTACCCGGTCCTGGTCACCAACCCCAAGGCGCTCGAGGCCGTGTGGGACTACGCGTACGACCGAGTGGGGTACCTCGGCACGAACGCCCCGATCGACCACTGCCTCGAGTGCGGCTTCCGCGGGGACTTCGCACCCACGACCCACGGCTTCGAGTGCCCCGGGTGCGGGAACAGCGACCCGCGGACCTGTGACGTCGTGAAGCGCACGTGCGGGTACCTTTCTCAGCCAGCGGCTCGACCGGTGGTGGAGGGGAGGCGCAAGGAGATCGCCGCCCGCGTCCGCCACATCCCGGGACCGTCGTCTCACGCGGAGCTTCCGTGACTCGCACGCACGGCGTCGGGCAGTGGCGCTCGGAGGCTCTGTCGGCCGGCCACGTCGCGGACTACAAGCCGTTCGTCATGGTCGACGGCGAGGGCGTGCGCTGCTCGCTGTACGTGTCCGGGTGCCCGTTCGCGTGCCACGGGTGCTTCAACACCGCGGCGTGGTCGTTCCGGTACGGGACCCCCTTCGACGACACACTCGCCGACCGCATCGCGACCGACCTGGCGCACCCGGCCGTGCAGGGCCTGTCCCTGCTCGGCGGGGAGCCGTTCCTGAACACCGGCGTGTGCCTGGCGGTCGTGCGCCGCCTGCGCGCCGAGCACGGGAGGACCAAGGACGTGTGGTGCTGGACCGGGTTCACGTTCGACGAGCTCCTCGCCGAGGCAGCCGCGGGCCAGGACGACAAGGCGGAACTCCTCGCACAGATCGACGTCCTGGTCGACGGCCGCTTCGAGGAGTCGCTCAAGGACCTCGGCCTGGCGTTCCGCGGCAGCTCCAACCAGCGCGTCATCGACGTGCCCGCGTCCCTCGAGGCCGGGGCGGTGGTCCTGTGGGCGGGCCTGCCGGGGGCTGCCGGGCCCGTCGAGCAGATCGACCGGCGCGCCCTCATCTGACGTGCCGGCGCGGGCCACGTCCGCACTGCCTCCCCGCGCAGTCGCGGCACGGTGACTCGCGCCCCGCGGTGGGGCCGGACGCGGTGCGTCGTGAGGAGAGGACCGGCATGGCGAAGATCGTGTTCCAGGCCGCGGAGGGGCTGATCTCCGACGGGCAGTACGCCGCCGCGTACGAGCTGGCGGACAAGTGCCAGGTCGGCATCGCCCTGTGGCGGAACAGTGGCGGGCTCGCGCGCCGGCACCGGTTCTCCGCCGAGGGCAGCATGCGGGACCTACTGACGTTCATCCGCCAGGTCCCGTCGGTGTTCCCTCACGCGGACACCAGCTCGCGCATGTGGCTCACGCTGCTCCGCGCCAGCCGTGAGCGGTAGACCCGCACCCGGAAGTGTTGCGGCTCGGCCGTCCTCCGGCACGGTGCCGCCCATGACCGCGACACCCGCACCCCGCCAGCCCTGGCCGCGTCGCCGCAAGGCCGGTGACAGCCTCACTGACGCGTGTCGCTCCGGTGACCACGACGCGTGCGTCCGTGGCGCCGAAGCGATCGCAGCCGACGGGTACCCAACTTCCTGCGGATGCGGCCACCACTACGGCGCCGGACCCCTCATCCTGCGGCAATCCTGAGCGCCGACCGCCGCGCTGCTCGCCCTGCACGCCGTGCGCCGAACCGACGACCTCACCCGACCGGTCGGACGCACGTGCTGCCCCGGCGGCGCCTGCCAGGGCGCGTGCAGCGAGCCACTCGAGCCCGCCGACACCTGAGCCACGCCACACGCGGCCGCGCTTGCCAGCACGAGCCCGGCGAAGACGGTGCGCGGCACCACCTCAACCCCTGCCCTCGGGAGACCCCATGGACACACCCCACGGTGACCTGCTCATCATGACCACCGGCGACGACCGCCAGGTCAGCTGCGAGGTCGCTGCCGACAACGGCACGATCCGGCTCGTGGCCGCGTCGACCACCACGCACGCCGAGCTCGACACTCTCATCGGCGAAGCCGTCGCCCTCCTCAACGAGATGGAGCGCACCAAGCTCGGCGAGGTGACCGCTCGGCGACTCGGCCCGCTGCTCGCCATCCGCGCCACCAGTCGGGCACACCTCGGCGCACGCATGTGGTGGTCCTCCGGCCAGCTCACCATGCAGGTCGGCGCACGCGTCTACCGGCTGGCGCTCGACCGTGCCGGCGGGAACATCACCGCACGGCGCGTCCAGATCCGTCACGGCTACCCCACCGAGGCGGCATCCTGACCACCCGCCGCTCGCACCCCTGACCTGCCCGGTCGGGGGTGCCGCCACTCCCGGACCGGACAGATCCCGGGGCAGTCGTCAGACGACGGGCGGGGAGGTGGCAGGACGTGCGACGAAGGGCGCGCCCTGGCGCCACACGACGTGCTGCGCATGCGGCGTGGTATCGGTCACGGTCGAGGACGGTAGAGACAAGGGGCCACCGATCAAGGAGGTGGTGCTCTGCGCTCGCCGCGCGGCGGCTACTCCAGGTCGGGTGCGTGTCCTGACGGCACTGTCCCGCCGTCCGGCGGCGGCACGGTGCAGGAGCGCGGCGCCGTCGCCGCTCGCCCCGTTCGACGAGAGGGACACCGTCATGATCACCGAGATCCGCCGCCTCACCGACGACCGGAGCTTCGCCACCGAGGTCGTCGTGGACCTCGACGTCGGGACCCGCGCCGACCGGGACCTCGCGACGATCGCTGCGGAGCTGCGGCCCGTCCTCGCCGACTCCTTCCGGATCTCGTGGGGCCTGGCGCACCTGCATCGGATCACCCAGCTGCCGCACGGCTACGTGCAGATCGCCGTCCGCTTCAGCGACACCGACGAGAACATCACCCGGGAGATCGCCGGCAACGACCCCGCGGACCGGCTCGTAGGGCACCTCACCGGGCCTCGCTGACACCGCACGGCCACACCACAACGCACCCCGGTGACCCCTGGGTGCGTTGTGGTGCGTGCGGCACGAGCGCGGCTCTGTTCCACCTCCCGCAGCGCCACGCGTGCGGTTGTCACCGCTCGCTGGGTACGCTCACGAACCGCGGCGGCACGGCGTCGGTCAACCAGACCCCGTTGCCCGTCACGAAGAAGACGAACCCCTCGCGCGTCATGCCGGCCGCGTCCACCTCCAGTACCGCCGCCCGCCCGCGACGCTCCCCGACCCGCTGGGCTGTCTGCCGGTCCGGCGACAGGTGCACGTGGTGCCGAGCGCCACGGACCAGACCCTCTCGTGTGATCGCCGCGACGTTGCCCTTCGGCGTCCCGTGGAACAGCACCGCCGGTGGGACGGCGGGATCCAGGTCCAGGTCCACCGGGACGCTGTGGCCCTGCCGTGCGCGGATCCGGTCAGACGTGAGGTCGAGCTCGAACCGCTGCTTGTCGTTGCCCGCGACGACCTGCTCCAGCTCGTCCCGTGTCACCGTGGTGCCATGACGGGCCAACGCGTCGAGCAGGTCGCCCACACTGACCCAGCCGGCGCGGTCCAGCGTGAGACCGACCGGCTGCGGCGCATGCCGCAGCACGCGGGAGATCCGCCGGGAGGTGCGCACGAGGTCCATGCCCCCATCGTGCCCGCCGCACCCGCACCAGTCGCGTCCCGGATAGTGGTGTA
>NZ_AXCW01000203.1 GCF_000603945.1 Actinotalea ferrariae CF5-4 | reverse complement strand
CCCCGCCGTCGGCCGCGAGCCCGGACCCGCCGTCGGACCCCAGGACGGCCGTCCGGTCGACGCCGGGCGGCACCGACGACGGCGCGTCGGGGACCCTCGGCGCGGGCGGCCGCGCGGACGTCGTGGACATGGCGCTCACTCTGCCCGCGCGGGGCGCGCACGGTCGAGGGCAGGCGTCGAAGTTCCGTAGCGATCACCGACGGGCACGCGGCGCTCACCGCAGCGCATGGCCCCACGCACCGGGACGCCCTGCGCGGCCGACCGTCGACCCCGCCCGCGACGACCGACCTCACGGAGCCCATGAAGAACGCCCGGACCCACGATCACGGGGTCCGGGCGTCCGTGATGTCCTGGGACATCACACCAGCGGAGACGGTGGGATTTGAACCCACGGAGGGGCTTGCACCCCTCACGGCCTTAGCAGGGCCGCGCACTAGACCTGACTATGCGACGTCTCCAGGCCTTGCGTCGGTCAGGGTACCCGTCGCCGCGACCAGGGAGCAAAGGCACCGCCCTAGCGCTCGAAGCCCCAGGCGCGGTCGGTGAGGATGCGTGCGGCGGCGAGCCCGATCGCGATGGAGATGACCACGAAGAGCGCCTGGACACCCGCGGTCACCGCGACCTCCGCGTCCCCGTTGTTGAGGCTGACGAAGGTCCGGTAGACCGCGGCACCCGGCACCATGATCACGACGGCGGGGACCGACAGCGTGATGCGCGGCAGCCGCAGCCGGGGTGCGACGACGGCAGCGAGGAGCCCGACGACGAACGTCGCGATCATCGCCGCCGCCTGCATCGCCATGCCCAGGTCCGCCAGCTCCAGGCGCAGCACGTTGGCGACCATCCCGATGCCCGCCGCCGCGAGCGCCATCCGCAGGGGTGAGTTGAACAGGAGGGCGAAGCCCAGCACCCCGAGGAAGCTCGCGACCAGCCGCAGCACCAGCTCCAGGGCGGCGGGGATCGCCAGCGCGGCGGCCGGGTCCGGCACGAGCCCGGTCACCCAGGAGACCGCCCACACCGAGATGCCGGCCGCCAGCAGGACGACGAGTGCGTAGACCTCCCGGGCGACGCCGGCGGAGAAGTCGAACTTGGCCAGGTCCAGCGCCCCGGTGACCAGGGCGAACCCCGGGACGAGGAACAGGACGGCGGAGATGTACCCGGCCTCGTGGCCCCGACCGGCGCCGTCGGCGAGCGCGTCCAGCGCCTCCACGAACCCCAGGTAGACGAGGCAGGAGACGGCGGCGGCCACGCCCGTGACGGCGAACTGGTTGACGTGCCGGTGCAGGAAGTACCGCCGGACCGCCTGCCCCAGGCCCGCGGCGAGGAACACCCCGAGCACCTCGACGGGACCACCGTTGTTGAGGAAGGCGAATGCCCCGCACGCGACCGCCGCGAACAGCGCGTTGAGCAGCGCCGGGTACAGCGGGCGGAGGCGTTCGATGCGGTCGAGCTCGGCGTTGACCTGCTCGACCGTCGCGCCGGGCCGCAGCCCGTTGGCCAGGTGCGTCAGCGCCTCGAGCCGGTGCGCGTTGACGCCGATGGCCCGGACCTCGGCGACCTCCGTGCGGAAGATCGGACCGCGGTGCGACGTCGCCGTGATCTCGGTGAGGGTGACGTGCGCCTGGTGCCGGTCCAGGCCCAGCGCCGCGGCCACCTGCTGCATGGCGGTCTTGACCCGGTAGGACCCCGTGCCGGAGGCGAGCATCGCCTTGCCCATGCGCAGGACAGTGCCGGACTGGCGGATGAGCTCGACCGGTTCCAGGTCGTCCTCGCGGGTCGTCACGCCGGTCAGGCTAGCGACGGCGTGCGCCCGCCGGGCGGGACGGTCGTCGGGGGTGGGGTCAGAGCCGGGCGTACTTGGCGCGGGCGAAGGAGTAGACGCCGTAGGCGATGAAGCCGAGGGCAACCGCACCGAGGAGCACCTGGCCGTACGGTGCCTGGCGGAACGTCTGGAGCGCGGCGTCGAGGCCCTGCTCCTGCGCGGAGTCGCTCGCGGTCGCCGCCGAGACGAGCAGACCGCCGAGGACGACGAACGCCACACCGCGCGCCACGTAGCCGGCGCGCCCCGCGATGACGACCCACGACGGCGGGCGCTCGCGCAGGTCCTGCAGGAACTTCTTCGTCCAGCCCTTGTGCGCCTGGTACAGACCCACGGCGACGATCGCCAGCCCGACGAGGCCGACCAGGATCCGCCCCAACGGCTGCTGCAGGAGCGTCGCCGTCATGCCGCTGGTGCCGTCCCCACCGGATCCCGTACCGGTCACGATGCCGAGGGTGGTGGCGGCGAGCGCCAGGTAGACGACCCCCTTGGCCGCGTCCTTGGCACGGTCCTTCGTCTCCCCGCCGATGAAGGCGGCCACGAGGCTGAACAGCCCGAGCAGGACGAACCCGGCGAGCGCCAGCCAGAGCAGGACCTGGCCGAACGGCTGGTCGGCCAGCGTGCGCAGCGCGCCGGAGGCGCTCGCGTCCTGGCCACCTCCCGAGGCCGCACCGACGGCCAGCTGGAGGGCGATCCAGCCGATGACCACGTTGACGAGCCCGTTCGCGGCGTAGCCGAGGCGGGCGCCCTTGCGGAAGGCGGGGTGCTGCGCGGCCCGCGACGCGGACCCGTGGGCGGAGGTCGTCATCCGATCACTGTGGCACCGGCGCCGATCATGCGCTCGTCGACCGCCCAGGCGCGACGACGGGCGGGGGTGCCGGAGCACCACCCGCCCGTCGTTCGACCGGAGACGGCCCGGTCACGTGCCCCTCAGCGGGGCGTCAGCCGCTCAGCGGCCCCCGGCCCGCGACGGCATGACCTTCACCGTCTGGACCGCGCTGACGTTGCCCGCCGCGTCCACGGCCCGCACGCGCAGCGTCGCCGCGCGGTCCCGCAGGGTGATCGGGCCCGTGTACAGCTCGAACGTGCCGTCGTTGCGGTTGACGGCGTACTCGAGCCGGGCCAGGGCCAGGTCGTCGTCGCCGGCGAGCGTGACGGTGCGTCCGTCGACCGACGCGGTGAGCGTCGGGGCGGTCGTGTCCGCCTCGAGGGCCGCGCGCACCTGGGCGGTGTGCAGGCCGAACGAGTCGTCGATGTGGGGCAGCCAGCAGTCGTCGTTGTGGATGCCCTCGGGGTAGACGACCGCGGTGTGGTCGACGCCCTTGGCGGTCAGCGTGGCGCTGAAGGTGCGGACGGTGTCGTCGAAGGCGAAGCCGTCGAACTCGCACGCGTCCAGGAAGTACGTGTGCCGGGCCAGCTGCTCGGTCGTCATGGCCGCGGCCACGGCGGTCGGCGGCGGCGTCGGGGTCTCCTCCCGGATGCCGAGGAAGGCGGCAGGGATGTTGAGCGCGCCCATGTGCGAGGCGAGGGAGGAGAAGAGGTCCGGGTTGGCCAGGCCGATGGAGTAGGCACCGAAGCCACCCATCGAGATCCCGCTCAGGCCCCGGAACTCCCGCGCCTCGACGGTCCGGTACTCCGCGGCGACGTGCGGCAGCATCTCGGTGAGGAACATGCTGCGCCACGGCACGCCGTCGGCGTGGTCGACGTACCAGAGGGACTCGCCGTCGGGCATGACGACGATCGACTCCTCCAGGCCGCCGGTCGTGAACAGCTCGTCCAGTCGCGCGTCCATGTCACGCGGCTCCCACTCACGGCTGCCGCCGTTGAAGCCGTGCAGGAGGTACACGACCGGGTACTCCCGGTCGGGCTCGGCGAAGTACGACGGCGGCAGGTACGTGACGAACTCCCGGCGGTCGCCCTCGAGCGCGGAGTCGACGTGGTCCCGGAAGAACCGCGAGCGGTTGCCCGCCTCGAGCCGCGACGCGCGGTCCAGGACGAGGAACTCCTGGCCCGCCTCGTCGAACGTGTAGGGCTGCCCGTCCCGGGTGCCCGTGATGGTGCGGTTGGTGTCCACGATGAGCCGGCCGTCGGCCGCCTCGACGACCTCGACGCCCGTGTCGGACAGCGTCAGGGTGCCGCCGGACTGCTCCAGCCACGTGCGCAGCTCGCGCTCGCGGCGGTCCAGGTCGCGGCCGTCGTGGACGTAGTCCGCGGTGAGCGTGGCGAGGTAGGCGTCCACGTCTCCCGCGGCGAGCGCCGCGGCCTGCCGGTCGAGCAGGGCGGTCGCCCACGCGGTGGTCGCGTCGTCGGCGAGCGGTCCCTCGACGCCGTAGACCTCGGACCGCACGGCGTCCTTGGAGAACAGGCCGACCGGGCCCTGGTACCAGCCGCCGCCGCCATCCATGTCGTAGATGCGGACGGCGAGGGTGTTGCTCCCGCCGAAGACCGGCGCCTCCGCCGGGACGGGGTACAGGCGCCGCTCGAACCACTGGCTCTGGGCGTTGGGGGGCATGGAGCCGGAGCCGCCGATGCGCACGCCGTTGAGGAACGCCTCGTCCACGTCGTCGAGGAAGCCCAGCGAGGCGACGAGGTTGGCGCCCTCCGCCCCGGCCGGCAGGTCGAAGGTGAGCCGGTACCAGGCGAAGCCGTCGTAGGTGTCGAACTGCGGGGCGCCCTGGACCTCGGGGACCTGGAGCTCGGTCCAGGTCGAGTCGTCGAACGCGGGGTCGGCGAACGCCGGGTCGTCGCCGAGCTGGAAGCGCCACGTGCCGGACAGGTCGAGCGAGACCGAGGTCTCGTCCGGCGCGGCGGCGACGGCCGACGGCGCGGCGGCCTGCGCGGGCAGGACCGCCCCGGCGAGGGCGACGGCGAGCGCGCCGATCGTGGCGGTGGTGCG
>NZ_AXCW01000202.1 GCF_000603945.1 Actinotalea ferrariae CF5-4 | reverse complement strand
TGCGGCGGGGGCGGTGGGGGTCGGTGGATGACCTCATGAGCTCCAACTCCGTCGTCGGTGAGCGCGGGCCGCCCTCGCGACGAGCGCTGGGACGGTCTTCTGTGACCGTGCACAGTCCCCTGCCGACGAAGGCCGGGGAGGAACGACCCGGCGGAGCCTCACCGTACCTGTGACCGGTCACAGGTGCCTAGTCTTTTCCCCGGTCGAAACCAGGGCAATCAGGGTCGGGCGGCCGGGCCGTGCGGCTGCGCCGGGGGCGCGCATACTGGGTCTGCAGCCGTCCTCCGGACCCCTGCAGGTACCGCGGCACACCGCCGCCACCCGGACGGGAAGCCCCATGACGAGCTGGACTCCAGAGATGATCATCTCGGGCGTGCCCTACGCCGTGCTCGAGGTGGACGGGCACGAGCCCACGGGCCTGGGGGACTTCGACGGCACGACGCAGCTCGTCGTCGAGGGCTCCACCGGCCGCCACGTCCTCATGGGTGAGGGGTGCATGGTCGACGGCACCCTGCGCTTCCACGAGAAGACGCCGCCCGACGGCAAGGACGTGCGCACGTGGGCCGTCCACCACGACGACGACGGCGCCTTCCGGGCCGAGACGGTCTGAGGGCCTAGCGCCTCGCTCGGTCTGGGACGCAGAGAGCCACCCCCGGTCCAGCACGGCCCTGCAGCACCCCCGGTGGGCGCCTCGTCCCGAGCCCCGATCCCCTGTCGCAGCGCGTTACCGATGAGTAGCATCGACGTGTGGGCCTGTCCCGCGCAGGCTCGGCGAGGGGTCTCGTGATGAGCGCGCAGACAGCACCGACCACGACCGCACCCGGACCTGAGGCGCACGCCGCCCGTCAGGTCGCGGAGGAGGCCCGCGAGACCCGCTGGGAGCGGCCGAGCTTCGCCAAGGGGCTCTACCTCGGCTCCTTCGACCTCGCCCTGGTCCATCCGCACCCCGAACCGGACCCGGCCGACGCCGAGCGCGCCGAGGTGTTCCTCGGTGAGCTCGCCGCCTACTGCCGGACCCTGGACGGCGGGCTGATCGAGCGCGAGGACCGCATCCCCGACGACTACCTCGTCGGCCTCGCCCGCCTCGGCGCGTTCGGGATCAAGA
>NZ_AXCW01000201.1 GCF_000603945.1 Actinotalea ferrariae CF5-4 | reverse complement strand
CCCCCCGCCGCTACGGCGGGCTCGGCCTGCCGCTGGTGCACTACGGCCGGGCGCTCATGCTCGCCAGCACGGTGCACCCGAGCCTCGGGGCGCTGCTGTCGGCGCACCAGTCGATCGGTGTCCCGGAGCCCGTGCGGATGTTCGGCACCGAGGAGCAGAAGGAGGCGTTCCTGCCGCGCTGCGCCGCGGGTGCCGTGTCGGCGTTCCTGCTCACCGAGCCGGACGTCGGCTCCGACCCGGCACGCATGCGCACCACCGCGACCCCGACCGACGACGGTGCGGCGTACCTGCTCGACGGCGTCAAGCTGTGGACCACCAACGGCCCCATCGCCGAGCTGCTCGTCGTCATGGCGGCCGTGCCGAGGAGCGACGGCCACCGCGGGGGGATCTCGGCCTTCGTCGTCGAGGCGAGCTCCCCCGGGATCACGGTCGAGCACCGGAACCGGTTCATGGGCCTGCGCGGCATGGAGAACGGCGTCACGCGCCTGCACCAGGTGCGCGTGCCCGCAGCGAACCTCGTCGGCGTGGAGGGGCAGGGCCTGCGCATCGCGCTGAGCACCCTGAACACCGGACGTCTGTCCATCCCCGCGATCTGCGCCGGCGCCGGCAAGTGGGCCCTGAAGATCGCGCGGGAGTGGTCCGCCGAGCGCGTCCAGTGGGGTCAGCCCGTCGGGCGCCACGAGGCCGTCAGCGCGAAGATCGCGTTCATCGCGGCCACGGCGTTCGGCCTGGAGTCGGTCTTCGAGGTGTCGGCGGCGCTCGCGGACGCGGGCCAGAAGGACGTCCGGATCGAGGCGGCGCTGGCGAAGCTCTGGGCGAGCGAGATGGGGTACGCCGTCGCCGACGAGCTCGTCCAGGTCCGCGGCGGCCGCGGCTACGAGACCGCGGACTCCCTCGCGGCCCGCGGCGAACGGGCCGTGGCCGTCGAGCAGATGCTGCGGGACATGCGGATCAACCGGATCTTCGAGGGCAGCTCGGAGAGCATGCGGCTGCTCATCGCCCGCGAGGCGGTGGACGCCCACCTCGCCGCCGCCGGGGAGCTCGCCTCGGCCGACGTGGACCTCGCCGCCAAGGCGCGTGCCGCCGTCGGGGCCAGCGGCTTCTACGCGAGGTGGCTGCCCGGGCTCGTCGCTGGCAAGGGGTCGTTGCCCGGCTCCTACGCCGAGTTCGGCCCGCTCGCAGGCCACCTGCGCTACGTCGAGCGGTCCTCCCGTGCGCTCGCCCGGCAGACCTTCTACGCCATGGCCCGCCACCAGGCCCGGCTCGAGCACCGGCAGGTGCTGCTGGGCCGGATCGTCGACATCGGCGCCGAGCTCTTCGCGATGACCGCCGTCTGCACCCGGGCCGAGGCGCTGCGCCGGCACGACCCCGCGACCGGCGCCGCCGCCTACCGGCTCGCGGACGCCTTCTGCCGCCAGGCGCGCAGCCGCTGCGAGCACCTCTTCCGGCAGCTGCACCACAACGACGACACGTCCGACCGGGCCGTCGCCGCGGCGGTGCTCGACGGGGAGCACCGGTGGCTCGAGGCGGGGATCCTCGACCTGTCCGAGGGGACGGGGCCGTGGATCGCCCCCGCGGACCCGGGTCCGTCGACCCACCCGGACGTGAGTCGGCGCTACCGCTGACGACGGCGCGCCGTCACCCCGGCGCTCCGTCCCCCGACGCCCACGCACGACGCACACACACGGCGCACACGCACGACGCACGCACGACGCACGACTGCGGAGGGCAAGGGATTCGAACCCTTGGTGCGGGGTCACCGCACAACGGTTTTCAAGACCGTCGCCTTCGGCCGCTCAGCCAGCCCTCCTCGCACCGCGGTGCCGGGGCGACCGCAGGTGCGGCGCTCATTGTGCCAGCGGCGTCGCCACCCCGCCGCCGCCCCCGCACCGCC
>NZ_AXCW01000200.1 GCF_000603945.1 Actinotalea ferrariae CF5-4 | reverse complement strand
GGAGGGTGGGCTGGGCGGCAGGCTGGGTGGGCACAGGGACTCCGAGGCAGACGTGGACGCGCGCGGCGTCAGGGACAGGCGCACAGTCCGCACCGGGTGACCGGCCGTGTCCAGGTCCGGACGCGGCGCCACGGGGCCACAGCCCGGCCCCGGGGGTCGGGACCACTCTCCCACGTCACCCGGGAGACCGCCGCGTCCCGGGGCGTCCGGGTGGCGTGCCGGTGCCGCCTTACGATCACGACGTGACACGACGGGTGACCCTCCTGGCCGGCGGCGTGGGAGGTGCCCGGCTCGCGGACGGCATCGCCCGGGCCCACCGCGCACCCACGCAGCCTCCGCCGACCGCCCGGTCGGACGGCCATCCGGCCGTGCTGCCGACCGCCCCGCCCGACGACGTCCGCTCCGAGCCGGTGGACCTCACCGTCGTCGTCAACACCGGCGACGACGCGGAGATCCACGGTCTGTGGGTCAGCCCGGACCTCGACACCGTGATGTACACCCTCGCCGGACGCGAGAACCGGGCCCAGGGCTGGGGCCTGGAGGGCGAGACGTTCACCGTCCACGAGGCGATGGGCGAGCTGGGCGTCGACACGTGGTTCCTGCTCGGTGACCGCGACCTCGCCACCCACGTCGCCCGGACCGCCGCACGCCGCGCGGGGGAGCCCCTCTCGACGACGACGGCGCGCCTCGCCGCCGCGACGGGCGTACCGGCACGACTGCTGCCGGTCACGGACGACCGGCTGGCGACCCTCGTGGACACCCCGGCCGGCACGCTGGAGTTCCAGGACTACTTCGTGCGCCGGCGGCACGCCGACCCCGTGCTCGACGTCCGCGTCGACGGGGCCGCGGCGGCCCGGCCCGCGCCGGGCGTCCTGGAGGCGTTGCGCGACACGGACCTGCTGGTCCTGGCGCCGTCGAACCCGGTGCTGAGCATCGGCCCTGTCCTCGCCGTGCCCGGCGTCCGCACGGCGCTGGAGCAGCGCTCCGCCCCCTGCGTCGCCGTCAGCCCGATCATCGGCGGTCGGGCGCTCAAGGGCCCCGCCGCGGACGTGCTCGCGGCGCTCGGCCACGAGCCCAGCGCCCTCGGGGTGGCGCGGATGTACGCCGGCCTCGTCGACGTGCTCGTCGTGGACCGCGCGGACGCCGGCCTCGTCCGGGACGTCGAGGCGCTGGGCATGCGCGCCGTCGTCACGGACGCCGTCATGCGGGACCGCGCCGACCGCGCGCGCCTGGCCCGCGAGGTGCTCATCGCCGCCGGGCGCCAGTGACGGTGGCGGACCCGGGCGCGACGGGTGCAGCGGTGACCGGCTCCACCGTGGCCCGCCCGACCACGGTGGCCGTCGTGCCGCTCCGAGGTCCCGGGGGCAAGACCCGGCTCGACCTGCCGCTCACGCCCGACGCCCGGGAGGGGCTCGTCACGGCTCTCGCCCGTCGCGTGCTCGACGCGCTCGCCCGGGCCCCCGAGGTCGACGTCGTGGTGGTCGTGACCACGGACGCGGCGCACGCCGCGGGGGTGCTGGCCGGGGTGCTGGCCGGGGTGCGACCCGGTGCTCCCGGCGCCGTGCAGGTGCTGGTCCAGCCGCCGGGGGTGCGGGGCCTCAACCCGGCCGTCGAGCTCGGCCGGGCGCGGGCCCGGGAGCTCGGTGCGGACCGCAGCGTCGTGCTGCACGCCGACCTTCCGCTGCTCACACCCGACGACGTCGCCGCCCTCCTCGTGCCGGCCGGCCCGGTCGTCCTCGCCCCGGACGTCGCCGGCACGGGGACGAACGCGCTGGTCCTGGCCGAGCCGGGGGCCGAGGCGTTCGGGTGCCGGTTCGGGCCCGGCTCCCGCGCGCTGCACCAGGCCGAGGCGCGCCGCCTCGGCCTGGACGTGGACCTGGTGGACCGGCCGGGCACCGCACGCGACCTCGACACCGCGGCGGACTGGGCGGCCCTGCCGCAGCCCGTCCGGGACGACCTCCTGCGGACCGGTCCCGCGCGCCGGTAGTCGCCTCACCAGCCCCCGCGGTGCACGACCTCGTCGAGGGGTCGACGGCGGCGGCGGGCGGCCGACCCCCGGACCGCCTGCTCCGGCGCGGGGTGGCCGACCGCGACCACGCCCACCGGCTCGTGGTCGTCGGGCACCCCGAACTCCGCGCGCAGCGCCGCGACGCGCTCGGCGGGCACCCCGAAGAAGCAGGCCCCGAGGCCCTCGTCGACGGCGGTGAGGAGCATGAGCAGCGACGCCATGCCCGCGTCGACGTACCAGTAGGGGACGCCCCACCGTTCCCGCGGGTCCTGGGGCTCGCCGCCGGCGGCCTTGTCGGGCTCGGCGTAGCGCTCGCGGTACGCGGCCTCGTGGGCGAACGGCACGACGAGCACCGGGGCCCGCCGCATGCCGGTGGCCCACCGGTCCGGGGCGCCCCCCCGGCCGGGCGGGGTGGCCACGGCCCAGAAGCGGGCGACGTCGTCGGGGGTGTCGAGCACGAGGAAGGCCCAGCCCTGGCTGAAGCCCGCGCTCGGCGCGCGGACGGCGTGCGCGAGCATCCGGTCGACGACCGCGCGGGGGACGGGCTCCGGCGTGAAGGACCGCACCATGCGACGGCGGACGACGACCTCGCGCAGCTCCATGCCGTGATCCTGCCGTGCTGCGCCCGCCTGCTGCCGTCCTGCGCCCTCCTGCTGCCGTGCTCTGCCCTCGTGCTGCCGTGCCGCGCCCCGCTGCTGCGATGGTCCCGCGGCCGGTGCCTACTCGACGGTGATGGTGCGGCTGTCCGTCATCGGGACGCCGCCCTCGCCGTCGGACGGGTCGTCCTCGGTGATGACGATGGTCCAGGTGCCGGGCTCCAGCTCGACCTCGAACGAGTAGGGCGCGAAGGTCTGGCCCTCGGCCGTCATCGTGAAGCCCGTCTGGACCTCGGCACCGTCGGCGTCGAGCACGGCCCACGGCAAGTTGGCCTCGAAGACGGCGGCCTCGCCGCTCACGGTCACGGGGGAGGAGGCGGTGGCGCCCTCGGCCGGGTCGTCGATCTGCACCAGCACCCGGACGTCGATGGCCTCCTCGCGGACGACGGGTCCGTCCCAGACCACGGCGCCCCAGAGCTCGCCCGCCGGCTCGCCGGCGATGGTGAGCACGACGCCCGCGCCGTCGTCGTCGGCCGTGTCCGTCACCGTCCAGACCAGCTGCTGGACCATGAGCGCGGCGCCCTCGGAGCCGATGTTCGCGGTCCGGGCCTCCTCGCTGAGGTCGACGGTGATGGTGCCGGCCTCCGCGGTGACGCCGAGCACCTGCGTGCCGGGGTCCCACGCGGTGCTGTAGTCGGGGTCGTCGGCGCCCGAGATCATCGCCTCGACCGCGGCGACCAGCGGGTCGCTGCCCTGGGCCTCGCGGGTCTCCCGCGCCAGGCGCACGCCGGCGCGCGTGTCGACCAGGTAGTACGCGGTGACGGCCTGCGTGGGCGTCTCCGCGGGCTCGGTCGTCTCCGTGGGCTCGGGCTCGGGCTCGGGCGTCGTCGTCGTGCTCGGCTCGGTCGTCACCGACGGCGCGACCGTCGGCTCCGCGTCGCCGCCGCACCCGGCGAGTGCGAGCGCCGCCACGGCGACCAGGGCGGCGGACGTCGTCCTCCGGCGGTTCATGATGCCCTCCAGCCGGGGCCGCCCGGCACGGCCCGTCCGGCTCGTCGTGGTCCCGCTCCCAGTCTGGCACCGGGGGTCCGTGCGCTGGTAGAGATCCGTGCCGACGCTCCGGGAGGTGCGCCCGAACGGCCGCAGGGACCTGCGGCGCACCGGCGGGCGCCCCGCCGGCGAGGACCCGCGACGACCCGCGACGACCCGCTACGACCCGGTAGGGTGCGGCCTGAGAGAGCGTTCTCTGGAGGTGTGCCGTGGCCGTCGACGTCCCCGAGCTCCCGGTCGTGGAGGGGCTCCCGTTCGTGTGCCACTGGGTGGACGACGGCGACCTCTCCACCCTGCGCCTGGACAACGGCGAGCTGTCGCTCGTCCTGCTCCCCGGCGTCGGCGGCCGCCTCGTGTCGTTGCGCGGCCGGCGCCGCGGCGAGCCGGCGGACGCGGGGGCGGAGCTCCTGTGGCGCAACCCGGACTACCTCGACGCGGACCTGCGCCCCGTGCGGCCGCGCAGCACGTGGGCGCCGCTCGACGGCGGCATGGGCAGCTGGGCCAACGTCGGCGGCTCCAAGACATGGCCCGCACCGCAGGGCTGGTCCGGTCCGGACGAGTGGCCCGGCCCCCCGGACGCCGTGCTCGACGCCGGCCCGTGGTCGACCCGGGCCGAGGCGGTGGGCGACACGGTGGTCGTCACCCTCACCAGCCCGGACGACGCGCGGACCGGGCTCCGGGTCGAGCGCGCCTTCCGGCTGCCCGCCACGGGCACGCGGCTGCACCAGCGCACGACGTTCACGAACGTCGCCGCCGTCCCGGTGCGCTGGGCGCCCTGGGAGGTCTGCCAGGTCGACACCGCGAGCGGTGCGGGGCTGCCCCTGGACCGGGCCCGGGTCGAGGTCGAGGTCGAGCCGGGCGAGGGGACCGATGCGGTCCCCGCCGCGCCGCTCGACATGGTCCGGCTGGTCGGCGAGGTCGAGTCCCTGGGGCCCTTCCCCGGCCCGACCGGCGGCTCGCGGAGCGCCTGGCACCTGCCGGTCGCGGACGTCGTGGGCAAGGTCGGCTTCACCGAGGCGTCGGGCCGCCTGGCCTACGTGCGGCCCGACGGCGCCGGGCTGGAGCTGCTCTTCACCCCGGTGCCGGGTGCGACCTACCCCGACGGCGGGGCCCGGGCCGAGCTGTGGTTCCAGTGCCCGCTGGCGGAACCGCTGGGCGGGCCGGGCGGACTGCACCCGACGGCCCACCTGGTCGAGCTGGAGGTGCTCGCGCCCCTCGTCGCGATCGACCCCGGCGCGTCGGTGACGCAGGACCTCGTCTGGCAGGTGACGCCCGCCGGCGAGCGGGCGTGAGTCCCCGGGCAAGTTCCGCAGCAACTACTGAGGCTCGGGCGGGGGCGGCCGGTTAGCGTCGGGACGTCGCCGGCACGACCGCCGCGACGTGCCCGGGAGGAGTGCCGTGACGTCGAGCGCACGTCTCGCGACGCGCCGTGCCCCGGCCCTGCTCGCCGTCCTGGCCCTCGCCGGGTGCGGGCTCTTCGGGTCCGACGAGCGCGGCGACGTCGTCGGCGTGCTCGAGCTGGAGGTGGGGGACTGCCTGCTCGCGCCCCAGGAGGTGCAGGCGGAGGTCGGGTCGGTGCGGCTGGTCCCGTGCACGGACCCGCACGAGCAGGAGGTCTACGCCGTCGAGGTGTACGAGGACGCCGACGGCGCGACGCCGGAGGAGTACCCGGGGGAGGCGGTGCTGACGTCCTTCGCCGAGGGCCGGTGCCTGGAGACCTTCGCGGGCTACGTCGGCACCGACTACCGCGACTCCTCGCTGTTCTTCACGTACCTGCTGCCGTCCCCGCGCGGCTGGCAGGGCGCGGGCCGCGAGGCCGACCGCTCGATCGTGTGCGTCGTGACCACGACGGGCGAGCAGCTCACGTCCTCCGTCCGGCAGAGCGGGACCTGAGGAGCAGCCATGGGCAAGCCCGCCGCGACGGCCACCGCGACCCTGATGTGCAGCTTCGGGCTGGCACCCTCGACCCTCGTCGTCCTGCCGCTGGCGCGGGTGCTGATCGAGGGCAAGCCGGCCGCGGCCGTCACCGACTCGGTGCCCGTCCTCAACATCCCGCCCTTCGGGATGTGCACGAGCCCGTCGAACCCGACCGTCGCCGCGGCCACCGCCGCCGCCCTCGGCGTCCTCACCCCGATGCCCTGCCTGCCGGTGACGACGCCGTGGACCAACGGGGCGACGAAGACGTTCGTCGGAGGCAAGCCGGCCCTGACCCTCGGCGCGCAGTGCACGTGCGCGTACGGGGGCGCCATCCAGATCCTCAACCCCGGCGCGGTGCGCACCACCGAGGGCTGACGCGGCCCCGCGGGCCGCAGCCACACGTCTCCACCTCGGAGCGTGGAGGCCCACCCGGGCAGGGGTCGAGGGTCCCGACGCAACATCGGTAGTGATTACCGATGTTGGGTCCCGGGGCCGTTCCTAGCATCGACGTGCCCGGTGGGGTCGTGCTGGCCCCTGCCCATGCACGGCCCCGCCGCGGTCCGGCTCGTCGAGGAGGGAGAGGCGCCCGTGCTGATCCCCGCGGTCGAGGAAGGCCTGGAGTCCTTCCTGCGCGCCGCCCTGCCGCTGTCGCGGGAGGTCGGCGACATCTCCTTCGAGGCGCCGTCGGGGACGTGGGCCGCCCAGGTGAACCGGATCACGGTGAACTTCTTCCTCTACTCCGTCTCCCGCAGCCCGCAGCCGCCCCGGCCGGCGGCCTCGCGCACGGGCGCGGACGGCCGCCTCGAGCAGCGCGCCCCGCTGCCGATGGTGCAGCTGTCCTACCTGGTCAGCGCCTGGGCCGGCAGCACGCGGGACGAGCACCAGCTGCTCGGGGACGTGCTGACCCGCCTCCTGGCCGCGCAGGTCCTCCCGCCCGAGCACCTGGCGACCCCGCTCAGCTCGGGCGTCCAGCTCACCCTCGCCGTCGACGAGCTCAACCGGCCCCGTGACCTGTGGGGCGGGCTGGGCGGGACGCTCAAGGCGTCCTTCACCCTGCACGCGACCGTCGCGAGCGACGCCTACGCGTGGCGGACGGCGGCCCCGGGGGTCAGCGCGATCGAGGGCATGGCGGCCCCGGTGCCGTCGGTCCCCCCGGCCGACGCGACGCCGTCCCGCCCGCCGCTCGTGACGCGACGCGACGAGGACGGTGCGCTGCGCACGACGGTGGCCGACGACGGCGGGACCGCCGGCCCGGCCGGTCCCGGCGCGGGGACGGGGGCGTGACCCGGTGCGGGTGACGAGCCCCGTCGAGGTGGTCGACATCGTGCCCGGCGGCGCCGGGGAGATCGCCCTGGAGGTCGTCAACACCTCGTCGGTCATCGAGGGCGTCACGGCGCGCGTCCTGGGCCTGCCCGCGGAGCACGTCACGGTCACGCCGGCCGTGCTGCCGCTCTTCCCCGACGCCGTCGGGCGCCTCGTCGTCCGCCTGGACCTGCCGGCGTCCTTCCCCGCGGGCCGCCACCCCGTGACCGTCGAGGTGGTCGGGCAGGCCGGCACCCACGTCGTCCACCACGACGTCGACGTCGTCGTCGGGGACCGTGCCGCCCTCGCGCTGGCGGCCGCGCCGACGGTCGTGCGCGCCCGGCGCCGCGCCCGCTTCGCCGTCGACGTCCGCAACGAGGGGAACGTCGCCCTCGACGTGGCCCTGCGCAGCAGCGACGCCGACCGCACGATCGCGACGCGGATCGTGCCGTCCACGGTCCACGTCGCCCCCGGCGCGGCGGCGCGGTGCCTCGTCGACGTCCGCGGGCCGCGGCAGCTCCTCGGCGGGGACCGCGACCGGCCGCTGCGGGTCGAGGCGACGGCGGGGGAGAGCACCGCCGTCGTCGCGCTGGTGCTGCGGCAGCGGTCCCTCCTCAGCAGGGGTCTGCTGACCGCGCTCGTCCTGCTGGCCATCGTCGCGACGTGGGCCGCGATCTTCCTGCTCGGCATCCGCTCGGTCCTGGGTGCCGAGGCCGTGACCAAGGTGGCGCCGGAGTCCTTCTTCGCCGCGACGGTCCTGGAGGGGACGGCCGGCGCGGGGGCCGCGGGAGGCCTCGCCCCCGCCGGCGCGATGGACCGCGCCGGCGCGCTGCCGGCGGGCCT
>NZ_AXCW01000199.1 GCF_000603945.1 Actinotalea ferrariae CF5-4 | reverse complement strand
CGGCTCGTGGCCGCCCCGCCGCGGCACCGCTCCGCCCTGCGTGCCCTCGGCGTGGAGGAGGTCGAGCCCGCGGACCTCGTCGAGGCCCTGGCGCCGCTCGACCCGGCGGAGCACCGCGCCCTGCTCGAGGCCGCCACGGGCGCCGGGCCGGCCGTCCTGGAGGCGCTCGCCACCCTGCTCGTGCCCCTGGCGGACGGTCGCCACGTCCGCGGCGTCCGCGGGCTGACCGTCCTGGACGGGCCCGTCGACGACGACGTGCTTAACCGCCTCGCGGCGTGGGGGCTGCGGGTCGTGCACCCGGACGCCGCGCACCCCCTGCACGACCGGCTCGGCGCCGAGCGGCTCACCGTGACCGACCTGCTGCGCCACCCCGTGCTGCGCGGCCACGTGCTCACCGGGGACGACGAGGACGCGACCGCCGAGGTGCTGCTGGCGCTCCTGGACCGGGTCGTGGCCGACGGCGGCGCACCGCACCCCGAGCCGTGGTGGGGCGAGCTGCTCCTCCCGGCCGACGACGGCGCCCCGGCACCGGCGCGGGGCCTGGTGCTGCCGGGCTCGGAGGCGTCGCGCTGGTTCGACCCGGCCGTCCTGCCGGGCGTGCACGCCGACGTCGTGGCGCGGTGGGGCCGCGTGCTGCCGCTGGTGGGCGTGCGGACGGCCCTGACCGGGGTGGACCTGCCCGCGGAGGCGTACGACCCCGACACGGGGCTGGTCGAGGGTTCGGCTGACGACGCCCCCCACGAGGACCTCGCGCTCGTCCTCGACGGGCTGGACGGGTGGCCGGAGTACCTCGAGGAGGTGCGTCCCGCCGTCGGGCCGCAGCGGGCGGTCGCCGACCTCGACGCCGTCGTCCCCGAGGCCTGGCCGGCGGTCCTGGCCGCCCTGGCGACCGCGGCGCGGCCCGCGCTGCTCGACCCGGTCCGCGACGAGGACGGCACGCCGTGCCCGACCTACGTCGCCTGGTGGCTGCGCACCCGGTCCCGGCTGGGGCTGGACCGGCCGTTCCGTGCCGGTGCCGCCGGCCCGGACGCGGTGACCGCCCTCCTGCCCGATCCCCCGGAGGCCGTCGCCGGCCTCGACCCGGACGTCCTGCACGCGCTCGGCGCGGTCCGGGCCGCGGCGGACCTCGACGCCGACGCGTGGGCCGGGCTCCTCGGGTCGTTGCCCCTGGACGCCGAGGTCGACCTGCCGGTCGCCGTGGCCGTCTGGCGTGCCCTGGCCGCCCTGGCGCTGCGGGAGCCGGACGTCGACCTCGACGTCGACCGGCTGCCCGCGCTGACCGCGGGTCTCACGGTGCGCACGGTGCCGGCCCAGGACGTCGTCGTCGTGACGCTCGCGGAGGCGCAGCACCCGGCGGCGCGCCCGGCGGTCGTCGTGCCCGCCTCGGCCGTGACGCCGCTGGCCGACGCCCTGGACGTCGACGTCGCCGCGGACCGCCTCACCCTGCGCGTCGACGGCGAGGGGGTGCCGAGCGCCGTGCCCGCCGCCGTGCGGGTGGCGTTCCCCGACGCCCCGGCCGTCTGGCTCGAGCACGAGGACCTCCGGGTCGACGGCGCACCGGTGGACTGGTGGGTCGAGCGGGCGGACCCCCTGCCGGTGGTGCACGCGGCGACGACGGACGGGCTCGCGGACGGGCTGGCGGAGGTCGTCGGGCGGCGGCACCGCGACAGGATCGCGCGGCTCCTCGTCGACCCGGCGGCGCTCGCGGCCGTCCTGCTGGACGCGGCGGCCGAGGACCTGCCCGAGAGCTAGCGGCTCGGGGCTCGGGCGGTCGGGTGCCTCAGCGGCTCAGGTCCGCGCGCGGTTCCGGCGCTCCCACAGCAGCGCCAGGCCGCCCAGCGCGACGCCGGCCGCGCAGATCCACGGGATGCGGACCCCGACCTGCCCGGTCGCGACCAGCACGAGGGACACGACGAGCGCGACGGTCCACAGCGCGATGCCGCCGAGGAACACCTTCCGCAGGTCCAGGTGGACGGGCTCCAGGCGGCTCGGCTCGAGGAGGCTGGGGCGCCGCGTGGTCACGCAGCGAGCCTAGTCCGCGTCGGCGATCGCGGACGGCCGGACGCCGGGCGCCGATTTCTGGGAACCTCTGCGCCATGACCCAGACGGCGACCACGGAACGGCAGGGGCTTCTCGGCTCCGTCGACAGGTACTTCAAGATCACTGAACGAGGCTCGAACTTCCCGCGCGAGCTGCGCGGCGGGCTCGTGACCTTCTTCGCGATGAGCTACATCATCGTGCTCAACCCGTTCATCATCGGCGGCGTCCCGGACGGGACGGGCGCCTTCCTCGGCGGCGGCTCCGAGCCGAACTTCCCCCTCGTGGCCGCGGCGACCGCCCTGGTCGCGGGTGTCCTGTCGATCCTCATGGGCGTCGTCGCGCGGTTCCCCCTGGCGCTCGCGGCCGGGCTCGGGCTCAACGCGTTCGTGGCGTTCTCCGTGGCCGTGCTGCCGGGGATGACCTGGGCCGACGCGATGGGCCTCGTGGTCCTCGAGGGCCTCATCATCCTCGTGCTGGTGCTCACCGGGTTCCGCGAGGCCGTGTTCCGCGCCGTGCCGGTGGAGCTCAAGCTCGCCATCAGCGTCGGCATCGGCCTGTTCATCGCCCTCATCGGCGTCTTCAACGCCGGCCTCGTGCGGATCCCGGCGAGCCTGGCGACCCCGCTCGAGCTGGGCCAGGACGGCTCGCTCGCCGGCTGGCCGGTCGTCGTGTTCCTCCTGGGGCTCCTGCTCATGGCCGTGCTCATGGTCCGCAGGGTCAAGGGGGCGATCCTCATCGGCGTCGTCGCCGCGACCGTCCTGGCGGTCGTCATCGAGGCGGTCGCGAACCTGGGCCCGCGCTCCGCGGAGAACCCCGGCGGGTGGAGCCTCGTGCAGCCGTCCCTGCCGGCCTCGGCGGGCGACGTCATCTCCCAGCCCGAGTTCAGCCTCCTGGGCCAGTTCTCGCTGCTCGGCTCGATCGAGAAGATCGGGATCGTCGCCGTCGTCCTGCTCGTCTTCACGCTCATGATCGCGGACTTCTTCGACACGATGGGCACGATGGTGGCGATCGGCGCCGAGGCCGACCTGCTGGACGAGAAGGGCAACCCGCCGGGCACCCGTCAGATCCTCGTCGTGGACTCCCTCGGCGCGGTCGCGGGGGGCATGGGGTCCGTGTCGAGCAACACGAGCTACATCGAGTCCGCCGCCGGCGTGGGCGACGGGGCGCGCACCGGTCTGGCGTCGGTGGTGACCGGCGTGCTCTTCCTGCTCGCCACGCTCTTCTCGCCGCTGGTCAACATGGTCCCCTACGAGGCGGCCACCCCAGCTCTCGTCATCGTCGGGTTCCTCATGCTCATGCAGGTCACGGGCATCGACTGGCGCGACTACGAGATCGCGATCCCCGCGTTCCTCACGATCATCCTCATGCCGTTCAGCTTCTCCATCGCCGTCGGCATCGGGGCGGGCTTCGTCTCCTACGTGGTGCTCAAGCTCGCCGTCGGCAAGGCGCGCCAGGTCCACCCGCTCATGTACCTGTCCGCGGTCCTGTTCGTCCTGTACTTCGCGATCGAGCCGATCGAGGACGGTTTGCGGGCCGCGGGCGTCCTGGGCTGAGCCCCGCGAACTGCCCCGCGTGAGCGCCGGCTGGGCGCCGCGGGGCCACGCGGCATCCGGCCGGGCGGTCCGCCGCCCGGCCGGACCGCCTGTGCCGCCCCCGCCGAAGCCCTAGGGTCGTGAGCACGGGAGCACCGGTGCGGAGGAGGGCAGGACCATGCGTGTGTCGGTGATCGGCTGCGGCTACCTGGGGGCGGTCCACGCGGCGTCGATGGCGCACCTGGGCCACGAGGTCGTCGGCGTCGACGTCGACGTGGCGAAGGTCGAGCAGCTCGCCGGCGGCGAGGCACCGTTCTACGAGCCGGGCCTGCCGGAGCTGCTCGCCTCCTCCCTCGCGACCGGCCGGCTGCGGTTCACGACGGACATCGCGGAGGCGGCGGGCGCGCAGGTGCACTTCGTGTGCGTCGGCACGCCCCAGAAGAAGGGCGAGTACGCCGCGGACCTGCGGTACGTCGACGCAGCGGTCCAGGGCCTGCTGCCGCACCTGCGGCCCGGCGACGTCGTCGTCGGGAAGTCCACCGTGCCCGTCGGCACGACGGAGCGGATCGCGGAGGAGGTCACGGCGACCCAGGCCGGGGCGACCGTGGTGTGGAACCCCGAGTTCCTGCGCGAGGGCTTCGCCGTCCAGGACACGCTCCACCCGGACCGGATCGTCTACGGCCTGCCCGACGGCGAGGCCGGCGCGCGCGCCCGCGAGCTGCTCGACGAGGTGTACGCCACGCCGATCGCCGAGGGCATCCCGGTGGTCGTCACGGACCGGGCGACGGCGCAGCTCGTCAAGGTGGCGGCCAACTCCTTCCTCGCCACGAAGATCTCCTTCATCAACGCGATGGCGGAGCTGTGCGAGGCGACGGGTGCGGACGTCACCCAGCTCGCCGACGCGATCGGCTACGACGCCCGCATCGGCCGGCGGTTCCTCAACGCGGGCCTCGGCTTCGGCGGCGGGTGCCTGCCCAAGGACATCCGGGCGTTCATGGCGCGGGCCGGCGAGCTCGGGGTGGACCAGGCGCTGTCGTTCCTGCGCGAGGTCGACTCGATCAACATGCGCCGCCGGGTCCGCACGGTGGACCTGGTCCGCGAGGTCTGCGACGGCTCCATCGTCGGGCGGCGCGTGGCGGTCCTGGGGGCGGCGTTCAAGCCGGACAGCGACGACATCCGGGACTCGCCGGCGCTGAGCGTCGCCGCCCAGATGGGCCTGCAGGGTGCGCACGTCGTCGTGACCGACCCCCAGGCGCTCGACAACGCCGAGCGGATGTGGCCCGACCTGCGCTACGCCGCGACCGCGGACGAGGCGGCCAAGGAGGCCGACGTCGTCCTGCTGGCGACCGAGTGGCCGGAGTACCGCGACCTCGACCCCGAGGTGTTCGGCCAGGTCGTGGCCCGGAAGGTGATCGTGGACGGGCGCAACGTCCTGGACCCCGTCGCCTGGCGACGGGCCGGCTGGGTCTACCGCGCGCTGGGTCGCCCCTGACCGCCGCGCGTCCCGACGTCCCGGAGGCCGGTCCCCGAGCGGGGGCCGGCCTCCGGCGTGTGCGAGGTCACCCGGTGACCGGGGGTCATGACCTCGGGTAATGACTTAGGCTCAGTGAGTGCCTGCTCCTGCCGTCGACCGTGCCCCCCGCGACCCCCGCGACCCGGACGCCCCGCGCGACGCCCGGCCCCGCGCCACCGAGTGCCGCCCGGCGCCCCTGGCGAGCGAGCTGCGCGTCGCCACGACGCACCTCGTGCGGCGGATGCGGTGGGAGCGCAGCTCCGACGCGATCAGCGACGGCCAGTACGGCGTCCTCGCGGCCCTGTCGACCCAGGGCCCGATGACCCCCACGGCGCTCGCGGAGGACCAGCACGTCCAGCCGCCGCCCATGACGCGGACGATCAACGCGCTCGTCGAGGCCGGCCTCGTCCGGCGCGACCCGCACCCGAGCGACCGACGGCAGGTCCTCGTCTCCATCACCGACGCCGGCGAGGCGGAGGTCCGCGAGACCCGCCGTCGGCGGACGGAGTGGCTCGCCCAGCGCCTGGCGCGGCTCACCGCGGAGGAGCGGGAGACGCTCGCGCGGGCCGCGCGGATCCTGCGGACGGTCGTGCAACCGTGAGCCCGACCTTCGCGTCCCTGCGCTACGTGAACTACCGGCTGTGGTTCGCCGGGGCCCTCGTCGCCAACATCGGCACGTGGATGCAGCGCGTCGCCCAGGACTGGCTGGTCCTGACCGTCCTGACCGACGACTCCGGCGTCGCCGTCGGCATCACCACCGCCCTGCAGTTCGCGCCGATCCTCGTGCTGTCGGCGTGGGCCGGCCTGCTCGCCGACCGGCTGGACCGGCGCAAGCTGCTCATCGCGACGCAGGTGGCGCAGGGCGTGCTCGCGGCGGGGCTCGGCGTCCTCGTGCTCAGCGGCGCGGCGGAGCTCTGGCACGTCTACGTCTTCGCCGGGCTGCTCGGCTGCGTCTCGGCCATCGACGCCCCCGTCCGCCAGACGTTCGTCGCGGACATGGTGCCGCCCGAGCGGCTGTCCAACGCCGTCGGCCTCAACAGCGCGTCGTTCAACGCCGCCCGCCTCATCGGGCCGGGCCTGGCCGGCCTGCTCATCGCCGCCGTCGGCACCGGCTGGGTCTTCGTCATCAACGCGGTGACCTTCGCGGCGACGATCCTGTCGCTGACGGCCATGCGCCGGGGCGAGCTCCACCCGCAGGAGCGCACGCGCCGGGGCAAGGGCCAGATCCGCGAGGGGATCCGCTACGTGCGCGGCCGCAGCGACATCGTCGTCGTCATGGTCGTCGTCGGCGTGGTGAGCACCTTCGGCCTCAACTTCCAGCTGACCAGCGCCGTCATGGCGCGCACGGAGTTCGGCCGCGGGCCGCAGGAGTACGGGATCCTCGGGTCGGTCCTCGCGATCGGGTCGCTCACGGGCGCCCTCCTCGCAGCGCGCCGCGAGCGGCCCCGGGTCCGGCTCGTCATCGGGGCCGCGTTCGGGTTCGGCATCGCGTCCGGCGTCATGGCCCTCATGCCGACGTACGAGCTCTACCTGCTCGCCTGCATCCCCGTCGGGTTCGCGTCGCTGACCATGATGACGGCGGCCAACAGCACGCTGCAGATGTCCACCGACCCGGCCATGCGCGGGCGGGTCATGTCGCTGTACATGGTGGTCTTCCTCGGGGCGACGCCCGTCGGGTCGCCCATCATCGGGTGGGTCGCGGAGACCCTCGGCGCGCGGTGGGCGATCGGGATCGGGTCCGTGAGCGCGCTGCTCGTGGCCGCAGGCGCGGCCGTCTGGGCCCGCAATCACTGGCACCTGACCGTGCGGTACCGCCTCACCGAGCGCCCGCACCTGCAGGTGACGTACCTCGACGACGAGGACGACGACGCGACGGGCGCCCGGGCGCGGGAGCGCGCGGTCCGCGAGCTCGAGGCCCAGCAGGCCCGGGACCGCGCCTCCGCCGCCTGACCCTCCACGCGCCGCCGGACCCCCCCGGCTGGACCGCTGGTGGGGCGTGGGGTGCTCGGGTCGGGGAAGGCGGGGTCAGGGGTGGGCGTCGGCGGGGGTGCGCAGGACCGTGCGCAGGCCCAGGGCGACGGAGGTGGCCCCCGCCGCGATGAGGAGCGGCACCAGCAGGAACGCCGTGTGCGACCCGAAGGCGTCGGCGAGCGCCCCGAGCAGGAAGGGCGCCAGGGCGACGGCCAGACCCGTGCCGATCGTCGACGTCGCCTGCGCCTGGTCCGGGCGGTCCGCCGCGTGCCGGAGGACCAGCGCGACCGCGAGCGGGTAGTGCGCGCCGTAGCCGAGGCCGGCGACGACGAGCCCCAGCACCGCGACGGCGGGGGTGGTCGCCGTCCAGAGGACCACGAAGCCGACGGCGGCCACGGCGTAGGCCACGAGGAGCAGCTTCTCGGGGGACTTGCGCAGCGCCAGCGGCCCGACGACGAGCCGGGCCGCCGTCATGCCCGCGACGAGTGCGGACACCGTCGCGGTGGCGACGGAGGGCCCGGCGCCCGTCCGCGAGACCACGAGCTCCGCGGCCCAGAACGTCGTCGAGAACTCGATCGCCACACCGGCGAGCATCGCCCCCCAGAAGAACCAGAACGCGCGGCTGAAGCCGGGGCCCCGCCGTTCGGGACGCCGGGCCGTGGCGGTGCCCGCGGAGCTGCCGCCCGCCCGCCGGACGACGCCGCCCTGCGTGGCGGCCTCGACCACCGCGGC
>NZ_AXCW01000198.1 GCF_000603945.1 Actinotalea ferrariae CF5-4 | reverse complement strand
GGGGCAGGAGGGGGGCGGGTCAGGCGCGGCGGGCGCTGCGGACCAGGACGTCGCGCAGGGACAGCGGGCGCCGTCCGGTGACCTGCTCGACGTCGTCGGTGACCCGCGCCATCTCGCCCGCGGCGATCGCCGTGTACGTGGACACCCAGGCGTCGACCTGCCACGACGGCGCCCCGAACGCCTGCCGCGACGCGTACGCCTCCTCCAGCGACTCGTCGACGTAGCGGACGTCGCGGCCGGTGACCTCGCCGATCGTCGCGGCGACCTCCTCCAGGCCCAGGGCCTCGGGGCCGGTCAGCTCGTAGGTCCGGTCCACGTGCCGGCGCGGGTCCAGCAGCACCGCGGTGGCGACGCGCGCGACGTCGGCGCGGGCCACCGCCGCGAGGCGACCGTCCCGCGCCGGGCCGCGCAGGGCGCCGTCGTCGGCGACGAACGCGGGCAGCATCTCGAGGTAGAGGTTGTCGCGCAGGAGCGTGGTGCGCAGGCCGGACCGGCGCAGGTGCTCCTCCGTCGCCCAGTGGTCGCGACCGAGCAGGAAGGTGCTGTCGGGCGCGGCGCCGCAGAACGACGTGTAGACGACGTGCTGCACGCCAGCCTCGGCGAGGTCGTCGACGAACGCGCGGTGCTCGCCGACCCGGTCCTCGCTCTCGGCGCCGGACACCATGAGGACCACGTCCAGGCCCTCGAGCGCGGGCGCGCAGTCCTCCCCGTAGGCGACGCGCCGCACCTCCGCGTCGGGCAGGTCGGGCGCGTTCCACGGCGAGCGGACGAGCAGGCGCTGGGCGATGCCGGCGTCGGCGAGGGCACGGGCGACGAGTCCGCCGACGTGCCCGGTCGCACCGGTCACGCCGACGGTGGGAGAGGACGTCATGGTCACGAGCCTCGCACGACGGGTGGGCGGAGCGGAATCGCCGGCCGCAGGGCGGGCACCGCCGGACGGCGCCCTCCGGCGGGCAGGGCGGGGGCCGCGGGACGTTCGGACCTCGCGGGCCGACGCCGACGCGTGGACGGTGGAGGTGTGGAGCAGGGCGCACGCCCGCCGGCGTCGCCCCGACCGAAGGGAGACGGCCGTGATCCGCCCCGTCGTCGTCGGTGTCGAGGGCACCGCGTCCAGCACGCCCGCACTGGTGTGGGCAGCCCGCACCGCGCGCACGCGCGGCGTACCCCTGCACGTCGTCCACGCGGTCGGGCTGCCCGTCGTCGGCCTGGAGACCTTCTGGGACGACGAGGTCGAGCGGGCCGCGAAGGAGCTCGTCGAGCAGGAGGCGGAGCGCGCCCGCGAGGCGGCGCCCGGGCTCGACGTCGTGCCGGTCGTGGACCAGCAGTCCCCCGGCCGGGCGCTGACCCAGCGGTCGAACGACGCGCAGCTCGTCGTCGTCGGGACGCACCCGCTCACGGTCACCCAGCGGCTCTTCTCCGGTTCGCTCGCCTACCAGGTGGTCGCCGGCGCCCACTGCCCCGTGGCGGTCGTCCCCCATCTCGCGAGCGAGGCGACGGACCGGGTGGTGGTCGGGGCCGACGGCTCCGCCGACTCGCTGGCGGCGATCCGCGCGGCCGCGGCGGAGGCGGACCGCGCCGGCCTGTCGCTGCACGTGGTGCACGCCTGGCAGCAGCCGTCGGTCTACGTGGACGTCGCGCTGCTCGCCGACTACGACCACGTCTTCGAGGACGCCGCCCGCGTCCTGCTGGGCGAGTCGGTCGCGGGCCTCGGGGAGGACTACCCGGACCTCGTCGTCACCCAGGACCTCGTGCAGGAGCAGCCGACGACGGCGCTCCTCGACGCGGCCCAGGACGCCCGGCTCCTCGTCGTCGGCAGCCGGGGGCTGCACGGCGTGGCCCGGATGCTGCTGGGCTCGGTGAGCCACGCGGTCGTCCTGCACGCCCCCTGCCCCGTGCTCGTGGTGCGGGGCTGACGGCGGCCGGGAGGAGAATGCCCGGGTGAGCGAGACGAACCCTGGCACCGAGCGGTCCGACGCCGTGCCTGCGCCCGACGCGCCCGCCGTCCCCGTGGCCGACGGCGAGGCGCGCGCCGTCGCGGCGCTCGACGCCTCCGGCCTGCGCTACCGGCTCGTGCGGCACGGCCGCGTGCGCAGCCTCGCCGAGGCGGCGGCCGCCCGGAAGGTCAGCCCGTCGCAGGTGATCAAGACGATGGTCGTGCGCCGCGGCGACGACGACTACCTGTTCGTGCTCGTCCCGGGTGACCGTCAGATCTCCTGGCCGCTCCTGCGCGAGGTGCTCGGGGTGTCCCGCCTGTCGATGCCCGACGCCGACGTCGCGCGCGAGGTCACCGGGTTCGAGCGCGGCACCATCACCCCCTTCGGGTCGACCCGGCCGTGGCCCGTCGTCGCGGACGCCCGCGTCGCCGGCCGGGCGGTGTCGATCGGCGCCGGGGCGCACGGCGTCGCCGCCACCCTGGACGGGTCGAAGATGGTCCTCGCGCTCGGTGCGACCGTGGCCGACATCACGGAGCCCGAGCCGCAGGGCTGAGGGCCCGCTGAGGCGTCTCCGCAGGTCGGAGCGCCCCTCTGCGGGTGGCCGGGGTGCACGTGTCAGGGCCCGGCCCTACGCTCCACCGGGCGGTGACCGGACGGACCGGACCCCGCCGGGACGTCCGCGGACGACCACCCCGAACCGGAGAGGCCCTCGTGACCGACGACGACGCGACGACCGTCCAGCCCCAGCCGTCCGAGCCCGCCACCGCCGCCCCGCCGGGCGGCACCCCGGGCGGCGGCCCCGTCGGAGGCATCGACGTCACGGAGGCGTCGGGCCGGACGCTCGTGCGGATGTGGGGCGAGGTCGACGCCGGCCTGCGGGACCAGGCCAGCCTCGCGATGGTCGAGTGCCTGCGGCGGCCGCTGCCCGTGACGATCGACGCCCGCGGCCTGACGTTCATCGACTCGTCGGGCCTGGCGTTCGTGCTCCAGCTGCACAAGGTCGGCCAGGAGGACGGCGCGCCGATCGTCCTGCGCGACGCCCCCGGGCTGCTGCTGGACCTGCTCGACATGATCGGGATGACGGGCGCGATCACGCTGGAGACCACCGACGGCGGTCCCGCGGTCCTGGTGCCGTGACGACGACGGGGCCCGCACCGGTCGGTGCGGACCCCGCGGGACTCGGCCCGGCGTCGGGCTCGGCCCGGCGTCGGTCTCAGGCCGGCGTCCGGCTCAGCCGAGCGTCTCCGGCAGCGCCGGGGGCTCCTGCCCCAGCACGTGCTCGGCGAGGAAGCCGCTCACCACCTGGTACCAGACCTTCGCGTGCTGCGGGGTGAGGATCCAGTGGTTCTCGTCGGGGTACAGCAGGAACCGGTGCGGTGACCGTCCGCGGGCATCCGCGGGCAGCCCGGAGGAGGACAGCAGCTCGTACCAGAGGCGCAGGCCCTCGCCGATCGGCACCCGGTAGTCCTTGTCGCCGTGGATGACGAGCATCGGCGTGACGATGTTCTGCACGTACCGGTGCGGGGAGTACCGCTCGGCCATCTTCGGGGACATCTCCCGGCCCCAGTAGTAGGCCGCGTCCGTCGTCGGGCCGAACTGGTCCAGCGCCCACAGGCTCGCGTGCGTGACGATCGCGCTGAAGCGGTCGGTCTGGCCCGCGACCCAGTTCGCCATGTAGCCGCCGAACGAGCCGCCCATCGCGGCGGTGCGCGTCGCGTCGACGTCGTCCCGGGCGACCGTGGCGTCCGTGATGGCCATGAGGTCCGTGTACGGCGCGGCGCCCCAGGCGCCCCAGCCGCGCTGGACGAACTCCTGGCCGTAGCCGGTCGACAGCGCCGGGTCGGGCAGCAGCACCGCGTAGCCCTGGGCGACCAGCAGCCACGGGTTCCACCGCCACGACCACGCGTTCCACGACCCGAGCGGCCCGCCGTGGATCCACAGCAGGAACGGTGCCGGCGTCTCGGCGGAGGCGCCGTCGGGCAGCGCGAGCCAGCCGCGCACCTCGCTGCCGTCCTCGGCGGTGGTGCGGACCTCGGTCAGCGTGCCGGGCAGGGTGGGCGGCGGCGCGGGCGCGCGCAGGACCGTGACGGTGCCGCGCTCGCGGTGCTCGTCGGCGACGAGGTGGACCCGCACGGGGTGCGCCGGCGCCAGGTAGGACGAGCGCAGCGCGTAGACGACGCTCGCGTCCGGGGCCACCTGCAGGTCGGAGTACGCGGAGTCGTCGTGCGTGAGCTGCTCGACCGTGTCCGCGGCGAGGTCGACCGTGAAGACCGGGGCCCGGCCGTCCTGGTCGGCGGTCACCACGAGGCCCGTGCCGTCCGGGAGCCACTGGTGGCCCGTCGTCCAGCGGTCCCAGTGGGCGACGAGCTGGCGCGGCCGGCCGGGCTCGCGGGACTCGCCCTCGAGGGGGAGGAGGTGCAGCGTCACGTGCGGCGCCTCGTCGGGTGTCGCGAGGGACTCCCGCACGTAGGCGACCGCGGTCCCGTCGGGCGAGATGACCGGGCGGCCGAGGTCCGCCTCCGGGTCGTCGACGAGGACCGTGCGCTCGGCGCTGTCCAGGTCCAGCCGGACGAGGACCCGCCGCTGGGCGCCGCGCGCCTCGCTGACGTCCCACGTCGAGACGACGAACGTGCCGTCCGGGCTGAAGTCGTACTCCGCCTCGCGCAGCGCACCGCCGGGGGCGGGGGTGAGGTCGGAGACCTTGAGGTGCTCGGTGCTGCGGCTGGCGACCTCGACGGACCGGGCGACGTCGTCGCCGGCGGAGAAGTGCCAGCCCAGCAGGTGGGGCGCCTCCGGGCCGAGGTCGTGGTCCCAGTACCGGACCGGGTAGCCGTCGTGCAGGATCGCGCTGACCTTGGTGTCCTTGCGCAGGGTGCGCAGCCGCTCGTCGTCGGCGCCGTCCTTCGCGCTGCGCAGCATCTGCGTCGCGAAGATGACCGCGTAGGACGACCGGGCGGTCTTGACGCCGCTGACACCGCCGGGGCGGGTCGCCACGATCCGCGCCTCGCCGCCGCCCGCGGGAAGGACCCACAGGGCGGGCTTGTCGAGCGGCTTCTCCGAGTCCTCCGTC
>NZ_AXCW01000197.1 GCF_000603945.1 Actinotalea ferrariae CF5-4 | reverse complement strand
TGAACAGCAGGTCGCCGTCGGGCGTGAAGGCGGCGCCGGACTCGCCCTGCGCGCTGCGCGTCAGGCGGCGGGCCGGCCGGGCGCGCGTCGGGTACACCTCCCACAGCGCGGTGTGGACCTTGGTCTTGTCGTGGTTGAGCGTCGCGACCTGGGTCACGAGGCGCGAGCCGTCGGGCGAGAGCACCAGACCGGACATGCGCGGCAGGGCGACGTACTCGTCGAGGTCGTGGAAGGCGGTGCGCAGGCCGGCGAACACGGCCTCGGACGCGCCGCGCCCGCTCCCTCCCGCGGGGCCCGCCTCCGACGGCGGCGTGCCGCCGTCCGCCGCGCTGACGAGCCGCAGCCCGTGGTCGTTCTCCGGTGCCATCAGACCTCCTGCGTCACGGGCCCGGCGGGATCGTGTCCCGCCGCGCCCTCCTCGTGCGTCGTCAGCATGCTTGCTGGTGCTCAGTGCTGTCAGGTGCTGCTCGGGTGCTGCTCGGGTCCTGCTCGTGCTGCTCAGGTGCTGCCCGCCCAGGTGTCACGGGCCAGGGGACGGCGGACCGCCCCCTGGCAGCATCGACCGACAGCGGCCGCGCATGACGGTCCGCCGGGATCTCATCGCGGATCCTTCCACCGGCCGGGCGCGCCGGCGCTGTCCCGCGGGCGGCGTTTCGGCTCCGGGACCCCGCCGCGGGACGACGTCGGCGCGGGGCCGGGGTCGTGTCGGTGCCCTCGGTTAGCGTCACGGCCATGCGGATCCTGCACACGAGCGACTGGCACCTCGGTCGCACCCTGCACGGGGTGGACCTGCTCGCGCACCAGGCCGCCTACCTCGACCACCTCGTGGAGCTGGCCGGGGGCGAGCAGGTCGACGCGGTCGTCGTGTCCGGGGACGTGTACGACCGCGCCGTGCCGCCTGTCGAGGCGGTGACCCTGCTGTCGGAGGCCCTCGCGCGCCTCGCCGCGACCACGACGGTCGTGCTCACGCCCGGCAACCACGACTCGGCGGTCCGCCTCGGGTTCGGGGCGGACCTGCTGCGCAGCGGCGTGCACGTGCGGGCCCGCGTCGCCGACGTCGGCACGCCCGTCGAGCTCGCGGACGAGCACGGCCCGGTGCTCGTCCACGCCCTGCCGTACCTCGACCCGGACGCGACGCGCCACGTCCTGGCCGACGGCGACCCGACGGTCGCCCCCGGTGAGCTGCTGCCGCGCTCCCACGAGGCCGTCATGGCCGCGGCGCTGCGGCGGGTGCGGGCGGACCTGGCGGCCCGCGCCGCGCAGGGCGACGGTCGCCCGCGCAGCGTGGTGATGGCCCACGCGTTCGTCGTGGGCGGGGAGGCGTCGGACTCCGAACGGGACATCCGTGTCGGGGGCGTGGACTCCGTCCCGGCGGGCGTGTTCGGCGGCGTCGACTACGTCGCGCTGGGCCACCTGCACGGGGCGCAGCGCATCGCCGCCGGTCGGGGCGTGCCGGGCGAGGGCGACGACGGCGACGGCGACGGTGTGGGGGGCGCGGCCCCGGGCGGGGCGGAGGCGCCCGCGCCGCCCGTGCTCCAGTACTCCGGCTCCCCGCTGGCCTACTCCTTCTCCGAGCTGCGCCAGCGCAAGGCGACGGTCCTGGTCGACCTCGGGCCCGAGGGCGTCCGGCGGACGGAGCTCGTCCCCGCGCCGGTGCCGCGCCGGCTCGCGGAGGTCACCGGACGCCTGGAGGACCTGCTGGGCGCCGCGGGCGAACCGCACCGCGACGACTGGCTGCGGGTGGTCGTCACCGACGACGCCCGGCCGACCGAGCTCGTGGCTCGCGTGAAGGCGCGGTTCCCGCACGCGCTGGTCGTGGAGCACCGGCCGGTGGCGGCGACCGAGCGCGTCCGGGCGCGGGCGGTCACGAGCGCGAGCGACCCGCTGCTGGTGGCCGGGGAGTTCGTCGAGCACGTCACGGGCGCCCCACCCACCCCCGAGGAGCTCGCGGTCCTGCGGCGCGCCTACGAGGACGTGCTCGCGGCGGGGCGGAGCGCCTGATGCACCTGCACTCCCTGACCTTCCAGGCGGTCGGCCCCTTCCCGGGCCGGCACACCGTCGACCTCGCCGAGCTGGGCGCGGGCGGGATCTTCCTGCTCGAGGGGCCCACCGGGTCGGGCAAGTCGACGCTCATCGACATGATCGTCTTCGCGCTGTACGGGAAGGTCGCGTCGAAGGAGGCGAGCGAGGACCGGCTGCGCTCCGGGCACGCCGGCCCGGACGTCGAGACGTTCGTCGACCTCGTGCTGGAGACGTCCTCCGGGGTCTACCGGGTCCGACGGACACCGGCGTACCAGCGGCCCAAGCAGCGCGGCACGGGCACCACGACCCAGCAGGCCGGCGTGCGGCTGTGGCGGCTCGCCTCCGCCGACGCCCCGGACACGGGCGAGCTGCTGTCCGCCCGGCTGGACGAGGCGGGCGCCGAGCTCCAGCACCTCCTCGGGCTGGACCGCGAGCAGTTCGTGCAGACGGTCGTCCTGCCGCAGGGGGAGTTCGCGAGCTTCCTCCGGGCCAAGCCGGAGGACCGGCGAGGGCTGCTGCAGAAGGTCTTCGGCACGGAGGTGTACGAGCAGGTGCAGGTCCGCCTCGAGCGGATGCGTCAGGACGCCCGGCGCGAGGTCGACGAGGCGCAGGCGCGTGTGCGCCAGGCGACCGCGGCCTTCTGCGGCGCGGCGGGTCTCGACGAGGAGGGCGCGGACGACCTGACGGCCCTGGCCGCGCGCGACCTGGACGCGGGGGACGAGCGTCCCGAGGTCGAGCGCCGCGCCGGCGAGCACGTGGACCGCCTCGCCGCCGAGTCCGCGGCGGCCG
>NZ_AXCW01000196.1 GCF_000603945.1 Actinotalea ferrariae CF5-4 | reverse complement strand
CCCCCGCGGCCGAGTCGCTGGCCGACCGCGCCCACCGCGCCGCGATCGCCGACGCGGCGCGCGACGTCGTCGCCGTCGTCGCGCGGACCTCGGGCCTGGACGCCACGGCGGTCACCGAGTCGCTGCAGCTCGCCGTCGGCCCCGCCGTGAGCCGCCACCTCTTCGCGGTCGGTGCCGGTCTGGACTCGATGGTCGTCGGCGAGCGGGAGGTGGCCGGCCAGGTGCGGCGCGCCCTGCAGACCGCGCGGGGTCTCGGCACCACGTCCTCGACGCTGGAGCGGCTGTTCCAGTCCGCGTCCCGCGCGTCGCGCGCCGTCGGGTCCGGCACGGCGCTGGGCGGGACGGGGCGCTCGGTCGTCGGGGTCGCGCTCGACCTCGTCGCGCAGGACGTCGACCTCCGGCAGGCCTCGGTCCTGCTCATCGGCACCGGCTCCTACGCGGGCGCCAGCCTCACCGCCCTGCGCACGCGCGGCGCACGCGACGTCGCCGTCTACTCCCCGTCCGGCCGCGCGCACGGCTTCGCCACCGACCGCGGCGCCCGGCCGGTCGAGGCCGGCGACCTCCCGGGCGCGCTCGCGGCCGCCGACGTCGTCGTGTCGTGCTCGGGTGCCCTGGGCCCGGTCGTCGACGTGCCGATGGTGACCGCCGCCCGCGCGGCGGACCCGACCGGGACCCCGCGACCGCGCGTCCTCGTCGACCTCGCGCTGACCCACGACGTCGACCCGGCCGTCGCGACCGTGCCGGGCGTGCGGCTCGTCGACCTCGCCACGATCCAGGCGCACGCGCCGGCCGCCGTCTCGCGGGAGGTCACCCGGGGGCGCCGGATCGTCGAGGAGCACGCCGCGGAGTTCGAGGCCACCCTCGCGGAGCAGACGCTCGTGCCCGCCGTGGTGGCCCTGCGCCGCCACGTCGAGCAGGCCATGGCCGCGGAGCTGCACCGGGTGCGGGCGGGGGACCCGGAGGTCGCCGCGGCCGTCGAGCGCTCGTTGCGGCGGTTCGCGGCGTCGGTGCTGCACGTGCCTGCCGTGCGGGCCCGTGAGCACGCGCGGCGGGGCCGCCACGACGAGTACCGCGAGGGTCTGGAGGCCGTGTTCGGCCTCCAGGTCCAGGCGGGTGCGCTCACCGGGGCAGGCGCGCTCACCGCCGGAGGGCCCGACGGGCTCGACGACGCGGGCGACCCGGACGACGACGCCCCCCACGGCCCGCCGCCCGCCGCCTCGGCCTGACGGCCGGAAAACGCTGGCCGCGCCCGCCCCGGCGCGCGGACAGTGGACTCCATGACCCAGCGTTCGTCCGCCCCGGCCGGCCCAGCGCCCTGGCGTGTCCTGCCCGCACCGGTCCCGCCGTCGCCGGACCACCGTGACGCCTGGGCGCTGCACGGCTCGGCGGCGGTCTCCCGCGAGGCGGACCTCGACACGTACGGCCACGACGACCTCGCCCTCACCGCGCAGTACCTGTGGGCCAAGCTCCAGGAGCAGGACTACGCGCGGCGCGTGCGGCTCGTCGCCGTCCCGGCCGACGTCCCGGACCCGGGCCCGGACGACGTCGTCGGCAGCGCGTCCGTCGTCCTGCCGCGGCGCAGCAACCACCACGTCGCGCACGTGGCCGTCGCGGTCCGGCCGGCGGTCCGGGACGGTGGCTCCGGGAGCGCGCTGGTCGAGGCCGCCGAGGCGATCGCGACGGCGGGCGGTCGGTCCACGGTGATCCTCGAGAGCGAGCACGGCGGCGAGCCGGCGGAGGGCACGCCCGGGGCGATGGAGCCGGCGAGCGGAGCGGGGCGCATCGCGGCCGACGACCCCGGCGCGGCGCTCTGCCTGAAGCACGGCTACGCGCTCGAGCAGGCGGCCCGGTACTCCGTCCTGACCCTGCCCGTGCCGCCGGACCGTCTGGCGGGCCTCCGCGCGGCCGCGACGGAGCGCGCGGGCGCCGACTACCGCCTCGTCACCTGGCAGGACCGCGCCCCCCAGCGGTGGGTCGACGACTGGGCGCGGCTCGAGACCCGCATGTCCACGGACGAGCCGCAGGCGGGGCTCGACCTCGAGGAGGACCCGTGGGACGCCGACCGCCTCCGGCGGTACGAGCAGGACATCGCAGCGTCCGGCCACACGTACCTCCTCGTGGCGGCCGAGCACGTCCCGACGGGCACGCTCGCCGGCTTCACGATGGTCCAGCTCCAGGTCGACCGGCCGGCACCGGTCTTCCAGGAGGACACGATCGTCGTCGGCGAGCACCGGGGGCACCGGCTGGGCCTGCTCATGAAGGCCGGGCTGCTGGAGCGGCTCCGGGAGCTGCGGCCCGAGGCTCGCCGGGTCCACACGTGGAACGCCGAGGAGAACGCGTTCATGCTCGGCATCAACGTCGCGCTGGGCTTCCGGCCTGCCGGTGTCGCGGGGGTGTGGCAGAAGCGCCTCGCGTGAGGCGTCAGGCCGACGTGCGCGCGGGCGTCGCGACGACGAGGCGGTCGCGCAGGCGCGCCGTCGTGGCGTCGGTCAGCCCCGCCTCGCCGAGCACTTCCCGGACGCCCCCGTGCTCCTCGTGGAGCACCGTGAGCATCCCGGCCATCGTGCCCGGGTGGGCATCGACGAGGACGGCGACGTCCGCGGCCACCGCGGCGAGACCGAGCCGCCGCCGCAGGGCCGGCAGGGCGACGCTCGTGCGCGTGTAGTCGAGGACGACGTCGTCGCGGCCGGCACCCAGGACGGTGAGGAGGCACGCCGCCACGATCCCGGCCCGGTCCTTGCCGGCGGTGCAGTGCACCAGCACGGCGCCCTCGGCGCGTGCGACGAGCTCGAGCACGCCCACGAGCAGGGGTGCGCTCGCGAGCGTGACCATCGCGTACCACCGGCCCAGCTCGTCCGGCGTCACGGCGTTGCCCGTGAGCCGGGCGACCAGCCCGCCGGGCATCCCGGACCGGGGGAGGAGGGGCAGGTGGTGCTGTTCGACACCTCGCGCGCGCAGGGGGCCGGTCCCCGCGCTCGCGACCTCGTGCGGGGAGCGCAGGTCCACGACGGTGGACAGGCCGGCGTGCAGGAGGGCCTCGACCTCCCAGGTGGTCGCCCGGCTGAGGTCATCGCTGCGCAGGACCACGCCGTGCCGGGTGGTGCCGCCGGTCACCGGGATCCCGCCGAGGTCGCGGAGGTTGAGCAGCCCCTGCTCGGTGTCGGGGTCCCCGAGCCCGTGGACCGCGCGCGGGCGGGGGTGCGGCTCCCACGGGTCGACGGCGGCGCTCATGCGCTCAGCCTCGCCGGTCCGGGTGTCGGGGCCGACGCCGCCCGGCGTCGGCCGCACGGCGGGACGGTGAACATCCGGGGGAGGCGGCGTCCGGCCCCCGTGGCGTGATGTCGCAGGTCGCGGGCCCGACCAGCGGACGGCGCCCCGCGTTGGCGCCCCTCAGCCGACGACGGCGATCGCGTCCGGCTGCGCGCGCAGGGCGACGGTCGAGCCCGGCGCCGGCGCGTCCAGCTGCACGCCCGCGCTCGGTTCGACGACGGTCACCTGGCCGACGTCGGGCACCTCGACGACGAGCTCGACCACGCCGCGCCGGAACCCCGACTGCAGGACGGTCCCGGTGAGCGTCGCCCCGTGACCGCCCGGCTCGCCGGCCAGGACGAGCGACCCCGGGCCCAGGGCGAGCAGCCGCTCCGCGGGCCCGTCGTGGTCCTGGCTGTCGTGGTCGTGCCCGTCGTGGTCCTGCCCGTCGCGGCCCGACCCCTGATCGCCCGCTCCCCGGCCGGCCCCGCTCCCGCCCCGCAGGGCCCGTCCGGCCGGCGAGTCGGCGCGCACGAAGGCCTCGTAGCCGAGGAAGGCCGCGACGCGGCGCGAGGCGGGCCGGTGCCACAGCCGCGCGGGCGGGTCGACCTGCAGGAGCCGGCCCGCGTCCATGACGGCGATGCGGTCGGCGACGGCGAAGGCCTCGTCGTGGTCGTGGGTGACGAAGAGCGCCGTGGTGCCGGTCGCACGCAGGGCGGCGCGGACGTCGTCGGCGAGGCGTTCGCGCAGTGCCCGGTCCAGGGCGGAGAGCGGCTCGTCGAGGAGCAGCAGCCGCGGTCGGGGGGCCAGGGAGCGCGCGAGCGCGACCCGCTGCCGCTCGCCCCCGGACAGGCTCGCGACGTCGCGGTCCCCGAACCCGCCCAGCCCGACGAGCTCGAGCAGCTCGCCGACCCGCCGGGCTCGCTCGGCCCGCGGCACGCGCTGCATCTGCAGCCCGAAGGCGACGTTCGCCGCGACGTCGCGGTGGGGGAAGAGCTGGCCGTCCTGGAACATCAGACCGATGCCCCGCTGGTGCACGGGGACCCCGGCGAGGTCGCCGCCGTCCCAGGTGATCGTGCCGCGGGCGACCGGTTCGAGGCCCGCGACCGCACGCAGCAGGCTGGACTTGCCGCTCCCGGAGGGTCCGAGCAGGGCGACGACCTCGCCGGGGGCGACGTCGAGGTCGAGCCCGTCGACGGCGGCCTTGGTCGTGCCGTCGTCGTCGCGGTACAGGACGACGACGTCGCGGACCTCCAGGCCCCGCCCGCTGGGCGCCGCCGACACCCCGGCCATCAGAACTCCCCCGTCGCGGCGGTCCGGCCGCCCGCCCGGAGCCGCTCGGTGAGCAGCATGACGGTGGCGGTGAGCAGCGCGAGCACGACCGACGCCGCCAGCGCCATGCCGAGGTTGTCCGCGCCCGGCCGGCCGATGAGCCGGAAGATCACCACGGGCAGCGTCGGCTGGTCGGGCCGGGCGAGGAACGCCGTCGCGCCGAACTCCCCGAGGCTGACGGCGAAGGCGAGCCCGACGGCGAGGCCCAGCGACCGCGCGGCGAGCGGCCAGTCGACGAGCCGCAGGACCTGGCCCGGGGCGGCGCCGAGGACGGCGGCCGCCTCGTGGAGCCGGGTGTCGACGGCGCGGAGCACGGGCAGCACGGTACGCACGACCAGCGGGATCGCGACCACGGCCTGCGCGACGGGGATGAGGACGAGCGAGTCGCGCAGGTCCAGGTCGATGCCGAAGGGGCGCTGGAGGGCGACGAGGAACCCGAAGCCGACGGTCACCGCCGAGACGCCGAGCGGGAGCATGACGACGGCGTCGAGGGTGCGGACCGCCCGTCGCCCGGTGCGCGAGCGGGGGCGGCGGGACACGACCAGGGCCACGAGACCACCCATGACCACGGCGAGGAGGGTCGCGTCCACCGCGACGCGCAGCGACGTGAGGGCCGCCTCCCACACCGTGACGCTCAGCGCGTTCGGGCCGCCGGTGGTGCCCAGCGCGACGTAGTTGCCGAGGCCCCAGCCGTCGCGCGTCCGGAAGGACCGGACGAGGACCGTGCCGAGCGGCAGGGCGAGGAGGACGAGGCCGACGGCGGCCGTGACGGCGAGGGCGAGCACGTCACCGTTCCGGCGCCCGGGCCCGCGCAGGGCGAGGCGCTGCGCCGTCGTCGTCTCGGCGGGGCGGAGCTGGAGGGCGCGCTCGCGCCGGTCCCGCGCGCGCCCGGCGGCGACGAGGGCGAGCGCGACGACGGCGAGCTGGACCACGGACAGGACGGCGGCGGCGGGGAGGTCGAGGAACTGCGTGGTCTGGACCCAGATCTCGGTCTCGACGGTGCCGTAGCCCGTGCCGCCCAGCACGAGGACCACGCCGAACGCCGTCGCGCAGAACAGGAAGACGATCGCCGCCGCGGACGCGATCGCCGGGGTCAGGGCGGGAAGCGTGACGGAGACGAACGCCCGCCAGGGCGGTGCACCGAGGGAGCGGGCGGCCTGCTCCGCGCGCGGGTCGAGGGAGGCCCAGAAGCCCCCCACGGTGCGCACGACCACCGCGTAGTTGAAGAACACGAGCGCTGCGACGACGGCGGCGAAGGTGCCGTCCCAGCCGAGGAACCCCAGCGGGCCGTGCGGCGCGAGGACCGAGCGGAACGCCACCCCGACCACCACGGTGGGCAGCACGAACGGGACGACGACGAACGCGCGCAGGGCGGTCCGGCCCGGGAAGTCGCAGCGATACAGCAGGTAGGCACCCGGGAGGCCGAGCACGACGGCGAACGCGGTGGCGACGGTCGCCTGGGCGACGGTGAGCCCGATGATCCGCCAGGTGCGGGGACGCCCGAACACCTCGCCGAACGCGGTGAGGTCCAGGGCGCCGTCGGGCGCGAACCCCCGCCCCACGATGGCGGCGACGGGGTACGCGAAGAAGACCGCGAGGAACAGGAGCGGCACCGCGGTCGCGAGGGCCCACACGACCCCTCGCCCCGCGGCGCCGGAGCGGTACGCGAGGCGAGGGGTGACGCCGCCCGGCCGCGTGGGCCGGGGCGTCGTCGTCGTGGGGGTCACGGGGGTCCGATCAGCGGGCGGGACGGGTCGCGGGGGTCACCCGATGACCGTGTCGGTCCAGGTCTGGATCCAGCTGTCCCGGTTCTCGGTGATCGCGTCCGGGTCCACCTCGAACGGCTCCTCGGCCTGCGGGGCGAAGGTCGCCCAGCTCTCGGGCAGCTCGACGGAGGAGTCGACCGGGTAGACGTACATCTGCTCCGGGATGTCCGCCTGGACCTCCGGGCTGAGCAGCCAGTCGACGACCTTCTGCGCGCCCTCGGGGTTCTCGGCCCCCGCGAGGACGCCGGCGTACTCGACCTGCCGGAAGCAGGTGTCGAGCAGCGCGCGGGTGGGTGCCTCGGCGGGGTCGGTCACGCCCTCGGGGACCTCGTAGGGCGGGGAGGAGGCGTAGGAGAGGACGAGCGGGCGGTCGCCGCCCTCGCTGGAGGGGCCGGTGAAGTCGACGTAGTAGGCGTCCGACCAGCCCGCGGCGACCTTGACGCCGTTGTCGCGGAGCGCTGCCCAGTAGTCGACCCAGCCCTCCTCGCCGAACGCACCGACGGTCGCGAGGAGGAACGCCAGCCCGGGGGAGCTCGTCGCGGGGTTGGTGACGACGAGGAGGTCCCGGTACTGCGGGTCGGTGAGGTCCTCGAGGGTCTCCGGCTCCGGGATGCCCGCCTCGGCGAACCACTCGCGGTCGACGTTGACGCAGACGTCGCCGACGTCGATCGCGGTGAGGTAGCCCTCCTCGTCGACGGCGTAGCGGGCGACGTCCTCGCCGGCGGCGGGGGACGTGTACGGCTCCAGGACGCCCTCCGCGATGGCCCGCGAGGCGAAGGAGTTGTCGATGCCGAAGACGACGTCGCCCAGCGGCGCGTCCTTGGTCAGGATGAGCTGGTTCACCAGCGCACCGCCGTCACCGGGGGCGCGCTGCTCCAGCGTGAGGCCCGTGTCCGCCTCGAACTGGGCGATGAGCTCCTCGCTGAGTGCGAAGGAGTCGTGCGTGACCAGGACGACGCGGCCACCGTCCGTCGTGGCACCGGTGCCGTCCTGGCCGGTGGTCTGGCCGCTGTCCTCGTCGTCGGCCGAGCCGCCGACCGCCGTGCAGGCGGTGAGGGCGAGGGCCAGACCGGAGGCGGCGACGACCTGCGCGGTCCGGGTGCGGCCGGCGCGGCCGCGGGTCGGGATCGGTCCGGACGCGCGGGTCGTGCCGGTGGTGGTCGTGCCAGTGGTCGTCGTGCCGGGAGC
>NZ_AXCW01000195.1 GCF_000603945.1 Actinotalea ferrariae CF5-4 | reverse complement strand
CCGTGCTGCTGGTGGTTCCCGTGCTGGTCGCGCCGGGGGCGCGGGTGCTGCGGGCGAGGCTTCTCGCCATGTCTCCTCCTCGTCGATCCAGGAGGGGTGGGCCCGTCCGTCGGGCACGGGCGACCCGTGCGCGACGGGTGGTGCCCTGAGAATCCCGACTCCCTACGCCGGTGTGAACCGGATCAGGTTCGAGGGTCTGCGGAGTTCCGCACTCTCAGCGTCCTGCGTCCGGTGGGGGCCCGGACGACGCTCCCCTGTCGTTCGGGACGATCGTACCGGCGCCCACCGACATGCCCGGTCGGCGTGCGCGTCGCCCCTCAGGTCCGGTCGCCTGTCGGCTCTCTCTGGCTCTCCCGTGCGCTCCCTTCCTCCCGTCGCCCCTTCATGTCCTTCCTCCACTCCCGCTGCCCCGCCTTGACCGGACTCAACCGGTCGTCGCA
>NZ_AXCW01000194.1 GCF_000603945.1 Actinotalea ferrariae CF5-4 | reverse complement strand
CCGCCCTGCGCCTGCCCCGGGCGACGCGCCCCGCCCCGCCGGTGCCGGCCGCCGCGGCCGCACCCGTCGCCGGGCTCGTCCCCGTGGTGACCCCGAACGACGAGTTCTTCCGGATCGACACGGCCCTGGCGGTCCCCCGCGTCGACCCCGCCACGTGGGAGCTGCGGGTGCACGGCCTCGTGGAGCGCGAGGTGCGGCTGACGTTCGACGAGCTGCTCGGGAGCGACCTCGTCGAGGCCGACGTGACCCTGGCGTGCGTGTCCAACCCCGTGGGCGGCTCGCTCATCGGCACCGCGCGCTGGCTCGGCCTGCCCCTGCGCGAGGTGCTCGACCGCGCCCGGCCGCTGCCCGGTGCGGACATGGTGCTCTCCACGAGCGCGGACGGCTTCACGGCGTCCACCCCGCTGGAGGTCCTGCTCGACGACCGCGACGCACTCCTCGCCGTCGGGATGAACGGCGAGCCGCTCCCGCTCCAGCACGGGTTCCCGGTCCGCATGGTCGTGCCGGGCCTCTACGGGTTCGTCTCCGCCACCAAGTGGGTCGTCGACCTGGAGGTGACCCGCTTCGCGGACGCGGAGGCCTACTGGACGGTGCGGGGGTGGTCCGACCGGGGGCCGGTGAAGACGTCGTCGCGGATCGAGGTGCCCCGGGACGGTGCGCGGGTCGATGCCGGCCGGGTGGCCGTGGGCGGCACCGCGTGGGCGCAGCACACGGGGATCACGGGCGTCGAGGTCCAGGTGGACGACGGACCGTGGCAGGACGCGGAGCTCGCGGCCGAGATCAGCGTCGACACGTGGCGGCAGTGGTCCTGGCAGTGGGACGCGACGCCCGGGGAGCACGTGCTGCGCGTCCGGGCGTCCGACGCCGCGGGCCGGATGCAGAGCCCCCGGCGTCAGGACGTCGTCCCCGACGGCGCGGAGGGGCTGCACGAGGTCACGGTCACGGTGCTGGGGTGAGACCGGCCTCGTCAGGCGCCACGTACGCAGCTATCCTCCGCCCTATGCCTCTGGTCCTGGTGCGCCGCGTCCACGTGGACCTGCTGCGGACCGACAGCTGTCTGTGTCGAGCCTGACCCGCTCCGACCCTCAGCTCGTCCCCCGCACCAGAAGGAACCCCGATGACCCTGCACTCCGTGCTGCCCGCTGCCTTGCCCGCTCACCTGCCCGCTCACCTGCCCCCTCACCTGCCCGCTCACCAGTCTGCTGCCCTGCCCGATGACCTGACGGACCCCGCCCCGCCCCACCCGGCGGACGACGCCCCCGCCCTGCCGGTCCTGGACCTGCGCCAGGCCGACGACCCGGAGACGGCCGAGTCCTTCCGCACCGCCCTGCGGGAGGCCACGCACGGGCACGGCTTCTTCTACCTCGTCGGGCACGGCGCCGACGCCGCCCTCGTCGACCGGGTCGTCGCGACCGCCCGCGCCTTCTTCGCGCTGCCCGAGGAGGCCAAGCTCGCCATCGAGAACACCCGCAGCCCGCACTTCCGCGGCTACACCCGGGTCGGAGGCGAGCGGACCCAGGGCAAGGTCGACTGGCGGGAGCAGATCGACGTCGGACCGGAGCGCCCCGTGCTGCCGTCCGGTCCCACGCAGCCCGCCTGGGGCGTGCTCCAGGGCCCGAACCTGTGGCCGGAGGAGCTGCCCGCGCTGCGCGACGTCGTCGACGAGTGGACGACCCTCATGGGCGCGGTGGCGGACCGTCTGCTGCGCGAGTGGGCGCTGTCCCTCGGGCAGGCACCCGACGTCTTCGACCCCGCGTTCGGCGACGCCCCCGCGTGGCTGACGAAGGTGGTCCGGTACCCCGGGCGCGTCGAGGGCGGCACCGACCAGGGCGTCGGCTGGCACAACGACTTCGGCGTCCTGACGCTCCTGCTCGTCGAGCCGGGCCGCCGCGGTCTCCAGGTCGAGTACCAGGGTGAGGCGCTCGACGCGCCGCCGCTGGACGGGGCGCTCATCGTCAACATCGGCGAGATGCTCGAGTGGGCCACCGACGGCTACCTCAAGGCCACGCGGCACCGCGTGCTCGCCCCGGAGCCGGGGACCGACCGCATCTCGGTCCCGTACTTCCACAACCCGTCCCTGGACGCCGTCTTCCCGCGGCTCACGCTCCCGGCCGACCTCGCCGCCCGGGCCCCCGGGGTGGCGCGCGACGCCGACGACGAGGAGATCCTCGACGAGTACGGCTACAACGCGCTCAAGAGCCGGGTCCGCGCCCACCCCAACGTCGTCGAGGCGCACCATCCCCACCTCGCGGCGGGCGTCGTCCGCGCCTGACCGTCCCTGACCGACCCGCGGGGGCGGGACCTGACGAGCCGCAGGCGTCAGGTCCCGCCCTCGCTCGCGATCTGGGCGGCGACGGCGTGCGCGGTCCCGGGGTCCAGGTAGCGCCCGCCCCGGGGCCGCGGCACGCCGTCCTCGAGGGCGTACACGAGCGGCTGCGCCTGGGGAAGGTTGAGGTGCAGGACCTCCTCGTCCGACAGGCCGTCGACGAGGAGGCACAGCGCGCGCAGGGAGTTCCCGTGCGCCACGACGAGGACGACGGCGCCGTCTGCGACGAGGCCCCGGGCCTCCGCCCAGCACGGCGCGACCCGGTCGACGACGTCCTGGAGCGACTCGCCGCGGCCGGCGGGTGCCAGGCCGGAGCCGAGCGCCTCGTAGAGGTCCAGCCGCGCGGCGGCGTCGTCGTCGAGGGGTCCGGGCAGGCCGTGGCGCGTGCGCCGCAGCGAGACGAACCGCTCCGGGCCGAGGCGCTCCCGCGCGGCGGCCTTGGCCAGGCCGGTGAGGAACCCGTAGTCCCGTTCCACGAGTCGCCACCGCTCGCGCAGCGGGACCTGCCCGCCCACCTCGGTCTGCACGACCTGCGCGGTGCGCAGCGCCCGGACCATGGGCGAGGTGAGGACGACGTCGGGGACCAGGCCCGCGGCGTCGAGCAGGCGGGCCGCGTCACGCGCCTGCGCGACGCCACGCGTCGTGAGGTCGACGTCGATCCGGCCGGTGAACTCCTGCGCCGCGTTGGCGACGCTCTCGCCGTGGCGCAGGAGCACGAGGCGCCCCGTCACGTCGGGTTCCCGGACGGGTGGCGGCGGCCGGCGCGGCACGCGCCGCGAGGTCGGAGCATGCCCCGACCCTAGGAGAGTCCGCCGCGCGGCGCTGGCCTAAGGTCGCGGGGTGATCCCCGACGACGTCGCCCTCCTGCAGACCCCCGGCACCCCGGCGCTCAGCCCCGACGGCACCACCGCCGTCTGGTCCGTGACGTCCCCCGACCTCGCGTCCGACGAGTACGTGGGTGGCCTGTGGACCGCCTCGACGGACGGCTCGCGGGACGCGCGGCGGCTCACGCGGGGTCACCGCGACACCGCGCCGGCCTGGTCCCCGGACGGACGGTGGGTGGCGTTCCTGCGCGCCGAGCCGCAGGGCCGCCCGCAGCTGTGGGTCGTGGAGGCGACGGGCGGGGAGCCCGTCCGTCTCACCGACGCACCGCTGGGCGTCGGCGAGCCCCGGTTCTCCCCGGACGCCACGCGCCTGGCCTACCTCGCCCGCGTCCCGGAGGCCGGCCGGTACGCCGCGGGGGCGGACGCCGCCGCCGAGCCGCCCCGGCACATCACCACGCTCCGCTACCGCGGCGACGGCGTGGGGTTCTTCCGGGACCGGCCGCAGCACCTCTTCGTCGTCGACGTGCCCGCCGAGCCGTCCCCCGCCGCGCGACCCGAGCCGCTCGCCCTCACGTCCGGCGACGTCGAGGTGAGCGGTCACCGCTGGCTGCCCGACGGCGAGCGCCTCGTCGCCGTCGCGGCCGTGCACGCCGGGCGGGAGGAGGACCTGCTCCGCGACGCCGTCGTCGTGGCGGCGCGGCCCGCCGACGGCGCATCGGGCGCGCCGGTCCCGGTCACGCGTGCCGGGACGCGGGACGCCCTGTCCGTCGACGCGGTGGCGCCGTCGCCGGACGGGCGCACGCTGTGGCTCCTGGCCAGCGACCAGGGCCCGACCGGGCGCGACTTCGTCACGGCGCAGACCGGCCTGTTCTCGCTCGACCTGGAGGCGGCGCTCGCCGGGGCGGACGGCAGTGCGGACGGGAGTGCGGACGGGAGTGCGGACCGCGGGGCGGACGGCGCGCCCCGCCGGCACACCGACGCCGAGGCGGTCGACCTCCTGCCCGCCGTCCTCGTGCCGACCGCGGAGGTTGTCGTCGTCGCCGACCAGCGGCGGGGCGCCGTCGTGCTGCTCGCGCTGCCCGCTACGGCAGAGGGCCCGGAGCGTGTCCTGCTGGGCGGCCCGGTCGTCGTCTCCGGCGCGGACGCGACGACGGACGGCACGGTCGTCGTCGCGTCGGCCGGCCGGCCGGACTCGGCGGGCGACGTCGTCGTCGTGCGGCCCTCGACGGGCGGGGAGCCGGTGTGGCTGACCGACCTGTCCGCACCGCTGCGGGCCACCGGGCGGCTCCGCACACCTCGCGAGCTGACCGCCTCCGCACCGGACGGGTACCCGGTGCACGGCTGGGTCGCCACGCCAGACACCGCGCGGCACGCCGGGCCGCACCCGACGATCCTGCTCATCCACGGCGGGCCCTACGCCCAGTACACGCACGGCCTCTTCGACGAGGTCCAGACACTCACCGAGGCGGGCTACGCCGTCGTCCTGGGCAACCCCCGGGGCTCGGCCGGGTACGGCGCGGCGCACGGCCGCGCGATCCGCGGCGCGTTCGGGACCGTCGACGCCGACGACGTCCTCGCGCTCCTGGAGGCCGCGCTGGCCGACGCCTCCCTCGGCCTGGACGCGGACCGGGTCGGCGTCATGGGCGGCTCCTACGGCGGTTACCTCACGGCCTGGCTGACGACCCGGACGCACCGCTTCGCTGCGGCTGTCGTCGAGCGCGGGTTCCTGGACCCGGTGAGCTTCGTCGGCTCGAGCGACATCGGCTGGTTCTTCGGCCTGGAGTACCTGGGCGACCCCGGCACGCCGGACGGGGCCGCGGCGGTCGCCGCGCAGTCGCCGATGGCCCACGTCGGCGCCGTCCGCACGCCGACGCTGGTGATCCACTCCGAGAACGACTGGCGCTGCCCCGTGGAGCAGGGTCAGCGGTGGTTCGTCGAGCTGCGGCGCCGCGGGGTGGAGGCGGAGCTGCTGCTCTTCCCCGGGGAGGGACACGAGCTGACGCGCTCCGGACGGCCGCGGCACCGCGTGCAGCGCTTCGAGCACGTGCTGGCCTGGTGGGGTCGCCACCTCCCGGTGACGCGCCCGTCCGAGCAGCGGGACGGCGCGTCCTCCTGACGGGACGCGCCCCGGCGCGACGCTCCGAGGATGTCCGCATGATGGGCAGAAGGTCCCTTGCGGCCGTAGCCTGACGGCACCACGGGCAACGGAGCCCGGGCCTCACGAGGGCGCGGGCTCCGCCACACACGGAGCGAGACATGTTGCGTTCACACGTCCACCCGACCGCTGTGCACGAACGACGCGAGACGGCGCGAACCGCCGCTGCGTCCGGACGTGCCGACCACGACCCCGCCGTGCGCGGCGACCAGCTCGTCCAGCTGCTCGCCCCCGACGGGACCCGCACGCCGGACCCCGAGTACGAGCCCTGGGTCGAGGACGTCGACGCCGACCGGCTCGTCGCGCTCTACGAGGACCTCGTCGTCGTCCGCCGCCTCGACGTGGAGGCGACAGCCCTGCAGCGCCAGGGGCAGCTGGGGCTGTGGCCCCCGCTCCTGGGCCAGGAGGCCGCCCAGGTCGGGTCGGCCCGCGTGCTGCGGCGCGACGACTTCGTCTTCTCCAGCTACCGGGAGAACGCCGTCGCCTACTGCCGCGGCGTGGACCTGACGGACATGGTGAAGGTCTGGCGCGGGACCGCGAACTCCGGCTGGGACCCCTTCGCGGTGGGCATGGCGACCCCGCAGATCATCATCGGCGCCCAGACCCTGCACGCCACCGGCTGGGCGATCGGCGCGGTCAAGGACGGCACCGACGCCGTCGCGGTCGCGTACTTCGGCGACGGTGCGACGAGCCAGGGCGACGTCAACGAGGCGATGGTCTTCTCGGCCAGCTTCCGCGCCCCGGTGGTCTTCTTCTGCCAGAACAACCAGTGGGCGATCTCCGAGCCGGTGGGCCTGCAGGCCGTGCGCCCCCTCGCCGACCGCGCCCCCGGCTTCGGGATCCCGAGCGTGCGCGTGGACGGCAACGACGTCCTGGCGGTCATGGCGGTCACCCGGCAGGCGCTGGACCGCGCCCGCCGGGGCGAGGGGCCGACCTTCGTCGAGGCGGTCACCTACCGCATGGGGCCGCACACCACGTCCGACGACCCGACCCGCTACGTGGACCCCGCGGACCGCGAGGTCTGGGCCGCGCGGGACCCGCTCCTGCGCGTCGAGCGGCTCCTGGAGCGCGAGGGCCTGCTCGACGACCAGGTGACGACCGCGGTGAAGCAGGCCGCGGACTCCGCCGCCCGCCGGATGCGGGCCGGCTGCCTGGGGCTCACCGCGCCCGAGCCCCTGAGCCTCTTCGACCACGTCTACGCGACGCCGTCGTCGTGGCTGGAGCGGCAGCGCAGCCAGTACGCCGCCTACCTGGCGATGTACGAGGACGGCGACGGGACGGCCGCGCAGGACGGTGCGCGATGACGGCGCCGACGACGGACCGCACAGCGGGGCCCTCGGCCCCGTCGCCGACGGCGGGTCCCACGACCCTCACGCTCGCCGGGGCCCTGAACCTCGGCCTGCGGCACAGCCTGGAGGAGGACCCGGCGGTCGTCCTCATGGGTGAGGACATCGGGACGCTCGGCGGCGTCTTCCGGGTGACCGACGGCCTCCAGCGCGACTTCGGCGCCGACCGGGTCATGGACACGCCGCTCGCGGAGGCCGGGATCGTCGGCGTCGCCGTCGGGCTCTGCTACCGCGGGTACCGGCCGGTCGTCGAGATCCAGTTCGACGGCTTCGTGTACCCGGCGTTCGACCAGCTCGTCACCCAGGTCGCCAAGCTCCGCTACCGGACGCAGGGACGGGTCTCGATGCCGATCACCGTGCGGATCCCGTACGGCGGGGGCATCGGTGCGGTCGAGCACCACTCCGAGTCGCCCGAGGCGTACTTCACGCACACCTCGGGCCTGCGGGTCGTCACCTGCTCGCACCCGCAGGACGCCTACACGCTGCTGCGCCAGTCGATCGCCTGCGACGACCCGGTGATCTTCCTCGAGCCCAAGCGCCGCTACTGGACCAAGGCCCCCGTCGAGGCGTCGCTGGACGGCGCGCCGCCGATGGAGGCGGCCGCCGTGGTCGTCGAGGGCGCCGACGTGACCCTCGTCGCGTACGGACCGCTGGTCGCGACCGCCCGGGACGCGGCGGTCGCCGCGGCCGACGACGGCATCGCGGTCGAGGTGATCGACCTCCGCTCGCTGTCCCCCATGGACCTCGCGACCGTCGAGGCGTCGGTGCGGCGCACCGGCCGCCTCGTGATCACGCACGAGGCGCAGCAGCACGGCGGCCTCGGGGCGGAGATCGCGGCCAGCATCACCGAACGGTGCTTCGAGCACCTCGAGGCACCTCCGGTCCGGGTCACGGGCTTCGACGTGCCGTACCCGCCGGCCAAGCTGGAGGAGCACTTCCTGCCCGGCCTGGACCGGATCCTGGACGGCGTGGACCGCGTCCTGGGACGTCCGCACTCGCTGACCGGTCGGGAGGGCTGATGGCCGTGGAGGAGTTCGCGATGCCGGACCTCGGCGAGGGGCTGACCGAGGCCGACCTCGTCTCGTGGCTGGTCGCGGAGGGCGACACCGTCGAGCTGAACCAGACGATCGCGGAGGTGGAGACGGCCAAGGCGCTCGTCCAGGTCCCGTCGCCCTTCGAGGGCACGGTGACCCGGCTGCACGTCCCGGAGGGGACCACCGTGCCGGTCGGCGCGCCGATCCTCTCGGTCCGCACCTCCGCCGACGACGCAGCGGAGCCCGAGGCCGCGGCACCGGAGGGCGCCGCACCCGAGGCGACCGAGCCGGACGCGGACGACGGCGCCGCGGGCTCGGGCGAG
>NZ_AXCW01000193.1 GCF_000603945.1 Actinotalea ferrariae CF5-4 | reverse complement strand
GAGCTGGCGGCGTGGGCCGAGCTCGTCGTGAACGAGGTGGAGGAGGGCCGGCGCGCGCTCGGCGTCTACCTGGGAGGCGCGGGCAGCCTCACTCGGCCGGGTGCGCGGCCGGAGGCAGCGGGCGTCCCGGCCCCCCGGGCAGGGCGACCGACGCCGCCGTCGCTGCCCTGAGGCCGGCGGTCGTCAGCGGCCGCGCGAGGTGGTAGCCCTGGGCCTGGTCGCACCCCGCTGCCCGCACGACCGCGAGGTCCTCGGCGGTCTCGACGCCCTCCGCCACCACGACGGTGCCGAACTCCCGACCGGCGTCGGCGAAGACGCGCAGGAGGCGCTGCCACCGCCGGGAGGTAGCCGCACCGGTCACGAGACCCCGGTCCAGCTTGAGCATCGTGATCGGCAGGTGCGCGAGGAGGTGCAGGGACGTGTGGCCCGCGCTGAAGTCGTCCAGGGCGACCCCCAGGCCCGCCAGGCGAGCCTCGACGAGGGCGTCCCGCGTCCCCTCGAGGTCCACGACGGGGCTCGTCTCGGTCACCTCGATGACGATGCGCTCGGTGGGGAACCCGTGGAGGGTGGCCGCCTCGACGATGGCGGTGAGCACGTGCCCGTCGGTGAGGGAGGCGGCGGAGACGTTGAGGTGCAGGGTGAGCTCGTCACCGGGCGCGGCGGCGAGGCGCGCCGCCTCCGCGATGGCGGTCCGCGCCACGAGCGCGTCGAGCGCCGGGACCAGACCGTGCTGCTCGGCCGGGGGCACGAACACGTCGGGCGGCACGACGCCGTCGGCCGTGCGCCAGCGGGCCAGGGCCTCGACGGCGACCCAGCGCCCGGAGCGGGCGTCGACGATCGGCTGGTAGTCCACCTCGAGCTCGCCGAGCTCGACGGCGCGCCGCAGCCGGGCGACCAGGGCCGCGTCGGCTGCGACGCCGGACGCGGCGGCGGTCGGTCGGGCGGCGTCGTCGCCGCTCACGACGACGCTGCCGGGACCACGGTCCGTCGCGTCCATCGCCGCGCGCTCGGCACTGCGCAGGAGGGCGGCGCGGCCCACCTCCCCGAGCACGCCGGTGGCTGCGCCGACGGACGCGACGTCGCCGAGCAGCGTCGCCCGCGGGGAGCGAGCGGTCCCAGGGGGATCTGCAGGAGGGAGGCAGCGGCCGCCTCGAGCGAGGCGCGGTCGAGGTGCTCGGTGGAGGCGATGACGAACCGCCCGCCGCCGAGGTGGTGGACCGGGGCGGTGACCACGTGGTCCCGCAGCCGGATGGCCAGGGGCAGCAGCGGCCCACCGGCCGGGCGGGTGTCCGCGGGGTCCAGCAGGGCGTGGGTCTCCAGGACGATCAGGGCGACCGGGGCGCCGTCCTCCTGGAGCATCTGGAGGTGCAGCTCGAGCTCGGCCCGGTTCCCGAGCCCCGTCTCCGGGTCGTGGTGCGCGGCGAAGACGAGGCGCTCCTCGTTGACGGCCCGGTCGCTGACGTCCGTGACGGTCAGCACGACGCCCTCGATGGCCGCGTCCGAGAGCAGGTTGGTGAAGGTCAGACGGACCAGCCCGCCGGGCTGCGCCCCCTGGAGCCGTCGCAGCGAGCCGTCCGTGCGGAACCGGACCGGCACGTCGTCGGTGGTGACGGGGACACCCGGCCGGTCCAGGGCGTCCTGGAAGGCCGCCGTCACACGGTCCCGTGCCTGCGGGTGCACCCAGGCGAGCTCGCTCCACGCCCCCGGGCCGTGGGTGCTCGAGAGCGCCCACAGGTCGGCCGTCAGGTTGGTGGAGATGGCCACGCCGCCCCGGTCGAGCACGAGGATCGCGTCGTGGGTGGCGGCCGTCAGGACCTCGAGCCGGTGCTCGGCCTGGTCGAGGGCCCGCACGGCGTCGCCCGCCTGCGCCCGGGCGTCGGCCAGGACCTGGGCCAGGCGGAGCACGGCCGGGACGGAGACGTGGCTCTGCCCCGACTCCGGGCCGCTGTCCGCAGGACTCATGGGAGGACTATAGGGTTCGCGTCTACTATAGAGATACGTTTGAAAGTGCTGTTCACCCGGTCAGACCAGGCGTTAGAGGGTCTACGCTAGAGACTTCTGCGTTTTCCTAGCGACGGGGGTCGGCGATGACGGATCGAGAGTCGGGCGACGACGCTGCGCCGTCGCCCACCTCCTGGGCGGCGACGGTCGCCGAGATCCGCCGCGACCGCCGCCTGACGCAGGAGGAGCTCGCGCGCGAGCTCGGCGTCGCGTTCAGCACGGTCAACGCCTGGGAGGCCGGGCGCGCGGCGCCGCAGCCCCGGCACCGCCGCCGGCTCGAGGACATGCTGCACGGCGCCGGGTCGGGCCACCACGGCGCCTCGACCCAGGTCCTGTGCGTGGACGACTCGCTCCTGGACCTCGAGCTCCTGAGCGCGACGCTGGAGGACGCGGCCGACATCCTCGACGCCGCCGTGACCGTCCATGCCGCCGCGGACGCGGTGCGCGGGCTGGTGATGCTGGGTCAGATCCGACCGGCCATGGCGTTCGTGGACATCCAGATGCCCGGGCTGGACGGCTTCCACCTCGCGGAGCAGGTCGAGGAGATGGGGCTGGCCGCGTCCGTCCGGGTCGTGCTCGTCACGGCGGACGCCTCCGACGAGGTCCGGGAGCGCGCCGAGGGGCTGGGGCTCCCCGTGCTGCAGAAGCCGGTCTCGCTGCGCGACGTCGGGGTGCTGCTCCGGACCGTCGTCGCCTCCTGAGGGCGCGGGCGACGCCTCAGGGCGTCGTCGCAGGCGCATCGCCGCTTCTCACCGCCGGCTCGGCAGCGGGCGCCGCGCGTCGAACGGCGCCGCGAACTCGGTGCGCACGCCGCGCGAGAACAGCACGGAGTCCGGTGCCCGGTCCGCGACGCCGGGCAGCCCGGCCGCCGCGACCAGGCTGTCGTCGAGGTGGACGAGCTCGGCCTCCTGGAGCGGCCACGGCTCGTGCGTGTTGGGGACGTAGAGGGTGCGCCCGAACGCCCGGGTGTGCAGGCCCCAGCGCGCGGTGAGGAACTCCGCGAGCGGCCCGGGGCTCGGGGACGGCGGGCCGGGTCGCACGACGACCGCCGTCGTCGCCGTGCGCGGACCCGGCCACCGCCGCCGCGACGTGTAGGTGAGCAGGCCGTCGGCCTCGCTCACCCGCATGCGTGCCCAGGTGTAGGGCAGCGCGAAGGCGGCCCGTGCGGCCAGGACGACGGCGAGCCGTGAGGCCTCCAGGGTGCGGAACACGACGCCGCGCCGGCCCTGGTCGTCGACGGAGTACAGGCGCACGTTGGTCTCGGCGAACGTGCCGAGGTAGGGCACCGCCGGTCCCCGGCCCAGGCCCGCGCCGACCATGCGGAACGGGATGAGTCCCACCCAGGTCCCGCCGTCGTGCTCGTCCGGCCGCGTGCCCGGCGGCAGGAGCGGCGCGACGACGCCCGGGTCCACGCGCCAGTGCAGGAAGGTGAGGTCGCGCCAGTCCTGCGCCATGATCCGCCCGCCCGGCAGGGGAGGGGCGGACGCGGACACCGGCTGCACGGCCATGCCCCCACTGTGCACCCGGTCGCGCCGGCCCGGGGTGGCCGTGCGGGCCGGCTCTCAGACGGCTGCGACCAGGGAGGCGGCGAGGGCCAGCATGACGACGGCGATGGCGACGTCCAGCACCTGCCAGGCCCGCGGCCGGGAGAACAGGGGCCGCAGCAGCCGGGCCCCGTAGCCGAGCGCGGTGAACCACGCGATGCTGCCGAGCGCCGCGCCGGCCGCGAACCACCACTGGCGGCCGGGGTGGCTCTGGGCGATCGAGCCGAGGAGCACGACCGTGTCGAGGTAGACGTGGGGGTTGAGCCACGTCAGCGCGAGCGCCGTGGTGGCCGTGGCCGCGAGGGAGGCCGGTACGGCGCCACCCCGGGGTGCCAGCGTGTCGTGGCGCAGCGCCCGCCGGGCGGCCAGCAACCCGTAGACGGTGAGGAACGCCGCCCCGGCGAGGCGCACGCCGTCGAGGAGGGCGGGTCGCCCCTGGACGAGCGCGCCCGCGCCCGCGACGCCCGCGGCGATGAGCGCGACGTCGGACGCCGCGCACACGAGGACCACCGTGCCGACATGTTCGCGGGCGAGCCCCTGGCGCAGCACGAAGGCGTTCTGGCCGCCGATCGCCACGATGAGGGACAGGCCGAGGCCGAGGCCGGAGAGCGCAGCGAGCACGTCGGGGAGCACGCGTCGACGGTAGGGCCGCGGTCCCGATGAAGGCCAGTTCATGTTCGTGGCGCACCATTAGCATCGCTGCATGGAACTGGACCTCGCCCAGCTGCGGGCCCTGAGCGCCGCCGTCTCCGAGGGCACCCTCGAGGCGGCCGCACGGGCCCTGCACGTGACGCCGTCGGCGGTGAGCCAGCGGCTGCGGGGGCTGGAGGTCGCGACCGGGCGGGTGCTGCTCGTGCGCAGCCGGCCGGTGCGGCCGACCGAGTCCGGCGAGGTGGTGCTGCGCCTGGCCCGCCAGGTCGACCTCCTCACGGCGGAGACGCTCGCGGAGCTGGGTGCCGACCCGGGCGGCGGGGGTGTGCCCACCCTCCCGCTCGCCGTCAACGCGGACTCGCTGGCGACGTGGGTGCTCCCGGCGCTCGCGCCGCTGGCCGGGACGGCGTCGTTCGACCTGCACCGCGAGGACGAGGAGCACACCGCGGCGCTGCTGCGGTCGGGCGCCGTCGTCGCCGCCGTCACCACCGACCCCCACCCGGTGCCGGGCTGCTCGGTCGTGCGTCTCGGCGCGATGCGCTACCGCCCGGTGGCGGCGCCGGCCTTCGTGGCCCGCTGGTTCCCCGACGGCCCGACGGCGGACGCGCTGGCCGCGGCGCCCGTCGTCGTCTTCGACCGCAAGGACGATCTCCAGCACCGCTACCTCGCCGGGCGCCTGCCCGAGCCGGTGCGGCCGCCGCTGCACCACGTCCCGGCGTCCGCCGACTTCCTCGCGGCCGTGCGTCTCGGGATGGGCTGGGGGATGCTCCCCGACCTGCAGACGGAGGCGGAGCGGGACGCCGGCGCCCTGGTGGTCCTCGACCCCGACGGCGCGCTCGACGTCGTGCTCCACTGGCAGCAGTCGAAGCTGCGCTCCGGTGCGCTGGACCGGGTCGCGTCGGCGGTCCTGGCCGGGGCGCGTCGGCACCTGGGGCAGTGACGGGGGTGGGGTGGCCCGCGGGGACGGCGCGCCCGTGGCGGCAGTCCGGTCGGTCTCGGCGACGCGGGGCGACGCCGGGCAGCACGAAGGCCGCCACCCCGTAGGGCGGCGGCCCTCGATCCGCCGCACCTTGCGGTGCGGCCGTCGACCCCGCTTCACCAGCGTGGTCTGCATGTGGAGGTGGCGGGAATCGAACCCGCGTCCGACGGCAGTGAAACAGGGCTTCTCCGGGTGCAGTCTGCTGACGATTTTCTCGGCCCCAGCGATCACGCAGACGAGTCGCTGACAGGCTCAGTCACTCTGAGATGTCGCGGCAGCCCCAGTGACCTGGGCTGCAGCCAGTGGCTTCCTAGATGACGCCAGGATCTGAGACGGAAGCTAGCTCAGGCTGACGGACCTCGGGACTCGCTCAGGCGGCGAGTGCGAAGTCGGTGCGCTTGGAATCGGCACCTATTGGTTTGCATGGAGCGTTGACGAGATGACCATGCATCCTCGACCCGCTTCCCCTGGATCGACGACCGTCGTCGAAACCGATCACCCCCTGTGCAGTTGTCAAGCACCCGCCCAGGCCGAGGCCGGGGCGCGCAGGTCCATCGTAGGTCAGAACCCCGGGCCGGTCACCGCTATTCCTGCGGCGGATGCCGGTGGCCGGCCCGGGGAGGAGTGCTGCTCAGCCGCGAGCAGCGACGGCGGACGCGAGCTGCTCGACGACCTCGTCGAGCCCCCAGGGCAGGGACAGGGCGGTGGGCGGGGAGACCGAGGCGATGAACTCCGCGCCGACCAGCGGGGCGACGGCGCCGCCCTCGACCTGCGGCATGACCTGGGCGTAGGGCTGCGCGAGGAACGAGTCGAGCTCCTCCTGCGTCGTCCCGTACGCCACCAGGACGTCGCTCGTCAGCTCGTCGAGCCGCTCCGGGCTCAGCGTGAAGAAGAACGGCGACTCGTCG
>NZ_AXCW01000192.1 GCF_000603945.1 Actinotalea ferrariae CF5-4 | reverse complement strand
TGTTGACGAACCCCAGGTCGAGCATGAACTCCACGCGCGGGTCCTCGTCCGCGTAGACGTACACCGTGCCCCCGGTCTCCCAGACGGTCGCGAGCGTCAGCCCGGCGAACTCCGGGTGCGCCGCGCGCTGCTCGGTGATCGCGGAGTCGATGTCGGCGAGCACCTGCTCCGCCTCGCTCACCAGGCCCAGCGCCACGCCCGTGGTCGTGACGACGTCGCGCCACGGCGTGGACCACGGCTGGTCCGGGTAGGCGACGACGGGCGCGATCTGCGACAGGGTCGCGTACTGCTCCTCGGTGAGCCCGGAGTAGTGGGCCAGGACGACGTCGGGCTGCGCCGCGGCGATCTCCTCGAACGGGACGTCCGCGCCGGTGTCGGGGAGCACGGTCGGGATCTCCTCACCTGCGTCCTCGACCGCCTCGCGGATCCACGGCAGGACGCCCTGCTCGTCCCCGCCGTAGGCCTGGAAGGGGATGGCGACCGGGGTGACACCGAGCGCGATGGCCGCGTCCGCGGTGCCCCAGCCCCACGTGACGACCCGCTGGGGTCGCTCCTCGATCGTCGTGGTCCCGAACGCGTGCTCGAGCGTGACCGGGAACGCGCCGTCGTCGGCGGTGGCGGCCTCGCCGGCGGGCCCGGCGGCCTCGTCGGGCCCGCTCGAGCAGGCGGCGAGGGCCAGGGTGGCGGCGAGGGAGGCGGCGACAGCGCGGAGGCGCCGACGGGATGCGATCACAGGGTGCTCCTGGGACGGTCGGAGGGAGCGACCGGTGATCACCGGCCGCTACATTGGTGAGCCTAACCTAAGTAAGGGCAGGCTTAGCGACGGTACGGATGTGACCTCGGCCACCCTGCTGTGGCCCGCGCCCGGTGATCAGCCGGCGGTCGTCGAGGACCGGGGCAGGATGACCGGCCGGCCGGTGTCCGGGTCCGTGAGCACCCGTGCCCGCACCCCGAACGCCGTGCCCACGACCTCCTCGGTCAGCGTGGCCGTCGGGTCGCCCTGCGCCACCACCCGCCCGCCCGCCAGGACGACGAGCTCGTCCGCGTAGCGCGCGGCGAGCGTGAGGTCGTGCAGCACGACGACGACCGTCCGCCCGCCCGCCACCTCCTCCCGCAGCACGTCGAGCACCTCGACCTGGTGGGCGACGTCCAGCGCGCTCGTCGGCTCGTCCAGGAGCAGCACCCGCGGCTGCTGCGCGAGAGCCATGGCGATCCACACCCGCTGGCGCTGCCCACCGCTCAGCTCGGCGACCCGCCGTTGCACCAGGTCGGCCGTGTCCGTCGCATCGAGGGCGCGCGCGACGACGTCGTCGTCGTCGCTGCGGTGGCCGCGGAAGAAGGACTGGTGCGGGTAGCGCCCGTGGGCGACGAGCTCACCCACCCGGATGCCGTCCGGCGCGACGGGCGACTGCGGCAGCACCCCGACGGTCCGCGCGACCCGGCGGGTGGGCAGGCGCCCGAGGTCCTCGCCGTCCAGCGTGATCCGTCCACGCAGCGGCGTGAGCAGACGGGCGAGGCCCCGCACCAGGGTCGACTTGCCGCTCGCGTTCGCCCCGACGAGCACGGTGAGCGCCCCGGGCCGGACGTCCAGGTCGACGTCGTGCACGACCGGTGTCGCGCCGTAGCCGAGCGTCACGCCCTCGGCGCGCAGCCGGGGGGCGACGACGCCACCCGGCTGCAGGGCGGGCTCCAGGGCGGTCGGCAGGGTGGTCGGCAGGGCCGGCGGCACGGGAACGGTGCGACTCATGCGGGGACCTCCCTGCGGCGCTCGCCGCGGACGAGCAGCCAGACGAGGACGGGGGCGCCCACGGCCCCGGTGACGAGCCCGACGGGCGGCTGGAGGGCGCCGGGCAGCGCGTGCTGGGCCACGAGGTCGGCGCCCACGACGACCACCGCGCCCACGAGCGCCGCGGTGCCCAGTGCC
>NZ_AXCW01000191.1 GCF_000603945.1 Actinotalea ferrariae CF5-4 | reverse complement strand
GCGGGCCGTCGGGCGCCTCCTCGGGGGACCGCCGGCCGTCCGGCGCCCCACGGCCCCCGGGGCCGCCGTCGGTCGTCACCGGTCGTTCGCCATCGCTCGGGCGGGGCCGCTCAGGCCGACTCGCGGACGACGAGCCGCGTGCCGAACAGCCGCTCCTGGGGCTCCCGGTGCCGCGGCAGCGCCCCGATCCGGCAGAGCAGCAGCTCGCCCGCGACCTGGCTCATCCGCACGACCGGGCTGGCGACCGTCGTCAGGGCCGGCTCGGCCGACTCGGCCACCCCGAGGTCGTCGAAGCCGACCAGACGCACGTCCTCCGGGACCGCGCGACCGCGGCGCTGCAGGACGCGCAACGCCCCGGTCGCCATGAGGTCCGAGGCGACGAAGAGGCCGTCGAGGTCGGGGTGCTCACGGAGCAGGCGCTCGGTGGCCTCCGCACCGCCGGCCGCCGTGAAGTCGCCGTGCTCGGCGGCCACAGGGGGCAGCCCTGCCGCGCGGAGCGCGTCCTTCCAGCCCTCGAGCCGGTCCAGCCCGGCCGCCATGTCCGCGGGCCCGGCGACCGTACCGATGCGGCGGCACCCGGCCGCGAGCAGGTGCTCGGTGGCGCGGCGCCCGCCGTCCCGGTTGTCCACGTCGACGAAGGTCAGCCCGTCGGCCGCGCCGAACGGGCGGCCCACGAACACGCACGGCAGCCCGGCGTCGGCCAGGAGCGGGACGATCGCGTCGTCGCGGTGGTGGGAGACGACGACGGCGCCGTCCACGTTGCGGTTGCGCAGGTACCGCGTGGTGCGCCCGTCGTCGCCGCCGCGCCGGGCGATGAGCAGCACGAGCTGGATGTCGGTCGGCTCGAGGGCCGCGCTCAGCCCCTGCACGGTCGCCGCGAAGTACGGGTCGGTGAGGACGAGCTGGTCCGGCTCGGGGACGACGAGCGCGACCGCGTCGGTCCGGCGGGTCACCAGCGACCGGGCGGCCCGGTTCGGGGTGTAGCGCAGCGCGACGACGGCGGCGTCCACCGCCGCCTGCGCGTCGGGGCTCACCTTCAGGCCGCCGTTGATCGCGCGGGAGGCGGTGGACCGCGAGACCCCCGCGCGCGCGGCGACGTCCTCGAGCGTCGGCGCGAGCGCGGGCCCGGGCGGGGTGACCGCTGCGGGCGCGTCGCCGGGCCCGACCGGGGGGAGCGTGTCCTCCGGCACCCCTCAGCCCTGCTGCTCGGCGAGCCAGGTGGCCGCCGTGCGCTCCTCGGCGTCGATCGCGGAGCGGATCGCACCCGCCGTCGCGTCCTCGACCGCCCCGCCGAAGAGCGGGATCGTGGCCCTCAGCTCGCCGTCGTACAGCTGGGTGGTGGACCCGTCCTCGTTCGCGAGGAGGCGGGTGGTGCCGCTGAGCCGCACGGGCACGCCGGTGATCTCGACGACGACGGTGCCGTGCCGCCCGTCCGGCTCCGGCGCCTCCCAGGCCTCGACCTGGCGGACCTCGAGCCCCCCGCCGAGCAGCGCGCGGAACTGCGCGGGCACGGCGTCGGTGGGCATCTGCCGCCGCGTGGTGACGGTGAAGGCCTCCTCGGGCCGGCCCACGACGTCGACCTGGTGGCTCAGGGCGCCGGTCGCCCGGACCTTGGCCTGGACGAACGCCTCGTCGGCGAGGAGGGCCCCGACGCGACGGACGTCGGCGTCGTAACGGACCTGGGCGGTCAGGTGCACCGGTTCCTCCGTGGGCTGGTCGTCTGCTGAGGCTAACAACAGCGGGTGCCGCCCGGGGCGGGACCGGAGGGCGGTCCGTCCACCGTCTCCTAGGCTGCAGGACGTGTCCACGCTGAGCGACCTCGTCCCGCGCCATGCCGACCTGTCGCCTGCCGACATCGAGTGGCTCCACCTGCTCGTCGGCGACTGGCAGCTCATCTCCGACCTGGCCTTCGCGGACCTGGTGCTCTGGCTGCCGACCCGGGAGGGCGCGTGGGTCGCCATCGCGCAGGCCCGCCCGTCCACGGGCGCCACGGTGCACTACGACGACGTCGTCGGCAGCGCGCCCCCGGACGGGCAGCGAGCCCAGCTGGAGAAGGCGCTGACCGAGACGACCATCCAGCGCTCGCGCGAGCCGCGGTGGTTCGGCACCTACGCCGTCCGTGAGGAGGCCGTGCCGGTCGTGCACGGCGGGCGGGCGATCGCCGTCGTCGCCCGGCAGACGAACCTCGGTGGTGCCCGGACGCCCAGCCGGCTGGAGCTGAACTACGTCGAGGCCGCCGACGACCTGGTCGCGATGATCTCCCGGGGTGAGTTCCCCTCACCGAACGCCCCGACGGGCCCCCGCCGGGGCGCGCCCCGTGTCGGCGACGGTCTGATCCGGCTCAACTCCGAGGGCGAGGTGCTCTACGCGAGCCCGAACGCGCTGTCGGCCTTCCACCGGTTCGGCGTCATCGGGTCGCTGGTGGGGCGGTCGCTGGCCGAGGTGACGACCGAGCTCCTCGAGGACCGCTCGTCCGCGGACGAGTCGCTGCCGGTGGTCGTCATGGGGCGGGCGCCGTGGCGCACGGACCTGGAGTCGCGCGGCGTGTGCCTGTCGCTGCGCGCGGTCCCGCTCACCGAGCACGGTCAGCGCATCGGCGCCGTGCTGGTCTGCCGCGACGTCTCGGAGCTGCGGCGGCGGGAGCGCGAGCTCATCACCAAGGACGCCACGATCCGCGAGATCCACCACCGGGTGAAGAACAACCTCCAGACCGTCGCGGCCCTGCTGCGCCTGCAGGCACGGCGGATGGAGTCGCCGGAGGCCCGCGCGGCGCTCGAGGAGGCGATGCGCCGGGTCACGACCATCTCGCTGGTGCACGAGACCCTCTCGCAGACGCTGGACGAGACGGTCGACTTCGACGCCCTCGTGGACCGCAGCCTGCGCCTGGCGGCCGACGTCGCCTCGGCCGGCGCGAGCGTCCGGACGCTGCGGATCGGCTCGTTCGGGATGGTGCCGGCGGAGGACGCGACCGCGCTCGCGCTCATCCTCACCGAGCTGGTGACGAACGCGGTGGAGCACGGTTTCGTCGGCCGGGAGCGGGGGACCGTCGAGATCATCGCGGAGCGCAGCGGCGCGCACCTGCGGGCGATCGTCACGGACGACGGCGTCGGGATGGGCTCGGACCCGACCGGTCCGAAGAGCGCGATGTCCGGGCTGGGGACGCAGATCGTCGGGACACTCGTGCGCAACGAGCTGCGGGGCACCATCGACTGGTCAGCCCGGGAGGACGGCGGGACCCAGGTCGTGATCGACCTCGACCTCCGCGACCGACGCCCGCCGGGCTGAGCCGGGCGGGGCTGACCGGGCGCGGGCTCGAGCCGGCCCGCGGAGGGTCCCACCGGGCTCTGTGCGCCGGGACATGACGCGACCCCGCCCCTCCGAGGAGGGACGGGGTCGCGTGCGGTGCGAGAGGGGTCAGCCGGCGCGGCGGGCCCGGGCGGTGCGGCGCTTGAGCGCGCGGCGCTCGTCCTCCGACAGGCCACCCCAGACTCCGGCGTCCTGTCCGGACTCCAGCGCCCACTTGAGGCACGTGTCCACGACGGGGCAGCGACGGCAGACAGCCTTGGCCTCCTCGATCTGGACCAGAGCCGGACCGGTGTTGCCGATCGGGAAGAACAGCTCCGGGTCCTCGTCGAGGCAGGCAGCGCGGTGGCGCCAATCCATGGGTTCCACTCCTCGGGGCGCGCGGCGAGACCGACCCCGATGGGGGTGGTGCCGCAGATGGGATGTCGTGCAGAACGTCCTATGACTAGGAGAAGCCTCACACGGCCACGGCGAGCACACAAGGGGTTACGCCGAGGTTTCCGCAGGGTGTCATGAGGCGTAGGTCACAGCGCCGGTTGCCACATCGTGCCACAGATCGGGGAATCCCGGACGCATAGGCTCGGGGAGTGAGCAGCAGAGTCCCGGACCGCGACCGTCCCGCCTCGCCCGACTCGCCCGCCTCCGCGGCGGCCCCGCCCCGGAGCGTGGTCGTCGTCGCTGCCGCGGCCGTCCTCGAGGCGGTCGCGCTCGTGGCTCTCACGGGGTGGGGTGTCGTGCAGCTGGTGACGGGACGACAGAACGCCGTCGGCGTCGTCCTGTTCCTCGTGGTGTTCGGCCTGGCCGTGGCGGCCGTCCTCGTCGGATCGGCGCGCGCGCTGTGGGAGGGGCGACGCACGGGGCGGGCCCCCGTCGCGACGTGGCAGCTGCTCCAGGGCGCCACGGCCCTCGCCGTCCTCCAGGCGACGGGGTCGCCCGTGGCGTGGGCGGTGCTCGTCCTCTCGGCGGTCGTGTTCGTGCTGCTCCTGACCCGTCCGGTGGTGGCCCACACCGTTCCCCGCTGAGGGCCGGACCTGCGGGCGGACCCCGGGGTCTGCCGTCGCACGGGGTCGCGGACGGGTGCGCGGCCCTCACGGGGTCGCGGACGGTGCGCGTCCCTCACGGGGTCGCGACCTGGACCCGCGCCACCCGTCCGGCGGTCACGAGGGCCGCCCGGCCCGGTCGAGCGGGGTGCAGCGGGTCCAGGGCAGGGGTGAGGTCGGTGCCTGCGAGCTCGGCCGAACCGGGGGTGCCCGGTGCGAGGACGACGAGGGTCGCGGACCCGCGCAGGGCGGCGAGCAGCCCGCGGTAGGCGGCCGCGGCCCTGTCGGTGCGCGCCGCGGTGACCAGCAGGGGCAGGTCCGCCCGCCCTTCCTCGGCCGCCTCGACCCAGGCGACGAGCACCTCCTCCGCGCCGGGCCGCCGGCGCAGCAGCAGCTCGACGTCGTCGACCACGACGACGGGCCCCGGGGCACCGCTGGTGCCGCCGGCGAACCCGGGCCCGCCGGTGGCCGCCGCGTCGACCAGGGCCAGGACCCGCGCGGGGTCGGTGTGCACGGGGCGACCCTGCCGGCGCAGGCCGTGCGCGAGGGTGCGCAGGGTGGTGGTCCGTCCGGACCGCGCGGGGCCGACGACGAGGACGGCGGGCGTCACCGGCAGCAGGACCGGGCCCGCGTCGTCGCCCCCGACGCCCAGCAGGGCCCGGTCCCGGTGCGGGTGGTGACCGGTGTCGAGGTCGGCCAGCCGCACCGAGTCGGGGAGCGCCACGAGCCGTACCGGGCCGCCGGGGAGGGGCCGCCTCGGACGTGATGACCCGGGTGCTCCGGGCACGGATGGCTCCTCCGGCGGGAGGACGACCTGGCACGCGCGGGGCGTCCCCGCGGCGGCGGGCACGTGGACACCACGGCCGGGGGGAGTCGCCCCGTCCCACAGCGTCCGCGGGACGCCCAGCGCGAGCGCGTCGTGGACGTCGTCCACGCGCAGCAGCACCCGTTCGGAGGCGTGCCGGAGCAGCCGGTGCGCGTCGGCGGGCAGGGCGGTCGCCGCGAGCGCGACCCCGCAGGCCCGCGCCTCGCGGACGAGCCGGTCGAGCACGTCGGCGCCGGGCGCACGGGGGAGCAGGTCCCAGGACCGCACCAGGCCGGCGACGTCGTCGAGGCAGAGCACGGTCCGCGCCCCCGCGACGCCGGCACGACCGGCCGGCGAAAGACCGACCGGCGGAAGACCGACCGGCGGAAGACCGACCGGCGGAAGACCGACCGGCGGAAGACCGACCGGCGGAAGACCGACCGGCGGAAGACCGACCGGCGGAAGACCGACCGGCGGAAGACCGACCGGCGGAAGACCGACCGGCGGAAGACCGACCGGCGGAAGACCGACCGGCGGAAGACCGACCGGCGGAAGACCGACCGGCGGAAGACCGACCGGCGGAAGACCGACCGGCGGAAGACCGACCGGCGGAAGACCGACCGGCGGAAGACCGACCGGCGGAAGACCGACCGGCGGAAGACCGACCGGCGGAAGACCGACCGGCGGAAGACCGACCGGCGGAAGACCGACCGGCGGAAGACCGACCGGCACGAGACCTACCGGGCCGTGCGCCGGGCCGGCTGCCCTCTGAGCTCCACCTCCGGCGAGCAGCCCGTCCACCAGGCTGAGCGCCCGTGCCGGGTCGTGCGGCCCGACGACGGTCCCCATGCCCGGGTGCCGGTCGAGCCCGCGCCAGTCCGCCTCGGAGCCGGCCGTGAGGACGTGCACCTCGGCCCCGGTGGCGAGGGCACCGGCCGCCAGGGTGCGCAGCGCGGTCGTCCGCCCCGACCCGGGTCCACCCACCACGGCGAGGTGGCCGCGGCGGTCCCAGTGGACCGCGTCGCGACGACGCAGGTCGGGCAGGTCCCGCACCGCGAACGGAGGAGGCGGCGGACCGGGCGTGCTCTCGGCGGGGGTCCCGGCGTGCTGCGCCAGGTCCTCCGGCTCGAACACCTCCGGCTCGAACCCCTCCGGTTCGAGTCCGCCCAGGCCCAGGCCCTCGAGCCCGGGGAGGTCCGCCGCCGCCAGGCGCTCCGGCAGCGCCGGCAGCCACGGCGCGACCGGCGCCGGGCGCCCCGTCCGCCGGTGGGCGGCATCCACCTCCCGGACCAGGTGGTCGACGACGTCGGGGGACGGTGTCCCGTGGGTCGGGGTGTCGATCGGGGCGTCGGGGTGCCGCCAGGGCGACCACGTCGCCCACGGGTCTCCCGGTCGCACCGCTGCCGTGGCGGGCGCCCTGGCGGTGCCCGGCAGCGCGGCCCACGCGGTCTGGAGCACCTCGGCGGTCCCTCCCGGACGGCTGACGACGGCGCGCCCCGGGGTCCGGGCGGAGATGCCGGCGGCGTCGGGCACGTCGACGACGTCGAGGGAGTCCGCGGGGTCGGTGACCCGCAGGCACACCCGCAGGGGGAGGTTCGCCCGCAGCTGGGCGTCCACGACCCCCGAGGGCCGCTGGGTCGCGAGCACCAGGTGCACGCCCAGCGATCGGCCCTGCGTCGCGGTCCGGACCAGGGCGGGCACGAACTCGGGCAGGTCCTCCACGAGGGCCCGGAACTCGTCGACGACGACGAGGAGCCTCGGGGGCGCCTGCGGGAGCTCGGCGACGTCCGTGACGTCGGCCGCGGCGAGGAGTGCCTCCCGGCGGCGCAGCTCGGTCCGCAGACCCTCCAGCGCGCGAGCGGCCCGCACCGGATCCAGGTCGGTGACCATCCCCGCGACGTGCGGCAGGTCCCGCGTGCGACCGAACCCCGCTCCTCCCTTGTAGTCCAGGAGCACCATCGCGACCTCGGCGGGAGGGTGCGTCAGGGCCAGGCTCAGCAGCAGGGTCTGCAGCAGCTCCGACTTGCCCGCCCCCGTCGTGCCGGCGACGAGGACGTGCGGCCCCTCGGCGACCAGGTCGGCACGCGCGGACCCCCGCTCGTCGGCACCGAGGAGGAGGTCCAGACGCCGTCGGTCCCGGGGCGCGGACCACGTGCGCAGGACGGCGCCCCGCGTCGTCGGGAGGCCCAGGTCCTCGAGCGAGACCCGGACCGGCACGGGATCCGGGCGGTCACCGACCCGGCCGTCGGGGGAGGCGCCGTCCGCCCCGAGCGGGGCGTCGTCGGGGTGGGGGAGCACCGGCAGGGCGGCGCAGCGGCGGGCGTGCTGCTCCGCCCAGGCCTCGGTCACGCCGGCCGCGAGCACGGGGACGGCCGACCCGTCGGGCCCGTGGAGGACGGCGCCCGGACCCTCCGGACCGGCCCCGCCGTCCCCGCTCTGCCCGTCCACGCCGACCTCGCGTACCTCGAGCACCCACGGGCACCAGACGGGCAGGTCGGATGTCAGGTCCTCCAGCAGGAGCAGGCCGGCCGGTGCGGCCCTGGCCCGGACCCACCAGCGGTGGAGCGCGGGACGCCGGGAGGCGCCGTGGGCGTCCAGCACGAGGACGCGCCCCGTGCAGCCCGCGAGCACCTCCTCCGCCTGTGCGGACGTCCGGGCGACCCGGCTCCCGCTGCGGCCGGCCAGTCGCCTCCCGGTCCACCGCAGCCACCCCCACGACGAGCCGGCCGGCTGCAGGACCGCGAGCGGCAGGGTGGCGTCGGCGAGGGCGTCGGCCAGCATCGCCCGCACCACGCCCGCCGCGCGGTCCCCAGGACCGACGACCGCCAGGCCGCCGTCCGCGGCGAACGGCCACCACGGGCTCGACTCGACCCGGCCGGGGACGGGTGCCGGC
>NZ_AXCW01000190.1 GCF_000603945.1 Actinotalea ferrariae CF5-4 | reverse complement strand
GGCTGCTGCCCCCGCGGCGCCGTCTGCCGCTCCTGCCGCGGCGGCGCCCGCGGCGACCTCCCCGGCCCCCGGGACCCGGGTGCCGCACACCCCGATGCGCCGGGCGATCGCGCGCCGGCTCACCGAGAGCAAGGCGACGGTCCCCCACTTCTACGTCGTGGCCGAGCCGCGCGTCGACGCCCTCCTGGAGCTGCGGCGCCAGGTCAACGAGTCGGGCGACCTGCGCGTCTCCGTCAACGACCTCGTCGTCAAGGCGGTCGCCGCCGCCTACCGGGCGGTGCCCGAGGCGAACGTGCAGTGGACCCAGGACGAGATGGTGGTGCTCGACGGGGTCGACGTCGCCATCGCCGTCGCGACCGACGGCGGGCTGCTCACCCCGGTCCTGCGGGGCGTCGACCGCCTGCCGGTCTCGGAGGTGTCGCGGCACACGAAGGACCTCGTCGAGCGGGCTCGCGCCGGCCGGCTCAAGCAGTCCGAGCTCGAGGGCGGCTCGATCACCGTGTCCAACCTCGGCATGTACGGGACGCCGGAGTTCAGCGCCATCCTCAACCCGCCGCAGTCGGCGATCCTCGCGGTCGGGGCGGCGACCCAGCAGCCCGTGGTCGTCGACGGCACGCTCGCGGTCGGGACGGTCATGCGGTGCGTCCTCTCCGCGGACCACCGGGCGGTCGACGGCGCGCTCGCGGCCCGGTGGGCGGCGGCCTTCACCCGGGCGGTGGAGAACCCGCTGACGATCCTCGTCTGAGCGCCGCTGCGGTGAGCGGAGGAGCCGCCTGGCGACTCCTCCGCCGACCGGGAGCGGGGCCGCCCGGCGACTCCTTCCGCCGACCGGGAGCGGGGCCGCGCCGAGCGGCACCGGCCCGGACCGGTTCCGGCGTGTCTAGCCTGGGCCGGTGATCGTCGTCCACGTCTCCGACTGCTACGCCCCGCGCACCGGCGGCATCGAGTCCCAGGTCCGGGACCTCGCGCGGGCGCAGGCCGCGGCCGGCGACGAGGTGCACGTGCTCACCGCCACCCCCGGGGCGGCCGGGCACCACGCCCCGGGCGACCCGCCGGAGGACGACGGCGGCGTCCTCGTCCACCGGCTCGGCACGCGCCTGCCGCTGGACCTGCCGGTCAACCCCGCCGCGCCGCCGCGGATGCGCGCGCTGCTGGACCGGCTGCACCCGGACGTCGTGCACGTCCACGCCGGCGTCCTGTCGCCGTTCGCCTTCGACGGCACGCGGGTCGCGGTCGACGCCGGCCTGCCGGTCGCGGTGACGTGGCACTGCATGCTCGACGGCGTCGTCGGGCCGTTGCGGGCCGCCGTGCGGGCGACCCGGTGGGGGTCGGCGCCCCTGGCGCTCAGCGCGGTGAGCGGTCCGGCGGCGCGCCGGGTCGAGCAGGTCTTCGGCGCCCCGGTCGCCGTCGTGCCGGACGGCATCGACCTGGACGCCTGGGTCCCGGTGAGCGACGCACCGGAGAGCGGGGCGCCGGTGAGCGGGGCGCCGGAGTTCGGGGGACCGGTGAGCGGGGCGCCGGAGTTCGGGGGACCGGTGAGCGGGGCACCGGTGAGCGAGGCCTCGGGGACCGAGATGCGGTCCCCCGGACGGGAGGCGGTGCGCCGGTCCCGGCCCCGACCGCTCCGGATGGTCGCGACGATGCGGCTCGCCCCCCGCAAGCGCGGCCCGGCGCTCATCGACGTCGTCGCGCGCGCGGCCCGGAGCCTGCCGCCGGGGTCGCTGACGCTCGACGTCATCGGCGACGGGCCGGCGCGGTCCGCGGTGCAGCGGCGGGTGGACCGGCGCGGCCTGGGCGACGTCGTCCGCCTGCGGGGCCGCGTGCCGCGTGCGCAGCTCCCGGCCGTCTACGCCGACGCGGACGTGTTCCTCGCGCCGGCCCGGCTCGAGGCCTTCGGGATCGCGGCCCTGGAGGCACGGACCGCCGGGCTCGTCGTCGTCGCGCGTCGGGGGACCGGCGTGGAGGAGTTCGTCACCTCCGAGGAGGACGGCCTCCTCGTCGCCGACGACGCCGCCATGGCGGCCGCCGTCGTCCGGCTCGCCACGGAGCCGGGGCTGCTCGAGCGTCTGCGGACGGCGGCGGTGCGGCACCGTCCGGTGCACGGGTGGCAGCTCACGGCGCGGGCCGCGCGCGAGGAGTACGTCCGCGCCCGCGCACTGCGCGGCATCTGACGCCCGAACCGCCCCGCCCCGTCCGTCCCGCCTCGCCGGGCACGCCGCTCGCCTCGCCTCGCCCCGCCCCGCCCACCTCGCCCCGCCCACCCCTGGCGCCCCACCGAGCTCGGTACCTCTGCACGGGCTCGGTCCCTCTGCGTACCGATCTCGTGCAGAGGTACCGAGTTCGCGGGGTGGGGCAGAGGGCGGTTGGCGGGCCGGCCAGAGGTACCGAGCTCGCGGGGTGGGGCTGAGGAGGCGGGGGTGGGTCCTTGGTCCGGGAGCCTTTGGGCCTATGTCACGGCCTCCGCCGTGAGAATGACTGGCCTCATCGAGCCGCAGAGGGCTCACCGGGACCGCCCCCGACAGGGACTCCCGGATCGGAGAGGTTCCTGGGAAGGGAGTGGACGATGTCCACGACGCTGGTCAACACGAAGGCTGTCCGTCTGATCGCCGTGCTGCTGATGGTCGCCGGTGTGGTCCTGGTCGCCGGGGGTGCGGCCACGTGGATCACGGTCCGCAGCCAGCTGGTCGCGGAGAACATCACGATCCCGGACGACGCGATGGCGTTCGCCGGCAAGACGGTGGACGGTCCGCTGGACGCGTACGTCCAGGCCGACATCATCAACAAGCACGCGCTCGAGGGCTCCGGTGGCAAGACCTACGCGGAGCTGGACCGTGAGGACCCGGCGCGCGGCAGCGTCATGAACGGCTCGTTCCTGCGGGCGTCGCTGTTCACCTCGGTGATCGCGTTCGGTGTGGCCGCGTTCGCCGCGGGCATGGGTGTGCTGTTCGTGGCCACCGGCTACGCCCTGCGGGCCCTGGTCCCGGCCACGGCCGCCGCGCCGCGCCAGACCGTCGGTGCCGGCGCCTGACGACCTCGGCGTCCGCACCGATGCGCCGCCCCACCTGACGCAGGCGGCGCACCGACGAAGGGCCGCACCAGCCTCGGCTGGTGCGGCCCTTCCACGTCACCGGTCGTCCTCCCCCTCCAGGAGGACGACCGGCCGTCCTGCGTCCCGCTCGGGGACGGTTCGCTGGCCCGTCAGACCTCGCGGGTCCGGCGCCGGCCCGCCGAGACGAGCGAGCCGACGACCAGCCCGACGCCGGCCAGGGCGACCGTCGCGATGACGGCGAGCTGCACGTCGAGGACGAGCCCCGCGGCGGCCGCCGCGAGCATCGCCCCGGCGACGATCACCACGACGCCCCACACGACGGTCCCGACCCGCACGCCGCGGGCGATCGGCCGCGTCGTCGGCAGGGCCGTCGCACCGGACGGTGCCGCGGCCGCGGGGACCGACCACGGGGCGTCGTCGTGGCGCGGGGTGCCCGTGGAGGTGGACGTGGTCGTCGTCCTGCCCGTGGACGTGGTCGCACCCTCGGGGCGGGTCGTGCCCGTGGTCCCCTGGTCCATCGTGAGCTCCTCGTGGTGATCGGTGGTGCGGGGGGTGGTGCTGGTGGGTCCGGGGCCGTCGGCTCCGTCGGTCGCAGCCAGGTAGGGCTGGTCGGCCCGGTCGGGCTCGGTGCGGTCGGGCTCGGTGCGGTCGCGGGCGTCGTCGTCGGCCATGTCAGTCCTCCTCCACGCTCACGGCACCGGCTCCGACGGAGATGTCGAGCACGACCTGCGGCTCGGCGCCGTCCCGGACGGCCGGGGACTCGTACTCCTCGCGGCCCTGACCGACGCCGGTCTGCACCGCCTCGCCCAGCCACATCACCTCACCGGCGAACACCTGGATGTCCGCGGTGTAGGCGGCGTCCTCCGGCATCCGGACCGTCACCTCGCCGGCACCCACCGCGATGGGGATCTCGACGACGTCGCCGGCGCGCAGAGGCAGCTCGGTGAGGTCGATGGTCGCCTCGCCCGCACCGACCGAGTAGCCGCGCTCGGCCTCGTCGACGGTCGTGGGGGTGTTGCGGATCTCGCCCATGCCGGCGCTCGTGCCGTCCCAGCTCCACTCCGTCCAGTCCGTGCGCTCCAGCACGGCGAGCGGGACGAGGGCGATGGTCGTCAGGACGGCGATGGTGCCGAGGGCGCCGCTGTGCCGCCCGCGGAGCCCGGCGACGACGATGGCGATGCCGGACAGGACGACCGTGACGGCGCCCGCCGCGAGCAGGACCGAGCCGTCGAAGACGCCGACGCGCTGGGCGTACCAGAAGCCGGCGAGCGTCAGCAGGCCGAGCCCGACGACGACGCTCACGACCGTGGAGCCCGGGCCGAGGACCCGGGGACGCGGCGGGGCGGGCGGCGTCGCGGGTGCCGGGGTCGGCGCGCCGGGGTACGGGGTCCCCGGGCCGCCGTACCCGCCGGAGCCGGACCCGCCGTACCCGGAGCCGCCGTACCCGGCGCCGGAACCGCCGGCGCCGTACGCCGGTGCGCCGTACGACGGCCCGCTGTAGGCAGGTGCGTTGTCAGCGGGTGCGCCGTAGGCGGCGCCGGTCGGGGCGGCCGTGCCGGTCGGGGCGGAGCTCCCCGCCGCGAACGTGGTGCCCGCGGCCGCTGCGTGCGGCGCGAAGGTGGCGTCCGGCGTCCCGCCGTCGGCCGGGGACGCCGTCGGGTACGGCGCGGTGGTGTCCATGGTGGTCCCTGTGGGTCGGGCGGCCTCGGTGGCCGCGGGGTCCGTGCCGTGACCGGGCGCGGGCGGGGGTGGAGTCGTCGTGCCGGCTGTCGGCGGCGCCGGGGTCCGGAAGGCGGTGGTGCCGGTCGTGCCGGTCGTGCCGTCCGAGCGGCGGGCGCTCGTCACCAGCACGACGACGAGGACGACCGCGCCCAGCCAGAACAGGCCGCCCCACCAGCGGTCCCCGGACCAGCCGCCCCAGCCCGGCACCCAGCGGTCCGGGGAGGACAGGCCGGCGAAGAACAGCACGACGATGCCGATGAGGGCCGCGTCGAAGTGGCCGCGGAAGAGCTGCTGCACGTGGATCCGCCCGTCGACCTGCTCCGGCAGCAGGGCCCAGGCCACGGCGTACGCGACCAGCCCGAGCCCGCCGAGGAAGGAGGTCAGGACGAAGAGCGCGCGGACGACGAGCGGGTCGATCCCGGCCCGCAGCGCGAGGCCGCCGGCCACACCGCCGATCCAGCGCTCCTCGCTCCGCACGATGCCGGGCCGGCGCACCGCGTCGAAGAAGGCGTCGGTGCCGCTCGGCCGCGGCGGGGTGTGCGGCGCGTACGGGGAGTACGGCGCGTACGGTCCGGCTCCCGGGGCGCCACCGGGGTACTGCCCGGAGGGCGCGCCGGCCGGGTGACCAGCAGGCTGACCGGCGGGGTTCGCCGGCGGGGGAGGCGGGGTCGTGTCCATGGCTCCAGCCTGCTCCCGGGACCGGTGCCGCAGGTATCGGTTGCCCCCCTGACGTCACCCTGATCCGTGCCGTCGGAGACCCTGAGGCCACCCGGAACCGTCCCCTGAACGGCCCCCGGATCGGCCTCGTGCGGCCCCGCGGGATCGTCCCAGCGTGTGACGATGCTGCTCGTGACGACCACCGCCCCCACGCGCGAGCGCCTGCCGCTGCGCCGGCCCCTCGAGGGCCGGTGGGCCGTCGGCGTCTGCGCGGGGCTGGCGGCGCACCTGGGGGTGTCGGTCGCCGTCGTCCGCGCCCTGTTCCTGCTGCTCCTGCCGCTCGGCGCGACCGGCGTCGTCCTCTACGTCTTCCTGTGGGTCACCGTGCCCTCGGGCGACCCGCTCCGCGCGGCCGGGGACCGGCGCCCCGCCGCGCTGAGCCGGCTCGCGCCGCGCCTGCGGGACCCGGAGCGACCCGTGCCGCTGACCGACATCGGCCTGGGCGTGCTCCTGCTCGGCGGCGCGGGGCTGCTGCTGGCGATCCGCTTCGGGTGGGACGTCGACTACTCCTGGGTCGTGCCGACGCTCATCGCGCTCGTCGGCGCCGGGCTCGCGTGGAGCCAGCTCGACGCGGTCCAGCGCGACCGGTGGCTGTCCCGCGCGGGCGGCCGGACGCCGGCCAGCGTCCTGCGGCTCGCGGGCGGGGTGCTGCTCGTGGGGGTCGGCGTCGTGCTCCTGGTGGGCCAGGACGAGCCGGTCGACGCGCTGCTGCGCTCGGCCTCCGCGGCGCTCGCGGTGCTCGTCGGGGCGGCGCTCGTGCTCGCGCCGTGGTGGCTCCGGCTCGTGCGCGAGCTCGGCGACGAGCGCGCCGCCCGCGCGCGGGAGTCCGAGCGCGCCGACATCGCCGCCCACCTGCACGACTCGGTCCTGCAGACCCTCGCGCTCATCCGCGCCCGGTCCGACGCCCCGGACGACGTCGCCCGGCTCGCCCGTGCGCAGGAGCGGGAGCTGCGTGCCTGGCTGTACGACGACCGCAGCAGCCCCGGCACGTCCCTCGCGGACGCGGTGCGCGACGTCGTCGGCGAGGTGGAGGACCGGTACGCGGTCGCGGTGGACACGGTCGTCGTGGGCGACTGCATCCCGGAGAACGGCGCCGAGGCGCTGCTCCAGGCGACGCGCGAGGCGCTGCTCAACGCGGCGAACCACGGACGGCCGCCGCTGTCGCTGTACCTGGAGTGCACGCCCGATCAGGTCGAGGTGTTCGTGCGGGACCGCGGCGAGGGCTTCGAGCTGGACGCGGTGCCGCACGACCGGTTCGGCGTCCGGGAGTCCATCATCGGACGGATGCGCCGGCGCGGGGGCACCGCGACGGTCAAGAGCCGGCCGGGGCAGGGCACCGAGGTGCACCTGTGCCTGCCCCGGCACGAGGAGGAGGGGGTGTCCCGGTGAGCGAGGGAACCAGCACCGGATCGGCCGCGACCGGGGGCGGGGCGGGCGACGCCCTGGACGTCGTCCTCGTGGACGACCACCTGATGTTCCGCGCCGGGGTCCGCGCGTCGCTGGACGGCCGGATCCGCGTGGTCGGCGAGGCCGACGACGTCCCGTCCGCCGTCGAGGCGGTGCGGCGGCTCCGGCCGCCCGTCGTCATCCTCGACGTGCACCTGCCCGGCGGGAACGGCGGGGGCGGCGCCGAGGTCATCCAGGCGTGCACGGACCTGCTCGGCGAGGTCCGCTTCCTCGCGCTGTCCGTCTCCGACGCGGCCGAGGACGTCGTCGCCGTCATCCGGGCGGGTGCCCGCGGCTACGTGACCAAGGCGATCTCCGGGCCGGACCTGTCGGACGCCGCGCGCCGGGTGGCGGGCGGCGACGCCGTCTTCTCTCCGCGGCTCGCGGGCTTCGTGCTCGACGCCTTCGGGGCGGCGGCCGGGGACATCGCCACGGGCGACGACGAGCTGGACCGGCTCTCGGCGCGCGAGCGCGAGGTCATGCGGCTCATCGCGCGCGGCTACTCCTACCGCGAGGTCGCCTCGGAGCTGTTCATCTCCATCAAGACCGTGGAGACCCACGTCTCGGCGGTGCTGCGCAAGCTCCAGCTGTCCTCCCGGCACGAGCTGACGCGGTGGGCGGCGCAGCGCCGGCTGCTGTGACGGCCGTCTGGACCCTCGACCCGCTCGTGTCAGCGGTCCCGGACGTCAGGACGGTGGCGGAGGTCGCCAGCCGGCCGCACGGTCGGAGCCCCGCAGGACCACCGGGGCGGGGGTGAGGCGGACCGCCGCGTCGCGGACGGCGGCGCGCACGCGCCCCCCGCCCTGCGTGACCCGCCCGAGGCGGGCGGACAGCCGGCTCAGGGTCACCGCCCGGGGGCGCCGGGCCGCGCTGTACCGGGCCAGGGCCTGCTCGACCGGGACGTCGTCGGCGAGCAGGTGGGTCAGCACGACGGCGTCCTCGAGGGCCAGGCAGGCGCCCTGCCCCAGGTTCGGCTCCATGGCGTGCGCCGCGTCGCCGAGCAGCACGGCGGTCCCGCGGTGCAGCGGCGCGGGCACGTGCCGCAGCGCGTGCACGTCGTGGCGCAGGACGGCGTCGGGGTCGAGGGCGTCCAGCAGGGCGGGGATCGGGGCGTGCCACCGGCCGTCCGCGCGGCGCAGGGCGGAGCCGGCGAGGACGGCGGCGCG
>NZ_AXCW01000189.1 GCF_000603945.1 Actinotalea ferrariae CF5-4 | reverse complement strand
AGACGACCGGTGGATCAGGGCTCAGCGGAACGGCGCTGGACCCGGTCGCCGCCACGGACCTCGTCACCGACCTCCTGTCGACCACGCCGTACCGGGCAGCGACGCACGCGTTCCGCTTCGCCCGGCTCGTGCCGACCACGACGGTCATCGCCGCCTCCGGGGACCTTCTCACCGTCCGGCCCCCGAGCCGACGGCCCCGCACGCACGCCGCCGGGATCGCTCTCGCGCTGCATGAACTGCTCGCGCAGGCTGACACCGACGGCGACGCCACGCTCACCCCGTGGCAGGTCGTCCCGGGCGAGGTCGGTGGGCCGGTCCTGGTGACCCTGGGCCGGCTTATCGACCTCGGCCACCTGCGCCTTCTGCCGGGGAACCGCATGGCTGAGGATGACCTCGCCGACGGAACGGGGGGCGTAACGGTGCACACCTTCCAGACGCTCACTGCACCCCTGCCCAGCCGCCGCAGCATCGACCGTCTCCACCTGGCCGCTGCCTACCCTGCGAGCCGCTTCACCCAGGCAGGCGACGTCGTCTTCTGCACCGCACCACGTCCCACGGCGCTTGTGGACCGCGACGGCCTTGCCGTCGTCGCCGCCCCCGTTCGCGTGCTGCGAGTGGCGTCGTCTGCGCCGCCCGGGCTGGTCCCCGAGGTGGTCGCCCACGCCGTGCGGACGGCCCCCGGCCACGGCGACTGGCGCGCCTGGCCCGTCCCGCTGCTGCCGACCGCCCAGGCGGCGACCGTGCGGGACGCCCTCACCGAGGTAGACGCCGCTCGCCTCGCCCTCACCGCGCGCCTGGCCGCCCTGGACGACCTGACCGCCGGGCTCGTCGAGGCGACGTCATCCGGCGCGGTGTCCCTCCTGCCCCCGATCCGCCCCACCCAGATGGAAGGCTGACCCGCATGCCCCCCCGCAAGCGCCCCGACCCCACCGCTCCCATGACGATGAAGGAGCTCAAGGACACCCTGTGGAAGGCAGCCGACAAGCTCCGCGGGTCGATGGACGCCTCCCAGTACAAGGACGTGATCCTCGGCCTGGTCTTCCTCAAGTACGTGTCCGACGCGTTCGACGAGCGCCGCGAGCAGATCCGCGCGGACCTGGCCGCCGAGGGCTACCGCGAGGACCAGATCGAGGGCCTGCTCGACGAGCGCGACGAGTACACCGGCCACGGAGTGTTCTGGGTCCCGGCCACAGCGCGCTGGGCCTACCTCGCCCAGCACGCCAAGGGCCTCCCTGCCGAGGCCAGTCGACCCGCGCAGACCATAGGCGAGCTCGTCGACGGAGCGATGGACCACATCATGGGCGCCAACGCCTCCCTAGCCGGCACGCTCCCACGGATCTACAACCGGGACAACGTCGACCAGCGCCGCCTGGGCGAGCTCATCGACCTGTTCAACGACGCCCGCTTCCGTGGCAATGGCGCCACCCGGGCACGTGATCTTCTGGGCGAGGTTTACGAGTATTTCCTTGGGAAATTCGCTGCCGCCGAGGGCAAGCGCGGGGGCGAATTTTATTCGCCCCCCGGGGTGGTTCGCGTTCTTGTCGAAGTGCTTGAGCCTTACCGCGGACGTGTTTACGACCCCTGTTGTGGGTCAGGCGGGATGTTCGTTCAGACGGAGAAGTTCCTCGAGCGGCACCACGCCGACACCCAGGCGATCAGCGTCTACGGGCAGGAGGCCAACGAGCGCACCTGGCGCATGGCGAAGATGAACCTGGCCGTGCACGGGCTCAACGCCAACCTCGCTTCCCGGTGGGGTGACACCTTCGCCCGCGACCAGCACGCCGACGTCCTTATGGACTACACGCTCGCGAACCCCCCTTTCAACATCAAAGACTGGGCGCGCTCGGAGTCCGACCCCCGGTGGGTCTACGGCGTCCCTCCGGCCGGCAACGCCAACTACGCCTGGATCCAGCACATCCTGTCCAAGCTCGCCCCCGGCGGTTCGGCCGGCGTCGTCATGGCCAACGGCTCCATGTCGACCAACAGCGGCGGGGAGGGTGAGATCCGGGCGCGCATCGTCGAGGCCGATCTCGTGTCCTGCATGGTGGCCCTGCCCACCCAGCTGTTCCGGTCCACCGGCATCCCGGTGTGCCTGTGGTTCTTCGCCACCGACAAGGCCGCCGGCCCCCGGGGCGCTGTCGACCGGACCGGGCAGGTCCTGTTCATCGACGCCCGCGACCTCGGGCACATGGTCGACCGCGCCGAGCGGGCCCTGTCCGAGGAGGACATCGCCCGCATCGCCGACACCTTCCACGCCTGGCGCGGCACCCCCTCCGCCGTCCGGGCAGGTCTTACGTACGGCGACGTGCCTGGGTTCTGCCGGTCCGCGACGCTCACGGAGGTCAAGGAGGCCGGGTACGCGCTCACACCGGGGCGGTACGTCGGGGCTGCGGAGGCGGCGGCCGACGGTGAGCCGATCGAGGAGAAGATCGAGCGGCTGCGCGGCGAGCTGTTCGCTGCGTTCGACGAGTCCGCACGCCTCGAGAAGGTCGTCCGCGAGCAGCTGGAGCGGTTCTCGTGAAGGTTCTGAAGCTTGGAGACGCGGTTGAGTACCTCCTCGATCACCGGGGCAAGACCCCGAAGAAGTTAGGGGGTGACTTCGTTGCTGCGGGCGTTCCGGTGGCATCGGCGATGCTCGTGCGAGGTGGTCGTCTGCACCTTGATGAAGCGCGGTACGTCACGCCGGAAATGCATCGGAAGTGGATGCCGCAGCCGACCCGTGCGGGTGACGTGCTCCTCACGAGTGAGGGGCCGTTGGGAAGGGTTGCGAGAGTACCGAACGACCGTCCGCTTGTGCTTGGTCAGCGGCTCTTCGCCCTTCGGGGTCGCGTGGGAGTGCTTGACTCGGGCTACCTGTACTACGCACTGCAGACCGAGCGCCTCCAGAGCCAACTCATCGCGCATGCCACTGGAACGACAGTCCACGGCATTCGACAAGCGTCGCTTCGTCAATTGGAGTTGCCCGCCCCGGCCTACACGGAGCAGCGGGCGATCGCCGAGGTGCTGGGAGCGTTCGACGACAAGATCGCCGCCAACGCTCGGATGACGAGAAGGCTCGAAGCGCTCACCTTGACCCTCGCGGCCGACGCGCGGCCGTGCACGCCGCTCGGAGAGATCGCAACGGCGATGCGGAGGATGGTCGCCCCTACGTCGCTCTCGGATGATGTCGTGGACCTGTACAGCCTGCCCGGCTTCGATGCCGGACAGGTTGCAGAGCGTGTGGCGCCAGCGTCCATCAAGAGCGGCAAGTTCGCGATCTCGAGTCCGGCCGTTCTCGTCTCGAAGCTCAATCCTCGAATCCCGCGTATCTGGGAAGTGCCGGTCGCCGGGGCGGCACCGGCTCTCGCGTCAACCGAGTTCGTCGTTCTACACCCGTTGGAAGCGACAACGGCCGTTCTGTGGGCGCTTGTCGCCCAGCCGTCATTCAGTGAGTCGCTGGAGGCGAAGGTGGCCGGCACGTCCGGTTCGCACCAGCGCGTGAAGCCCGACGAGGTGCTGGCGACGCTGATCGGTGACCCAGCGTCTCTGAGCGAGGGGCGGCGGTCTGAGATCGACGCGCTGCGGGCGCGGACTCACGCCGCTCTCTCCGAGAGCGTCCGCCTCGCTGCTACGCGGGACTCGCTGTTGCCCGTACTGATGTCCGGCGCGCTTCGGGTCAAGGACGCCGAACAGCTCGCCGAAAACCTCACCTAGAGCACTCGTCACACGCAAGGGGAACCATGACCACCATCGGACCCGACGGGAAGCGACCATGAACCGCCACCTGTCCGAGGACGACTGGGAGAGCCTGGCCATGGAGGTCTTGGGGGACCTCATGTGGGAGCCGGTGCACGGCTCGGCGATCGCGCCCGGGTCCGGGGAGCGGGAGAGCTGGGACGAGCTCGTCATCCCGTCGCGCTTGCGGAGAGCGCTGCGCGATCTGAACCCGAAGGTCCCACGGGAGTACCTCGAGCAGGCGCTCGCGGCGATCCTCGCGCCCACGTCCCAGGACGCCATCACGGAGAACCACCGGCTGCATGCCTTCCTCACCGAGGGCTTTCGCGGCATCACGTACATCGACGGGGACGGGCAGGAGCAGACTCCGACGATCCGCCTGGTCAGCACGGAGCCGAGCGAGAACGACTGGCTGGTCGCGAACCAGGTGACCATCGCCCGCGGCGACCGAGAGCGCCGGTTCGACGTGGTGCTCTACCTCAACGGGCTGCCAGTGGCGGTCATCGAGCTCAAGCGGGCCGGCAGCGCGACAGCCGACGTCGGCGCGGCGCACGCTCAGCTCCAGACCTACCTGCGCGAGTTCCCGCTCGCGTTCAGGTTCGCCGTGCTAGCCGTCGCCTCCGACGGCATCCTGGCCCGCTACGGCACGCCGTTCACGCCCCTGCATCACTTCGCGCCGTGGAACGTGGACGAGGAGGGGCAGCCGGTCCCGTCGTCGGCTAGGGCCGAGGGGGACACGGCGCTGGACCTGCTGCTGTGGGGGCTCTGCAACCAGCTCCGGTTCCTGCAGCTGCTGACCGGGTTCGTCGCGTTCGACCAGGGCGAGGACGGACTGAGCAAGCGGATCGCCAAGCCGCACCAGTACTTCGCCGTGACCAAGGCCGTCGGTGCGACGGTCCAGGCGGTCGCGACCCACGGCCGGGCCGGCGTCGTCTGGCACACGCAGGGCTCCGGCAAGTCGATGGAGATGGAGCTCTACGCCAACCAGGTGCTGCGGCACCCGCGGATGGCGAACCCGACCGTCGTGGTCGTCACCGACCGCAACGAGCTCGACGGCCAGCTGTACGAGACCTTCGCCCGGAGCCTGCTGCTGCCGGAGAAGCCCGTCCAGGTCCGCCGGCGCGCCGAGCTGCGGGCCGAGCTGACCGGCCGGGCGTCCGGCGGCATCTACTTCACCACCCTGCAGAAGTTCGGCCGCACCCTCGCCGAGCGGGAGTCCGGAGCCGAGCACCCGCTGCTGTCGGACCGGCCCAACATCGTCGTCGTCGTAGACGAGGCTCACCGCAGCCACTACGACGACCTCGACGGCTACGCCCGCCACCTTCGCGACGCCCTCCCGCACGCGACCCTCATCGCGTTCACCGGAACCCCGATCTCCTTCGCCGACCGCAACACCCGCGAGGTCTTCGGGGACTACATCGACATCTACGACCTCACCCGTGCCGTAGACGACGGCGCCACCGTCCCCGTCTACTTCGAGTCGCGCCTGGTCAAGGTGCGGCTCGCCGAGTCGGTCACCGAAGACCTCATCGACGCCGCCGCCGACGAGGCGACGGCCGGGCTCGACGACGCCGAGCGCGACCGCATCGAGAAGTCCGTCGCCGTGGTCAACGCCGTCTACGGCGCCCCCGAGCGGCTCAGGGTCCTCGCCCATGACCTGGTGACCCACTGGGAGACCCGCCGGGCGGCGATGTCCGCGGCGCTGAGCACCCCGGAGCGGCCGCAGGTGCCGGGCAAGGCGCTCGTGGTCGGGGCCACCCGGGAGATCTGCGCCCGGCTCTACGCCGAGATCGTCGCCCTGCGACCCGACTGGCACGCGGACGCGCTCGACGCCGGCGTGGTCAAGGTCGTGTACTCCGGCACCGCCTCCGACGCGCCGCCGGTCGCCGACCACGTGCGCCGGGACTCGGAGAACGCGGTCATCAAGCAGCGTCTCAAGGACCCGGACGACCCGCTGGAGATCGTCATCGTCAAGGACATGATGCTCACCGGGTTCGACTCCCCACCGCTGCACACCCTCTACCTCGACCGGCCCTTGCGCGGGGCGCTGCTCATGCAGACCCTCGCCCGGGTGAACCGCACCTTCCGCGGCAAGCAGGACGGCCTCCTGGTCGCCTACGCACCCCTGGCGGACAACCTGGCCAAGGCCCTGGCCGAGTACACGCAGACCGACCAGGAGACCAAGCCCATCGGCCGGTCTGTCGAGGACGCCGTCGCGCTCGTGCACGAGCTGCTCGGCCGCCTACGGCACCTGCTCACCGGCTACGACTGGCAGGCGGCGCTGGCCCTGCCCGGGCCGCGGGCGTACATCAAGGCGGTCTTCGGTGCGGTCGAGCACGTGCGTCGGCCCCGGCCCGACGACCAGGGCGACGATGGTGAGAGCGTCGCCGCGCAGTACCGCCGCGTCGCCGGACAGCTGTCCCGGGCGTGGGCGATCGCCGGGGGCACCGACGAGCTCGCCGCAGTCCGGGACGAGGCGCGGTACTTCGAAGAGGTCCGCGTCTGGATGGCGAAGTTCGATGCGGAGGAGCGCCAGGCGCGGGGGGAGCCGATCCCCGAGGAGGTCCAGCGGGTCCTCAACGAGCTCGTCGCCGGTGCAGTGGTCTCCACCGAGGTGCTCGACATCTACGACGCCGCTGGTGTGCCCCGGCCGGAGCTCACTGCCCTCGACGAGGACTTCCTCGCCCAGGCGAGGGACTCCGAACGGCCGCACCTGACCGTCGAGGCGCTACGGGCGCTCATCCTGGCCGAGGGGCGCGCCGCGACGCGCAACAACCTCGTGCGCCAGCGGGCCTTCTCGGAGCGGCTGCTGGAGCTCATGACCCGGTACACCAACCAGCAGCTGACGTCGGCCGAGGTGATCGCCGCGATGATCGCCCTCGCCCAGGAGGTCGCTCACGAGAAGAACCGCGGCGCCGACTTCGACCCCCCGCTGGACGAGGACGAGCTCGCCTTCTACGACGCCGTCGCCACGAACGAGTCCGCTGTCGAGGTCCAGGGAGAGGGCGTCCTGGCGGACATCGCCCGCGAGCTCGTCGCGATCATGCGCCGGGACGTCAAGACCGACTGGACCGTCCGGGACGACGTCAAGGCGAAGCTCCGCTCCTCGATCCGGCGGTTGCTGGTGAAGTACGACTACCCGCCGGACAAGCAGCAGGGCGCGATCCGCCTCGTCATGGAGCAGATGGAGTCCATGGCACCGCGCTTGGTCGACGGACGACGCGAGAGGCACCCGGGAGGCACACTGTGACCAAGGCATGGCTGATCCGGGCCGGCCGCGCCGGCGAGCGCGAGCAGTGGGCGCTGAAGAACGGCGTCAGTGGAGGCGGGTTCCACGAGGTGGCAGACCTCACCCCGGCCACCACCCGCGAGGACGTCGCGGTCCGGGTCGCCGACGGCTTCCCCGGGGCGGCCGACGGCAAGCTGCAGAACTTCACTGCTCAGCTGTGGGCCCTGCGGAACCGCATGGACCACGGGGACTACGTGGTCATGCCTCTGAAGGACACCCCGCACCTGGCGATCGGCCGCGTGACGGGCGACTACGAGTACCGCACGGACCCTGACCCGACGCTGCGCCACGTCCGACCGGTCCAGTGGCTCGTCACGGACGTGCCGCGCACCGCGATCAAGCAGGACCTGCTGTACTCCCTCGGCGCGTTCCTGACGATCTGCGAGGTCAAGCGCAACGACGCCGCGCACCGCATCGCGGTCGTCGCGGACAAGCGCATCGACCCCGGAGCGCGCCCCGGGCACGGAGAGCTCACCACCCCGGTCAAGCCGGGCCAGCCGGCGGACACCACCGTGGACGAGCCTGACTCCGACACCGAGGGGATCGACGTCGAGCAGTACGCCCTGGACCGCCTGACGAGCTACTTGATCGAGACCTATGCCGGGCACAAAATGCAGTACCTCGTCGCGGCCGTGCTGACCGCCGAGGGCTTCACCTGCACCGTTCCCGGCGCCGGTCCCGACCAGGGCATCGACGTCCTGGCCGGCACCGGCCCCCTCGGTCTCGACGAGCCGCGGCTGGTCGTCCAGGTCAAGAGCGAGGCCGGGGCCGTCGGCTCCTCAGTGGTCCAGCAGCTGCTCGGCACCATGAGCGGCCACCAGACCCAGCAGGGCCTGCTCGTGGCGTGGGGCGGGCTGACCAAGCCGGCCGAGCAGATCGTCTCCCAGAACTACTTCAGGGTCCGCGTGTGGTCGGCCAGCGACCTCCTCCAGGCGATCTTCCGCAACTACGACCGACTGCCCGAGGAGATCCGCACCGAGCTCCCGCTGAAGCGCGTGTGGACGCTCGTGGAGGAGCCCGGCTGAGCGACGGCCGACCGCGATGCACGGGTCGATGCCTCGGCAGGGCCTGCAAGACGTACGCGTTCGCTCGAGTGCGGCCCTGGGCTCAACCACCACTGGGGCCTACCCCCGGATCTTGGA
>NZ_AXCW01000188.1 GCF_000603945.1 Actinotalea ferrariae CF5-4 | reverse complement strand
CCTGACCGGCTCCCCGCAGCCCGCGGGCCGCCGCCATGGCGAGCGCGCCCACGAGGTCACCGCCGCGACGCCGGCGCGCGCCCGCCGTGGAGGGCACCGGGACGACGAGGACCTCCTGCCCGGCCGTCGCCGCCAGGAGCACCGGGGCCACGGTGGAGGCCGCCGAGCGCAGCACGCCCTGCAGCACCGGGCCCAGGTCCCCCCGTCCGCGGTCCTTCCACGCCACGACCGCCGCCTGGACCGGACCGGCGTAGGTGGCCACCGCCCACGTGGGCAGCGGTCCGTGCAGCACGTCGTCCAACCGCGGCGCGTGCCGCTCCACCCGCCGTGGCGGAGCGAGCAGGCCGGCGCGGCACGCGTCGCACAGCGGGACGTCCCAGGCACCGCAGCCCGGGCACTGCTGGGGCACCAGGACACGGCCCAGCTCCTCGAGGGCCCCCCGGAGCACGCGGAAGCCAGGCGCCCCCGGCCCCGCTCCCGTGCCCACGGCCCCAGGCTCCCCCAACCGCGCGCGGCACGGGCGTCCTCCACAGGGCGCCGACGGCGACGCGGCCCGCCGGCTCGCACGGCGCGACGGTCACGCCCGCCGCTCACCGCCATCGAGGCGCTCACCGGGGGAAGGCGACGCCCTGGACCCCCTCGGCGACCACGGCCCAGCTCTGGCCCTGCCGCACGGACAGGACGCCGTCGGCGCTGAGGACGTACAGGCCGCGCTCCCCGCGGCCGGCGGCGAGACCGACCGCCCCGTCGACGAGCGGCAGGGCCGAGGTCAGCCCGCCGACCTCGACCAGGTGCGCCGTCGCGGCGGCCTGGCTCTCCGTCCGCCCCAGAACGCCGAGCGTCACCTCGTCCACCCACGTCACGGTGCCGACGTCGACGAGGGCCGGGGCGAGCCGGAGCGGCTCGCCCGACTGCCGGGGCGTGCCGTCCTCCAGGCGCGCGACCTCCGCGACGTCGACCGCCGGCCCCTCCGGCCCCGTCGACGTCACGGCCACCCGGGCGCCGTCGGCGGAGACGGCCAGCGCGACGACGGTGCGGCCCATGAGCCACGGCAGCTCGACCTGCACCGCGGTGCCGTCCGCCCGTGCGGCGACGAGGAGCCCTCCGGAGGCGCGCTCCGCGCTCCACACCCAGCCGAAGCGGTCGACCGACGGCGGCACGAGCCCGGTCCCGGTGAGGACGGGCACCACGCCGGTGCCGTCGGCGGGCACGACGGCGACGCGGGACGTGCCGAGCCGGACCGCCACGACCCCGCCATCGGGCTGGAGCGCCGGGTTGTCGGCCTCCGGGGGCAGGGGCCCGATCCCGGCCAGCGGGGTCACCTCGCCGCGCTCGAGCAGACCCAGGACGCCGTCGACGAGCACGTAGGGCCCCTCGGCCGGCGCCGGGTCGACGGCGAGGGTCGGCACCGTCGGGGGGTCCACCGGCGCCCCCGCGATGAGCATCTGCACCTCGTTCACCAGCACGCCCTGCTGCCGCATGAGCGTCGCGTCGAGCTGGGCCTGGAGGAGCGCCCGCTCCGAGGCCGAGGCGAGCCGGGTCTCGACGCTGAGGTCGACCTGCGCGATCCCGCGGTCCACCGTCACCGCGGTGGTGCTCAGCCGCGCCCCGTCCGGCACACCGGTCCGCACGGCGTCCCGCAGCCACGGCGACGGTCCGGCCAGCAGCGCCTCGACCGCCGCGGTCGCCTGGTTGCGGGAGGCGAACCAGCGGACGTCGGGGACGAGGTACTGCAGGTCCGCGGTGGCGAAGTAGACCGGGGTGCGACGGAAGAACTGCTCGAAGGTGGGCGACGAGAGCAGCACGCCGTCCTCCAGCGCGGAGATGCGCCACTGGCCCTCGGGGTTCTGGGCGAGCTCGAACGCCACCTCCTCCCGGGTCTCGGGCGGCGTCTCGGCGAGCCGCCCGCCGGCGTCGATCGTCGCGGCGACCGGGACCGTCAGGAGGACCGTGCCGTCCTCCTGACGGACGATGTCCGGACCGCCGCCCTCGTAGACCACGGTGCGTGCCCGCGGGTCCCAGTCGGACGACGCCTCGAAGGTGAGGAACTGCCGCGCGGTGGCGAACTCGTCGAAGATCCCGGCGTCCACCGCCCGCAGGAACCCGCCGACGATCTGCTCGGGCGGCGCGTCCTGCTCGGGGGCGATGGCCAACGGGACCGGTGCGCCCGGCTGGCGCACCACGACCTCGCCGGTGCCGATGGGGCCCGAGGTGGGGATGGTCGCGCAGCCGGCGAGGGCCGCGGCCGTCGCGACGAGGACGACGACGGCGAGGGGCCGACGACGGCGTCCGTGCGGCCGTCCGGGTCGCCCGGCTCCGCCGGTGGGGCGGACGGGTCCGACGCGCATCACGCCTCCAGCCGGTCGAGGTCGGGCACCGCGGCGGGGTCCAGCTCCTGGGGACGCGCCGGCGCCGGGACGGTGGGCTGCGCCGTCAAGGCCGGCGCCGCCGGGTCGGGCACCAGCGGGAGGGGCGAGGACGTCAACGTGATGCCGGCCCGGCGCGGGACGGTGAGGCGGAAGCTCGCGCCACGGCCCGGCCGCCCCCACACCTCGAGCCAGCCGCCGTGGAGGTGGGCGTCCTCGATGGAGATCGCCAGGCCGAGCCCGGTGCCACCGGTGGTCCGGGCACGCGCCGGGTCCGCCCGCCAGAACCGGTCGAAGACGTGCTCGGCCTCCTCCGCAGTCATCCCGACCCCGTGGTCGCGGACCGTGACCGCGACCGCCTCGGCGTCCCCGGCCAGCCGCACCTCCACCGGCTGGCCCTCGGCGTGCTCCACCGCGTTGACGAGCAGGTTGCGCAGGACCCGCTCGACGCGGCGGGGGTCGACGTCCGCGACCGTGGCCTGCTCGGGCAGGTCGACGCTGAGCCACACCCCGCGCCGCTCCGCGAGCGGCCCGACCTGCTCGACCGCGGCCGTGACGACGTCGCGCACGTCGCGACGCTCGGCGTCGAGCATCGCCGCGCCGGCGTCGAAGCGGCTGATCTCCAGCAGGTCGGCGAGCAGCGCCTCGAAGCGGTCCAGCTGCGCGGTGAGGAGCTCGGCCGACCGCCGGGCGGCCGGGTCCAGCCCGTCCCGCGAGGCGTGGATGACCTCGGCCGCCATGCGGACGGTCGTCAGCGGGGTGCGCAGCTCGTGGGAGACGTCGGACACGAACCTGCGCTGCAGGTGCGACAGCTCCTCCATCCGGGCGATCTGGTCCTGGAGGCTCTCCGCCATCTCGTTGAAGGACCGCGCGAGCGTCGCCATCTCGTCGACGCCCGTGACGCGCATCCGCTCGGTGAGGTGGCCGTCCGCGAGCCGCTCCGCGACGCGTGCCGCGCTGCGCACCGGGCGCACCGCCTGGCGCGTCACGAGCCAGGTCATCCCGCCGACCAGGAGCACCAGCCCGACTCCCGCGAGCGCGAGGACCTGCTGGACGAACGTGAGCGTCTGCTGCTCGGCGGAGACGTCGTAGAGGTAGTACAGCTCGTAGCGGCCGGCGGCCGGGACCTCGACGACCGAGCCGACGAGCACGCCGGGGACCACCGTGCCGTTCTCGTCCACGGGGATGGCGACCGGCATCCACTGCTGGGCGCGGGCGTCGCGCACGGCCCGGCGCAGCTCCTCGGTGATGAGGTCCCCGAGGTCGGCGCGGCTCACCTCGTTGGTGGTCGACACGTCGTTGACCAGCAGCGGGGGCACGTCGCCCGGGGACCGCCGCAGGAACACCTCCCGCTCGCCGGAGCCGCCGAGGGCGAGAGCGGGGACGAGGTCGTAGAAGAGCGTCTGCAGCTCCGGACCGGTGGACGCCGTCGAGGCGCTGAACGTGGCCTGCGCGGCCTCGGTCGACCGGGCCGTCTCCTCGAGCACCTGGGCGACCCGCTGCTCGTACAGGCCGTCCCGGATGCGGTCGGAGAGGAACCCGCCGAGCACCGCCACGGCGAGGATCCCGACGACCAGGGTCGAGGTGATCACGCGGATCTGCAGGGAGGCCCGGAACCCGTGCACGAGGCCGCGGACGCCCCGCCGGAGGCGCAGTCCCGCGAGCCGCAGCGTCCGTGCGCGACGCGGTGCGACGGCCGCCTGCCCCTCCCCCGTCACGGGGGCCCGACCCGCCGTCACGGGGTGCCGGTGCCCGCCTTGTACCCGACGCCGCGCACCGTCACGACGATCTCCGGGTGCTCCGGGTCGTGCTCGATCTTGGACCGGAGCCGCTGGACGTGGACGTTGACCAGGCGGGTGTCGGCGGCGTGCCGGTAACCCCACACGCGTTCGAGCAGGACCTCCCGGGTGAAGACCTGCCAGGGCTTGCGGGCGAGCGCGACGAGGAGGTCGAACTCCAGCGGGGTGAGGGGGATGACCGTGCCGTCGCGGGTCACGCGGTGGCCGGTCACGTCGATCTCCAGGTCCCCGATCGTGAGGTGCTCCGGTGTCGGCTCGTCGGTCCGCCGGAGGCGGGCGCGGACCCGCGCGATGAGCTCCTTGGGCTTGAAGGGCTTGGGGATGTAGTCGTCGGCGCCCGACTCGAGGCCCAGCACGACGTCGACCGTGTCGCTCTTGGCGGTGAGCATGACGATGGGGACGCCCGACTCCGCGCGGATGAGGCGGCAGATCTCCGTGCCGTCCTTGCCGGGGAGCATCAGGTCCAGGAGGACCAGGTCCGGCTGGCCGGCCCGGAAGGCCCCGAGCGCCTCGTCCCCGTGATCGCAGAAGAGGGGCTCGAACCCCTCCGAGCGCAGGACGATGCCGATCATCTCGGCGAGCGCGACGTCGTCGTCCACGACCAGGATGCGACCCTTCATGGCCCCATGGTGTCACCCCGGCCCGACACGACCCCAGGACGGCCCGCGACGCGCCGGTGCCCGACCGCCTCATGACCGTCGTGGGCCCCTGAGGACCAGCCCGACCGGGCGCGACGGGCCCCGCCACGGTGACCAGCAGACCTGCACCCGCAGGTCCGCACCCACGTGGCACGATGGGCGGCGCGGCCTGCGGCCGCCACCGACGCAGCACCAGGGGAGGATCCGTGACGGCACCGGGGACGGACGACGTGCAGGGACGGGGGGACGGCGCTGCCGACGACGCCGCCGCGCGGCCTGCCGCCGGCCCGTCCGGCTGGGGCGACGGGGCGTGGCCCGCAGCGTCCGCACCTGGGTACGGGCCCGCGCACCGGGGCACGGGGCCGTCGACGCCGGCCGGGGACGGCCGGCCCGGGGCCGACGGGGCCACCCGAAGCTGGACGCCCGAGGACGGGACGCCCCAGTACGGCGCACCGCCCCAGTACGGCGCACCGCAGCAGTACGGCACGCCCCGGTACGGCGAGCCCCAGCAGTACGGGGCGCCGCCGCAGCAGTACGGGGCACCCCAGCAGCAGTACGGGGCGCCGCCGCAGCAGTACGGCGCACCCCAGCGGTACGGCACACCTCCGCAGCAGTACGGGACGCAGCAGTACGGGACGCCGCAGTACGGGACGCCCCAGTACGGGGCACCCCAGTACGGGGCACCCCAGTACGGGTCGCCCCAGTACGGCGCACCCCAGTACGGGGCACCCCAGTACGGCGCACCGTTCCGTCCCCCGCCGGTCCAGCCCGGGATCATCCCGCTGCGGCCCCTGAGCATGACCGAGATCTACGACGGCGCCTTCCGCGCGATCCGCGTGAACCCCCGCGTCATGTTCGGGTTCTCCGCGATCGTCGTCCTCGTCATGAGCCTGCTCGGCGGGCTGACCCAGTGGGCGCTCATCCCGACGATCGCCCGGGCGCTGGTCGGCACGACCGCCGACATCGACCCGACCGGCCAGCTCGGTGTCACCGACAGCCTCGCGGCGTCGCTCGCCACGGCCGGCCTCTTCCCGTGGCTGCTCGTCGCGAGCGCCGTCCTCACGGGTCTGCTCACCGGCTCCGTGAGCCGCTCGGTCATCGGTCAGCGGGTCACCGTGGCGGAGCTGTGGCAGCGGCACTGGCGGCGGACCCTCCTGCTCCTGGGCCTCGTGACGCTCCAGATGGTCGCGGTGCTGCTCGTCCTCGCCGTGGTCGTCGGCGCCGTCGTCGCGCTGGCCGTCGCGGAGCAGCCGGGCCTTGCGGTCGTCGCGGGGCTCGTCCTGCTCCCGGCGACGGGCGTCCTGCTCGCCTGGCTGTCCGTCCGGCTCCTGCTGCTGCCGCCCGCCCTCGTCCTCGAGGGGGCCGGCGTCGTCGCCACGGTCCGGCGGGCGTGGGGGCTCACCCGGGGCCGCTTCTGGCGGGTGCTCGGCATCTACGTGCTCGCGTCCGTCGTCGTCGGACTCGTCGGTCAGGTGCTGTCCGTCCCGGTGGCCGCCATCGCGGGCCTCGTCCAGCCGGATGTCACCTCCCCCGCGTTCATCTTCCTCACCACGCTGTTCACCGGCCTCGTGCAGGCGATCTCCACGGTCTTCCTCGCCGCGGTGGTCGCCCTGCTCTACATCGACCTGCGGATCCGCCGCGAGGGCCTGGACGTCGAGCTCGCGCGCGCCGCCGAGGCGGCGGCCGACGGCGCGGCCCACGACCTGACGCCGGGACGCTCGTGACCGCACCGGTCCTGCCCCTCGACGTCCCCGTCGAGCCGGACGCCGCGACGGCCCGACGCTGGGCCGAGGTCGAGCTCAGCGACCCCGCGTACCAGGACCGGCCGAACCTGCTCGAGACCGTGCTGCGCTGGCTCGGCGACCGGTTCGCCGACCTCCAGGTCACGGCGGCGGACGTGGACCCCCGTGCGGCGGCGACCCTCATCACCGTCCTGGGCCTCGTGGCGGCCGTCGTGGCGCTCGTGGTCGCCGGTCCGGTGCGCCGGGCGCGACGCGACCGGCGGCCGTCCGTCGACGTCTTCGGCGACGACACCCGCACCGCGGCCGAGCTGCGCGCGAGCGCCGACGCGCTCGCCGCCGCGGGCGACTGGTCCGGCGCGGTCCTGGACCGGTTCCGGGCGGTGCTGCGCTCCCTCGAGGAGCGGGTGGTCCTGGACGAGCGCCCGGGCAGGACCGCGCACGAGGCGGCCGAGGAGGCCGGTGCACGGCTGCCCGGCTGCGCCGTGGACCTCACCGCCGCGGCCGTGCTCTTCGACGACGTCTGCTACGGCGACGCCCAGGCGGACGCCGCCGACGACGTGCGGCTGCGCGACCTCGACCGGCGGGTCGCCGCCGAGCGCCCGGCCCTCGTCCCGGAGCAGGTGGCGTGAGCGGGGTCGACACGTCGCCCGCCGTCATGGGCGACGGGACGACGGCGCGCGGCCGGGCCCGGTCCCGGTGGCAGCGCGCCGCGTGGCCCCTGGCGGTGCTCGGTGTCACGGCGGTCGCGGCCGGCATCGCGTCGCTGCTGGAGCCCACGTCGGACACCGACCCGTTCTCCCCCGGGAACGCCGGCGACAACGGCTCCCGCGCCGCCGCGCAGATCCTGCAGGACCAGGGCGTGCGGGTCGAGCGGGTGGACACGACCGCCCGCGTCGAGGCGCTGGCCGGTCCCGGCAGCACGGTCCTGGTGGTCGGCACCTTCCTGCTCACCGACCCGCAGCTGGAGCGGCTGGTCGACACCGGCGCCGACCTCGTGGTCGTCGAGCCGGACGCACCGTGGCAGGTCGAGCTGCTGACCGACGGCGCCCTGACCACCACCGGCGGCGGCACCGCCGGCACCCGGTCCCCCGGCTGCGACGACCCGACGGCGCTGGCCGCCGGCTCCCTCGACGTCCGCGAGGGCGGCGTGCTCGCGCAGGACGACCGCGCGGTGGTCTGCTGGACCGGTCCCGGCGGTGACGGCGCCTGGGGCACGGTGGCCCCCGGCGCCGGCACCGGCCGCGTCACCGTGCTCGGCGACTCCTCGACGATGACGAACGAGCGGCTGGACGAGGGCGGCAACGCGGCGCTGGTGCTGCGCACGCTCGGCCGCCACGACACGCTCATCTGGTACACCCCGAGCCTCAGCGACACCGGTCAGGCCGAGGCTCCCGTCGGCACCGGCCGGCTCCCCCTCGCGGAGCTGCTGCCCGCCTGGGCGGGACCCGTCGGTCTGCAGCTCCTCGTGGTCCTGCTCGCGCTCGCGCTGTGGCGCGCGCGCCGGCTCGGGCCGGTCGTGAGCGAGCCGCTCCCCGTCGTCGTCCGGGCGGCCGAGACGACCATCGGACGGGGCCGGCTCTACCGCCGCGCCCGGTCGCGGGGCCACGCCGCCGCCGCGCTGCG
>NZ_AXCW01000187.1 GCF_000603945.1 Actinotalea ferrariae CF5-4 | reverse complement strand
CGCGCGGTTCGGCACCGCGGCGGTGGGACCGGCGGCGCTCGTCCACCGGCCGGCACCCGCGCCGCCGTCCGCGGCACCCGCCCGACCCGGTGGCAGACCGTACCCGGACGGCGCGGCACCGCCCCGGCGGGGCGAACCTGAGAAGGGCTCCGGGTGACGTCCGGCGCTCAACTACCCAGGACGCCAGGGTGGACCTATCCTGAACGGGTCCCCGTCCCACCGGCACCGCGGAGGTAGCGATGCCTCTGTCCGAGTACGAGCAGCGCGTACTGGAGCAGATGGAGCGTCAGCTCTCGTCTGACGACCCCAAGCTGGTCAACACCTTCCAGGGCCGCGCCTCGCACGGTCTGCGCCGGTGGGTGCTGGTCTCGCTCGGGGCCCTCGTCGGACTCACCGTCCTCGTCCTCGGCGCGGCCACGAGCAACCCGCTCGTGGGCGTCCTCGGGTTCGTGGTCATGTTCGTGTCCGTGGTCTTCGCGTTCTCCCCGCCGCGACGTGGCGGGCCCACGGGTGTCGTGGGTGCGGACGGCGAGGTACGACGGTCGAGCCCCCCGGCCCGCCCGCCCCGGTCGAGCGGCCTCCTGCAGCGCATGGAGGAACGGTGGGACCGGCGCCGCGACGAGCGCGGACGCTGACCCCAGACACGCCGACCCACAGACAGACCGAGCGAGCAGCACGCTTCCGACGCAGCGCCTCGGGCCCACGGGCCCGGGGCGCTGCGTCGTCCTCAGGAACGCCGCACACCGTCCCAGGAACGCCGCACACCGACCCGGGCGACGACGCACGCCCCGACCCGGGTGACGACGCACGCCGCGCTCGGACGGGGCCGCGCACCCTCCGCCGCGCGCCACGACGACCTGGCCCCGGGCTCCGCGCGGTGGACAGCTCCACGGCCCGGACGACGGGGGCGTCACCCGACGGGTGAGCGCTCGGCCGTCCGTGCCACCGTCTGTCGGTCCTGGTCGTCGCCCGTCGTGTCCCGCGCGTCGAAGGCGTCGAGCACCTCGCCCGACCACCGGTCGAGGTCCTCCTGGTCCCACGTGGGCGCGGTCGGCGCGTAGCGGGCCGCCTCCGCGGTCCCGACCAGCCGCCCGAGGGCGTGCCGGAGCGTCTCCGGCGGGTCCGTGCCGTAGGCGTCGAGTACGACCCGCCCGGCGCCGCGGAGCGTGGTGGCGTCGTCCCACCGCACCCCACGCCCGGCCAGCGCGACACGGAGCCGGTCCCAGGTGGCCTCGGGCCCGGTGGGCACCGCCCGGGCGGTCCGGCGTCGGACGACGACCACCGCGGCGGTCGTCGCCAGCGCGAGGAGGGCGAGCGCGACGAGGGCCGCGACGACGGGCACGCGCGTCGTGCCGATCGACACCTCGCCGTCGGCGATCCCCGTCCCCGGTCCTGCCGGGTCCGGTGCGCTCGTCGGTGCCGGCGTGGCCGCGGTGCCCGGGGCGGGCTCCTGCGTCGGCTCGACGGGTGTGGCGATCGCGGGGTCCGCGTAGACGGGCGGGGCACCGGTCTGCACGGCCGGGGTGGGCTCGAAGCGCACCCAGCCGGCGTCGGCGAACCAGATCTCGGGCCACGTGTGCGCGAGCTGCCCGGTCACGTCGTACCGCCCGCCGCCCGACGTCGTCCCGGGCAGGAAGCCCACGGCCATCCGGCTCGGCAGACCGAGGTGCCGCGCCATGACGGTCATCGCCGTCGCGTACTGCACGCAGTACCCCGTCCGGTCCGTGAGGAAGTCCCACACGGCGTCGTCGGTCGTGGGCTCCGGCACCTCCGTGTCGTACCGGAACCGCGAGCCGTCCCGCAGGTAGGACTGCAGGGCCAGCGCCTGGTCGTACGGCGTCACCGTCCCCGCGGTGACCTCACGGGCCAGGGACGCCACGTCGCCCGCGAAGCTCGTCTGGGGCAGCGCGAGGTAGGGGGAGTCGGGCGCGACCGGCGCGACGGCGTCGGCCTGGAGCGCCGTCGAGGACAGGTCCCGGGGGACCACGACGACGTCGTAGCGCAGGCCTCGGGTCGTCGCCCGGGCCGCCGCGGCGACCTCGTCGCGCTCCGCGTCGTAGCGCCAGTCGCCGTCGACGGCCACGCGCCGCGGGTCCAGCGGGAGGGGGAGGCGGTCCTGGTCGAGGTCGCCCACCTCGACGGACAGCGTCCCGACACCCTCCTGCGCGGGGTCGGCGGTCTCCGCCGCGGCGCGGCCCTCCTCCGCCGGCCACAGCGCCCCGGTTGCCGGCTGCTCCGGGGTCGGCGCCTCGTCGCGCTGCCACTGGGTGCCGTCGAACTCGGTGAGCGTGTAGAGCCGCAACGGTGCGGGGTCCGCGCCGGTGAGCGTGTAGGAGATGAGGGGCCGGTCGGACCGGCTGCCGAGGCTGGACCGCATGTCCAGGTCGAGCGACAGCTCCACGGGACCGCTGCCCGAGCCGGGCCCGTCGCCCCACGTCGACGGCAGCGTGACCGTGCCCCAGCCCGGCACGGCGGACAGGAGCGGCCCGGCGACGACCGCCGCGACCGTGACCCCGCCGGCCGTGGCGGCGACGACCCAGCCGTCCCGCCAGGATCCGGCCCGCGACCGCCGTGGCCGGGTCAGGGCCAGCAGCAGCAGGAACGACGTCCCGCCCGCGAGCAGCGGGACGAGCCCGGGCGGTGCCTCGAAGACGATGGCGACGGTCCACAGGCCGGCGAGGGCCAGGCCGGCCAGGCCCGCCCGCCCCAGGGAGACGGCCAGCGCGTCCGTGACCACCACGACCGCCAGGGCGCCGACGACGACGAGCATCTCGGCGCCGCGCGACGGCGGCAGCGGGACCGAGCCCTCCGCGACCGCCCGGGCGCCGGCCTCCGTCACGCGGCGCAGGGCGCGGAGCGTCTCCAGGGTCGGGAGGGGCACCGTGAGCCGGCCCGGGCCGGAGTAGAGGGCCGCCACGGCCACGGCCGACGCCCCGACGCCCCACAGGGTGGGGGCCAGGAACGAGGCGCTCAGGGCTCGGGCGGTCGCCATCACGGCGCCGACGACGACGACCGTGACCGTCGTCGTCGCGAGCCAGGGCCCCGGGGCCAGGATCGGACGCAGGCTCCACACGCCGGCGAGGACGCCGGCCACGACGAGGCCGGCGGCGAGCCAGGCGCGCGCGCCGGTCGGGGGCACGGGGCGGCGGCTCACCGGGACATCACCGCCCGGTCGTCGGAGCCGAGCAGTCGCTCCCAGCAGGCCGCCAGGTCCTCGCCGACGCGGACCAGGCACACCGCCCACCCCGCCCGGCTCAGGCTCTGGGCCGTCCGCTCGGCCGCCGCCGTCGCGAGGGGCTCGGCGGTCTCGGCGGTCCGGACCATCGCCCAGCCGTGCGTCGTCTCGCCGGTGCGGGCCAGCGCCCCGAGGGTCTCGTCGTCGAGCTCGCCCACCAGCGCGAGGACGAGCTCGCTGCCGCCGGCGTCGGCCTGCAGCGTGTCGACCGCCGTGCGCAGCCAGGCGGTGCGCTCGGCGGCGTCGACGGGCATGGTGAGGTCCACGGTCTGGTCCAGGAGCGCGGCGACCGCGGCGCCGGTCGCGTCCGGCCGGTGGTGGTCCCGGGCGGCGTCGAGGACGTCGCCCCCGAGGAGCCGGACGTGGTGCCCGGAGCCGACGAGCGCGACGGCGACGGACGCGGCCAGGCGGATCGACCACTCCCCGGCGTCGGCGTCCGCGGGGAGGTCGAGCAGCACGCTCGCGGGCCGGCGACCGGACCGCTCGTCCTGCCGGACGACCAGCTCCCCGCGCCGCGCGCTCGTGGGCCAGTGCACCCGGCGCAGGTCGTCCCCGGCGCGGTAGTCGCGCAGGGCCGTGTCGTCGGGCGAGGGGCTCCGGGCGCCGAGCACGACCCGGTCGGCGTCGCTGGACATGGCGGAGGAGGTGATGCTCAGCGGGGTGGTGCGCGGGCGGACGGCGACGAGCGCCGGCTCTCCCAGGGGACCGGACCACCGCGCGACACCGAAGGGGTCCGCGCGGTGCAGCTGGACCGGTCCGACGCCCCAACGGCCGCGGACCGTCGGGCTGATGGCATAGGTGAGGCGCAGCGCGTGCCGCTCCCGGCTGACCCGAGCCCGGAGCGGCCCCCCGCCGGAGAGCTCGCGGGCGGCGCGCTCGGCGATCTCGAGGCGGTCCAGGCGCGGTGCGGTCCGGCCGGTCCGGTCCCTCGTGAGCGCCACCTCGACCGTGGCCGGGTCGCCCTCCGTCACCGGGTGCGGCGTGACGCGACGTGTCAGGTGCAGCGCCCCGCGGGCCTGGTCCCGGGCCTGGAGGTGGAGCAGGCCGACGCTCGACGCGACGGTGAGCACCAGCAGGAGGCCGACCTGGACCAGGGAGGTGACGCCCAGCAGGACGCCCGCGACGAGCGCGGCGCCCCCGAGGGTGAGCAGCGCCGTGCCCCGCGCCGTGAGTCGCAGGCGACGCGCACCCATCAGCCGGTCGCCGCCCGGGGGGCGACGTCGTGCGCGGCGCCCGGGACCGGGGTCCGCGCCACGACCGCCCGGAGCGTCTCCGCGGCCGCCTGGCCGGCGAGCCGTGCCTCCGTGCTGGGGAGCAGGCGGTGGACGAGCACCGGCTCCGCGAACTCCTGCACGTCGTCGGGCAGGACGTGGTCGCGGCCCGACATCGCCGCGAGGGCCTTGGCGGCGCGCAGCAGCTGGATGCCGGCGCGGGGCGAGGCACCCAGCCGGAGCATGGGGTCGCGCCGCGTCGCGTCGGCGAGGTCGACGACGTACTGCTTGACGCCGGGCGCGGCGTACAGGCGGCGGCACACGTCCACGAGGCGGGTCACGTGGTCCACGGTCGCGACCGGGACGAGGTGGGCCAGCGGGTCGACCGCCTCCTGGCGGTCGAGCATCTCGACCTCGGCGTCGCGGGACGGGTAGCCGACGCTCAGGCGCGCCATGAAGCGGTCACGCTGCGCCTCGGGGAGGGCGTAGGTGCCCTCCATCTCGACGGGGTTCTGCGTCGCGACGACGAGGAACGGCCGGGGGAGCGGGTACGTGGTGCCGTCGACCGTCGTCTGCGCCTCCTGCATGCACTCGAGCAGGGCGGACTGCGTCTTGGGCGAGGCCCGGTTGATCTCGTCGCCGATGACGATGTTCGCGAAGACCGGACCGGGCCGGAACTCGAACTCCTGCGTGTGCGACCGGTAGATGGTGACGCCGGTCAGGTCGGT
>NZ_AXCW01000186.1 GCF_000603945.1 Actinotalea ferrariae CF5-4 | reverse complement strand
AGCAGGTCCGGGGTGAACTGGATCCGCCCGACGGTGCAGGCGACGGACCGCGCGAGCGCCTTGGCGAGCGTCGTCTTGCCGACGCCGGGGACGTCCTCGATGAGGAGATGCCCCTCGGCGAGGAGCACGGCCACGGTGAGCCGGACCAGGTCGCTGCGCCCGGAGATCACGGTCTCCATGGACTCCCGGATGGCGGCGGACGTCCTCGCGACGTCCTCGATCTCGTCGCCGGTCGGCAGCGCGTGCATGGTCACCTCTTCGTCGGCCTGCTGGAAGCGTAGGTGACGGCGCCCGGGTGCGCGACGACCTCGGATCAGGTCGCCCCTCCACTTCCCTCCCCGGGCTCCCTGCCCGACGGCCGAGTGCGGACCGGTCCGCCCCCGGGAACGGCGGCTGCGGCGCATCGGCACTGGTCACAGGCGTGCGCCGGCCCGGGGCGGCCGGCCCGAGGCCTCCGCCCACCGCCCCACCCGCCGCCCGGACCGCCATCGGCCGACACGCGACGGGGGGCCAGGCCGTGCGAATCCCTCCACCTCGCTCCACCGCTGGTGACCTGCGCTTCTGCGGACGACAGCGCCCCTTCACCCGCGTTTCCTCTGTTCGGGTGGAGGAGTGTGGAGTAATGTGGCGCGCACTGGGTCGGCCGGGAGGGTCGGTCCAGGGCGCGAGCGGGGCGCCGGGGGTTGCGGGAGGAGGGGTGCGACATGGTCAGCGACGCGTTCGGCCACGACGCCCCGCTGTTCCTCGGCACCTACACGCCCCGGCTGGACGACAAAGGCCGGCTGATCCTGCCCGCCAAGTTCCGGGGGCAGCTCGCGACCGGCCTGGTGATGACCAAGGGCCAGGAGCGCTGCCTCTTCGTGTTCCCCGTGGGCGAGTTCCGGCGCATGCACGACCAGCTCCGCCAGGCGCCCGTCACGAGCCGCCAGGCCCGCGACTACCTGCGCGTGTTCCTCGCCAGCGCCCACGACGAGGTGCCGGACAAGCAGGGCCGGCTCTCGATCCCGGCCGGGCTGCGCGGCTACGCGGGCCTCGACCGGGACGTCGCCGTCATCGGCGTCGGCAGCCGGGTCGAGATCTGGGACGCCGCCGCCTGGGAGTCGTACCTCGAGGAGCAGACCCCCAGCTACGCGGAGACCGCCGAGGAGGTGATCCCCGGTGCCTTCTGAGTGACGCGCGACGTCGCGGACACGCCCGGGCCGGTGCCCGGGTCGCGGACCGCACCGCACGGTGAGGTCTCCTCCCGCCCTTCTCTGACGCACTTCCCCGGCGTCAGAGCGGGCCGCGGAGGGGGACCTGGTCGGGCGGTGGAGGGCCGCCCGGCCGCAGACGACGACGCGTCGGCACGACCGGCCGGAGCAGTCCGGCGCGCGCGACACGACCACCCGCACGACCCGTACGACCCGACCAGGAGGTGCCATGGCAGCCGCGGCCGACCGTCCCGCCGCGGACCGGCACGTCCCCGTCCTCCTCGACCGCTGCGTCGAGCTCCTCGCGCCCGCGCTCGTCCCGCAGCCCGGTGACGTCCCGGCCGTCCTGGTCGACGCCACGCTGGGCATGGGCGGTCACACGGAGGCCTTCCTCGAGCGGGTCCCCGGGCTCGTCGTCGTGGGGCTGGACCGGGACACCCAGGCCCTGGCCCTCGCCGGGGAGCGTCTCGCGCGCTTCGGGGACCGCTTCGTCCCCGTGCACACGGTCTACGACCGCATCGACGAGGTCGTCGCGGACCGCGTGGGGCGCCCCGTGCAGGGCGTCCTCATGGACCTCGGTGTCTCCTCGCTCCAGCTCGACGAGGTCGACCGCGGCTTCTCCTACGCCCACGACGCCCCGCTGGACATGCGGATGGACGCCTCCACGGGCGTGACCGCCGCGGAGGTCCTCAACACCTACCCCGAGGCCGAGATCACCCGCGTCCTGCGGGACTACGGCGAGGAGAAGTGGGCGGCGCGGATCGCCCAGCGTGTCGTCCGTCGTCGCGAGCAGGAGCCCCTGCGTCGCACCGCCGAGCTCGTGGACGTGGTGCGGGCGGCCATCCCGGCCGCGGCGCGCGCCACGGGCGGCAACCCGGCCAAGCGCACCTTCCAGGCGCTGCGGATCGAGGTCAACGGCGAGCTCGCCGCCCTCGAGCGGGCCCTGCCGGCCGCCGTCGGGAGCCTCGCGGTGGGCGGCCGGATCGCCGTCATGGCGTACCAGTCGCTCGAGGACCGCATGGTCAAGCGCGCCCTGGCCGCGGGGGCCACCGTCAGCACGCCCGCCGGGATCCCGGTCGTGCGCGAGGAGGACCAGCCCTACCTGCGCCTCCTCACCCGGGGGGCGGAACGCGCACCGGAGCCCGAGCAGGAGCGCAACCCCCGGTCCACACCCGTCCGGCTCCGCGCAGCAGAGCGGCTGCGCGCGACCCCCGACCAGCCCACCCCCGAGCACCGTCGCAGGAGGACAGCATGAGCGCCGCCGCACCCGCCGTCGTGCCGACGGTCCCCTCGCGACGTCCGGCGACCAGCACGGCGACCGCCCCCGCGACGGCACCGCGTCCCGCCCCGGAGCGCCGCCCGGCCCCCGCCCCGGCGCGGCCCCGCCTGCACGTCGTCCGGGCCCCGGAGCATGCGCGGACCCGGACCCCCTTCGTGGTGCTGTGCATGGGGGTGCTCGCCGCGTCGCTCCTGGGCACCCTGCTCCTCAACACGGCCATGGCGCAGGGGGAGTACGACCGCTTCGCCCTCCAGACCGAGCTGACGCGCGCCGCGCAGGAGGAGCAGCAGCTCGCGGGCGAGATGGCCCGGCTGGAGTCCCCGGCCCAGATCGCCGGGGCGGCGGCCTCGCTCGGCATGGTGCCCTCGTCCGGGGGCGGGTACCTCCGGCTGTCCGACGGCGCCGTGCTCGGCAACCCCACGCCGGCGGGGGCCGACCAGTGACGCCGGGCCGGCCCGAGGACCAGACGGTCCACCGCCGCCGGCCGACCTCCGTCCGGGGGAACGTCGCCGGGCCCGGGCGCGTCGCGGCCCCGCCG
>NZ_AXCW01000185.1 GCF_000603945.1 Actinotalea ferrariae CF5-4 | reverse complement strand
CTTCGCCAACTTCCACGTCACCCAGGGGCCGTGGACCGGAGGGTTCTGGGACGTCCCGGCCAGCAGCCCGTTCCGGGAGGAGATCGCCTGGCTGTCGGCCACCGGCGTGACCACCGGCTACCCCGACGGGTCGTTCCAGCCCACCACGGAGGTCACCCGAGAGACGATGGCCGCCTTCCTCTACCGTCTCGCCGGTTCCCCTGCCACCACGACCACCGTCCGGTTCACCGACGTCCCCGCCACCCACCGGTTCGCCCGCGAGATCTCCTGGCTCGCCGACCAGGGCATCACGACGGGCTTCACGGACGGCAAGTTCCGCCCCGGTGAGGCTGTCTCCAGAGCGGCCATGGCTGCCTTCCTCCACCGGTACGCCGGCAGCCCGAGCACGACTGCCGCGTCCTCGACCTTCCGGGACATGCCCGCAGGTGCGCCCTTCTCCCAGGAGGTCGGCTGGGCGGCTCAGACGGGGATCACCACCGGCTTCACGGACGGCTCCTTCCGTCCCGGGGACGCCATCTCGCGCCAGGCCATGGCCGCCTTCCTCTACCGCTTCGACGCCCTGGCCGGCTGACGCGGGTCGGTGGCCACCCCGGCCCAGACCCGCTCCGTCACCGTGGGCCCGGGCGTCCCCGACAGCGGCTGGTCATGGCTGCCGTCGAGCGCTGTGAAGGGCCATGCCGGAGGCCACGACGGCGATCGCTGTCATGACGAACAGCTCCCCGGCTGTCTCCACCAGGCTCAACCCCGTCGCGGCCAGTGGCGGGATGCTCGTCTCGACCACGATGTGCAGCATGTCGAACACCACGGCGAAGAGTGCGAGCACTGCCATGAGGACGGCAAGAGTCCGGGAGTCGTGGCGGGCGGCGCTGCCGGCTCGCCGATGCGCGAGCAGCAGCAGGGGCACCAAGATCCCGACGGCGATCGCCCAGGCGACGAGCTCTCCGACGTCGCCGGGCCGCAGACCCGGGATCACGGGCAGGTCGACGGTGGCCATCAGGAGGTCACGGACTCGCTCGTGCCCCCTGAGGAGGTCGTCCGCAGCGGCCGTGGCGAGCACCAGGGCCCACACGGCGTAGACGGCGTCGCCCCGAGCCCTCCAGGTGATCAGCAGGGCCACCACCGCGAGGAGCAGCTGGAGACCGCCGAAGATCTCGATGAACGACCCGTCGAGGTCACCGTTCCAGTGCCAGTCGGAGAAGATCGGGTGGTACGGCTCGCCAGGGGCGTTGACGGGAAGGTGCACCAGGTTGGCGACGAGGAGAAGGGCACCGGCTGCCACGAGGGCTATGGCCAGCCGTCGGGTGGAGCGATCCACCAAGGGGTTGCGTGTGCGCGTGCCACCCGATGCCGTGGGCACAGGACCCGCGGTGTCGGTGGGCGGGTGATGGCGACGCATCATGCTCCCTCGGTCGCGGCGGTTCGGACGGGTTCTCCACCAGCGGACGTGACAGCCCGCCTGGACATCACACCGAGAGGGCGGCGGGCGTCCCCTGCAGCGCGCTCTGCGCCACCCGGAGCTCGTCGACGAGGCGCCCGCTCGGGAGCTCGACGTCGTCGTAGGTGAGCACCGCGTCCCGGGGCACGGCCCGCAGCAACCGGCACCCCTCGGCGACCCCGATCGGGAGCAGCCGCTCGGTGGCGGTGACGTCGGCGCGGTCCGCCTGCCCGTAGTAGTGGTAGCCGCCGAGCCCGTCGAGGACGGTGCCCTCGGCAAGATCCGTCTTCGCAGTGGTGACGACCTCGACAGTCGGCGCACCGAGGGGACGGATCGCGGCATCACCCAGGAGGACCGCGCGTGCGACCGTGTTGGGCACCTCGAAGTGGCACAGGTGGTACGGCGTGTAGAAGCTGTAGAGCGGCCCCTCCCCCAGCTTGTACAGGTTCAGGTAGTGCCGCTGCTTGGGGTCGTCGTGCGTCGCGAAGACGTAGACCCCTGGTCCGGGCTGGGCACCGACGACGTAGTCGACGGCGCCGCCGAGCGACTCGAGCTCCGAGAGGTCGTAGCGGGCCGTCAGCGTGTCGATGTGCTCGTGGTGGTCCCGGCCGAGCATCCCGCGCCGGTGCACGGACATGCCGGTCGCGTTGGCGACGGTCGCCTGCTCGATGCTGATCTTCGTGCCGTCCGCGAAGCTCGTGACCATGTGGGCGTCCTGACCCCACCGCTCGGCGAAGGCCTTCTGGGTCGTCGGGGTCCGGTAGGGGTCCTGGAGGCCCTTGATGTTACCCGCGACGAGCGGGCGAAGACCGAGGCCGCGCACGAAGCGCACGAGGTTCATCTGCACCCCGGGCTGGTCGCCGTCACAGCCCGTGTAGACGACCCCCGCGGCGTCGGCCCGCCGCGCGAGCTCGGGCCCTACCGTCGCGTCGACCTCGGCGTTCATCAGGACGAGGTGCTTGCCGTGCTCGAACGCGGTGACCGCGACGTGCGCGCCGAGCTCGACGGCACCCGTCACGTCGACGACGGCGTCGACACCGTCGGCGGCGACCGCGCCGAGGATGTCCTCCGTCACGGCAGCCACGCCCCGGCTGATCGCCCGCTCCACTCCTCGGCGGTCGTCGACCTGCACCACGCCGTCGACACCTGCCTCCGCGAACGCCCGGAAGCCCTGCTCCGGGCGCCGGACGGCGATGACCGCGACCTCCATGCCCGGGACCGCGTGGGCGATCTGGTTGACCAGACCTCGCCCCATGAAGCCGGCGCCGACGAGAGCGACCCGGATGGGCCGACCGCCGGCCTGCCTTCCGGCGAGCAGCGTGTCGATGACGATCATCTCAGGTGTCCTTCCCGGCGTGCAGCGACAGAGGGGGAAGCCCCGTCTCGGACAGCAGGGGCCAGGAGGCGTCCTTCGCCGAGATCACCGTCACGGCAAGGGGCCACGCGATGGCGAACGCGGGGTCGTCGTGACGGAACCCCTGCTCTCCGCCCGGGACGTACGGCCCGCTGACCTGGTACGTCACCTCGGCACCGTCGGTGAGGGTCTGGTACCCGTGCGCGACGTACGGCGGGACGAACAGCGCGCGGCGGTTCGAGGCGGTCAGCTCGACCATGACGTGACGCCCGTACGTCGGGGAGTCCGGGCGGACATCCACGGCCACGTCGACGATCGCCCCGGCGGTGCACCGGACGAGCTTGCCCTCGGAGTGCGGAGGAACCTGGCGGTGCAGCCCCCGCAGCGTCCCTGCGACGTGGTTGTAGGAGACGTTCGCCTGGGCGACGCCGACGTCGAGCCCGTGAGCCGCGAACTCGTCGACGTCGAAGGTCCTGGCGAACAGGCCGCGGTCGTCGGTGAACGGCTCGAGGTCCACGATGGTGGCGCCGTCGACGGCAGTGGTCGTGAACTTCATGGTGCCACCGTCCAGAAGAGCTCGTGGTCGACCTGACCGGTCCGCATGAGGTGCTGGATCTGCGCGAGGCGCGTATGGCCGCGTCCGGTGAACGTCGCCTGGTCGAGGTCGATCCGCTCGAAGATCTCCCGGAGCTGGGCCGCGCCCTTGCGTGCGTCCCAGCGGCACTCGAACCCCGGGAGCACCGCGCCGATCTTGTCGAAGCCCACGCGGTAGCTGCGGTTGTCGGCGCTGGGCGGGCCGAACGTCACGTCGCAGCCCGGGAACTCGTCCGCCACGGTCTCGGCGATCTCCCGGACGGTGTAGTTGTTCTCGTCGCTCCCCACGTTGAGCACCTGCGCATGGATCGCGCTCCGCGGGGCAGCCAGGACCTCACGGATCGCCTGGGCGATGTCGAGGCCGTGCACGAGCGGCCGCCAGGGCGTGCCGTCGCTCGTCATCGCGATCTTCTTCTCGGTCCACGCCAGGCCGGCGAGGTTGTTGAGCACGATGTCGAAACGCATCCGCGGTGAGGCGCCGAAGGCCGTGGAGTTGCGCAGGAAGGTCGGCGAGAAGCCGTCGTCGGCCATCGCCGTGACGTCGCGCTCGACCAGCGCCTTGCACCGGGCGTAGGCGGTCTGCGGGTTCGTCGGGCTCGTCTCGTCGACCGTTCCGTCAGCCACCCCGTAGACGCTGCAGGAGGACATGTAGACGAAGCGCTCGACACCGGCCTCCTTCGCCAGTCGCGCCAGTCGGACGGACCCGTGGTGGTTGATGTCGTAGGTCACGTCGCCGATGAGATCCCCCACCGGGTCGTTGCTCAGCTCGGCCATGTGGACGACGGCATCGAATCCCTCGAGGTCCTGCGCCTCGAGGTGCCGCACGTCCTTCGCGATGGTCTCCGGGGTGCGCGGGGAGCCGTGGTAGAGCCATCCTTGCTTGTAGTAGCCGGTGTCGACTCCACTGACGGCGTGCCCGTCCGACAGCAGGGTGGGCGCGAGGAGGCTGCCCAGGTACCCCTCGGTACCGGTGACGAGAATTCGCATGCTCAGTCCTTCCAGGTCTTCCAGGGGGCGTTCCCGGCGTCCCACAGCGAGTTCAGCTCGGTCCAGTCACGGAAGGTGTCCATCCCCATCCAGAAGCCGTTGTGCTCGAAGACGGAGAGCTGCCCCTCGCGTGCCAGCCGCTGCAACGGCACGGACTCGAGCATGACCCCCGGGTCCTCGGGCACGTACTGCTCGACGAACTCCCGCTCGAAGAGGAAGAACCCGCCGTTGACCCACCCCTCGGCGAGCGTCGGCTTCTCGTTGAACTCGGTCACGGTGGTGCCGTCGACCCGCATCTCGCCGTAGCGGCTGCTCGGGTGGACGCCCGTCAGGGTGCCGATGAGCCCGCGTTCCTCGTGGTGAGCGACGAGGGCGGTGAGATCGACGGCACCGATCCCGTCGCCGTAGGTCATGGCGAATCGTGGTCCGTCCAGGTGCTGGGTCAGCCGCCGTAGACGGGCGCCCGTCCCGGTGGTCAGCCCTGTCTCGACGAACGTGATCTCCCAGTCCTCGTTGCCCTCCGAGTTGTGGAAGACCGGCCCGGACCGCCCGTTCAGCTCGAGCGTGAAGTCCGAGGTGAGGTGCCGGTAGTCGAGGAAGTAGTCCTTGATGAGCCCGGACTTGTACCCGAGCGCGAGCACGAAGCGCCGGAAGCCGTGCTCGCTGTACGTCTTCATGATGTGCCAGAGGATGGGCTTCCCACCGATGTCGACCAAGGGCTTCGGGAGCTTCTCGCTCGCCTCACGCAGTCGCGTCCCCATACCGCCGCAGAGAATGACGACTGGGATGTCCCGAACGTCGTGGTGCATTGCGCCTCCAGGCCGCGTGACGGTGGCTCGGACCGCCGGCCCGAACGTTGATCATGATGGATCTCGTGTCCCGGTGGTGCCGACTCGCCCGGCGCGTTCGCGCACGACCGGGAACCGCGTGAGCGTCAGTACGCGCCGGCCGGCCGCACGACGGCCCGAAGCGTCTTCCACAGGATCATCATGTCCATGACGACGGACCAGTTGTCGACGTATCGCAGATCGAGTCGCACGGATTCCTCCCAGCTGAGGTCCGACCGTCCCGAGACCTGCCACAGGCCGGTGAGCCCCGGCTTGACCCGGAGGCGCCGGTGCACCTGGTCCTCGTACTGCTCGACCTCCGCGCCCAGCGGCGGCCGAGGACCGACCAAGGACATCTCGCCCCGGACCACGTTGAACAGCTGGGGCAGCTCGTCGAGGGAGTACCGACGGAGGTACCTGCCGACGCGGGTGACGCGAGGGTCGTCCTTCATCTTGAACAGGACTCCGGCCCCCTCGTTCTCGGCCACGAGCGCTGCGCGGCGCGCCTCGGCGTCGGCGTACATCGACCGCAGCTTCCACATCGAGAAGCGTTCACCGTCCACCCCGACCCGGCTCTGCCGGTAGAAGGCGGGACCCGGCGACGTCACCCGAACGGCGACGGCTGCCGCGGCGATCACGGGAGCCGCCGCGAGGAGCAACGCCACGCCCAGGAACCGGTCGAGCAGCGCCTTGGCGAGCAGTCGCGGACGAGGCGCCGCGACCTCCACCTCCAGGAGGGACAGGCCTGCGGTCGGCCGGACGGCGATGCGCGGCGCCGCGACCTCGACCAGCTGGGGGACGACGATGAGCTTGGCCCCGGCCCGGTCCAGCGCCCAGGACAGCCGGCGAAGACCGTCGGCCGCCAGGGGCGAGCCGGCCACCACCACGACCTCCACCTCGTGGTCGACGACCACCTGTGCGACGTCGGCCACGGCGCCCAGGACCGGTGCGCGGCCCTGCGGGCCGGGCAGGTCGAGCGAGGGTACGCACGCCCCGACGACGCGGTAGCCGTGGTAGACGGCGGCATCGAGGTCCTCGACGACGTGGTCCACGTCGGACGGCTCCCCGATGACGAGGGTCCGCATCATCGCCTCACCCCCGGTGCGCCGACGGTGCAGGGCCTTCCGGTTGACGTACCGCCCGGCGAGCGCCAGCAGCGCAGCGGCGGGCACACCGAGGAAGACGGCGGAGCGGGGCAGGCTCACGTCCGCGACGAAGGCGAACGTCATGAGGAGGACGGAGACGAGCCCGGCCGCGCGAAGGATCGCCTGGTACTCGCCGGGGCCGTCCCCGAGCGCCCTGACGTCGTAGCCCCGGCACAGCGCGATCAGCGTGAGCAGTCCGAGCGCGACCCCCGCGACGGCGGCCACGGCAGCAGCGTCGGCATGCGCCACGACCCCGACATACACCGTTCCTGCCGCGGCGACCGCCAGGGCGTCGCTGAGGACCATGCGCAGCCTGTACTGCCCGACGACGACGCGCCAGGACTCGTGGACGGGTCCCGGGGAGACGGGTGGTGCGAAGGGCTGGGCCGAGGCCCACGACCGACGCGGACCGGCGGCACGGCCGCGGCGCTCCCCAGCGGGGATGCTGCCGCGACGCTCGACCGTCGTCGTCACCCCACACCCCCTTCACACCCTGGACTCCGACGACGTTACCGCCCTTTTGAGCGGCGTTCATCCCGTATGTCCGTTTTCACCCGATGGAACGGGTGGCGGGTGTCCGAGACGGTCCGCTCAGGGAGGACCCGGTCCGGGGGCCCGTCGGTCGGCGCGTGCGTGGACCCTCCGCCGCGCAACCTCCACGCACCGAGCACGACCCCCTCCTCGTTCCGCCGCGGCATCGAGGAGCAGGCACGCACGGCCCGGGCTCACGGCGACCGGGCCGTCGAGGCGCCCTGGACGCCACTTCCGGGAGTGCGACCTGCACGTTCGCATCGATGGGGCCGTCCCCACCTCAAGTGGCTCGAAACACACTCAAGGATCCCGCACGCGTGCCGATGATGGAGATGACGTCGGGGCGACTCTCACGCCACGACGACACAGGACACGACGACAAGGGCAAACCCGTCGCGAGGCGGGGGCGCAAAGCCACGGAGCTCACGCAGCCAGCCGGGCCACCGAACGTGGGCCGCCCATCGGTCCCACCCGACACAGGTAGAGGACCATGACCGCGACGACCCTCGTTCGCATGCCCCGGAAGAGCATGGCTCGCATCGCCGCCAGCGGCGCAGTGACCATGGCGTTGGTCGCCGGGATGCTGACCGGCTCCTGGTCGACCGCCGCAGAGGCTGCCGTACCGCCAGGAGAGACGCTCCAGGACTTCGCCGCCCGCGGGGGCGTGCAGGACTCCCCGGAGAACCTGACGATGCCCAGCCCCGGCGTCTCCCGCGTCCACCTCGACCAGGGTCGGATGAACGGCTACAAGGTGCGCAGCTCGATCGCCACGGCGACGGAGGCGACGCTCACGTACCGGGTCCTCGTGCCGCGCGACACGCACGACAACGGCCTGTCGCTCATCGACCTCAAGATGCCCGGGCTGGCGGGCGCCCCGGCCGACCAGTCGCTCTGGTACGCCTCGTCAGGGGGCACCCTGCAGCCGGACTCCTTCTCGGTGCGCCTGCACGCGCGCAAGTCGTCGTCGTACAGCGTGGGACACCCGTGGTGGGACGCCTACATCTACGCTCCCTACGCAGCCGGGAAGACCTTCAACACCTGGGGCATCTCCGTGCCGATCAGCACCGGGACGAACGGCGCCGGTGAGCGGATGCGCATCCCTGTGGACCGCTGGTTCGACGTCCAGATCCACGTCAAGCTCAACACCCCCGGCGTCAACGACGGCCTCCTCAACATCTGGATCGACGGCCAGCAGGGGATCAGGCTGAGCGACGTGCGCTGGCGCCCGGCAGGTGTCACCACCCCGCTGAACCTCCTCATGGCCGAGACCTTCTACAACAGCCCCGGCGCTCCGAAGGACGCCCACATCGACTTCGCCGACTTCCTCATCACCCCGGGGGCGCCGACGACCACGGTGGCCGCCCCCGTGGTCGAGCCGGCGCCGGCGCCCTCCCCCGAGCCCGTCGTCGAGCCCACCCCC
>NZ_AXCW01000184.1 GCF_000603945.1 Actinotalea ferrariae CF5-4 | reverse complement strand
AGTGGTCCACCGACCGCACCGAGACACCCGCCTGACCGGCGACGGCGACGGCCCACCCGCTGGTCGCGGGTGGGCCGTCTCCGTCCGGGTCTCGCAGCCGCCGGACGCTCAGCCCTGCGCGCCGCCCGACCGGCGCCGCAGCACCCGGAGCACCTGCTTCATCCGCGGCAGTGCCCGCACCCACACCCGGTACAGCGGCGAGAACGGCACGTCGAGCGTCCCGACCAGCTCGTCCTCGTGCTGGGCGAAGGACCGCTTGAACTCGGAGATGCCGTCGTTGAGCAGCCCGTTGATGTCGTAGCGCAGCGCGCCGGCGTCCTGGGCGAGCCGGACCGCGTGCCACTTCACCGGCGCGTTCGCCCGGGCCTTGCGCCCGACGTCGTCGATGCCCCCGTACAGCTCGAAGGCCGTCGCGCCCGAGACGGCGTCCCAGACGAAGGCGCACGGCCGGCCCTCGTGGAAGGCCGCCACGACCACCGAGGCGTCGCCCAGCTCGCGGTGGATCGCGACGTAGTACCCGTCGGGGTGCAGCTCGAAGCCGGCCCGGGCCGCCGTGTCCTTGTAGACGTCGAGCACGCCGCGGAGCTCCTCCTCGGAGGTCACGCGCCGGATCTCCACGTCCCGCCCGCCCTTGCGCACGTCGGCGCGGGTCGTGCGGCCCATCGCTGCCATGAGCTCGTCGGCGTCCCGGGTCAGGTCGAGGATCAGCGTGTGCGAATGGAGGATCCGCTGCTCGCCGCGGACCACGCCGGGCAGGTCGAGGTCGGTCCCCGCCGGCCAGTCCGGCTCGAGGCTGACACCCACGCCGCCGATGTGCTCCCGGCACCACGCGACCACGGCCGCGCAGACGGCGGCGCGCGTGTCCGCGTCGCCCACGCCGTACCCGGCCGGTGCCTGGGTGTCCGACGGCGCCACCACCGGGCCGCGCGGCACGTAGGAGAGCGCCCGGAAGGGGAACGGCAGGCGCCGCTCGAGCACCTGCGCCAGGCCGATCGTCCGGCCGTCGGCGAGCACCTTCACCCGGTGCGCGCGCCACGCCCCGCGGGCCTTCACCTGCCCCCATCCCCAGAGCTGGAGCGGGTGACCGCCCAGCTCGCCGACGAGGGCGTCCCACTCGGTCGGGTCGGTCACGATCTCGACGCGCGGCGAAGCAGTCATGTCAGGTCATCCTAGGTGCGGCCCCCCGGCCGGGCGACCGGGCCCGGCGGTCGCCCGGTTCGCCCCGGCAGCCCCGGCTAACCTGGGCGACGCCCCGCCGTCACGCCGCCCGCGGTCGCCCCGCCGCCGCCGAGAGACCCCTGGAGCCCCATGACCGAGCGCACCGCCGCCGACGCCGTCACCCGCGCCCTGGCCGCGCGGACGGGGACCTCGCCGGGGGACTGGCACCTCGTGTTCAAGGCGCGCTACGGGATGCAGGTCGTCCTGCGGGCCATCGCGGCCGAGCGGGGGGTCGGCGACGTCCTCACCCAGGTGTTCACGTGCTGCACGGCGGTCGACCCCGTCCTGGCCGCCGGCCTGCGTCCGGTGTACGGGGAGGTCTCCCCGGCGACCGTCGCGCTCGACCCCGCCCGTCTCGAGTCCGGACGGCTCCAGCCGGGGGCCAGCACGCGCGCCGTCGTCCTCCAGCACACCTTCGGGATCATCGACGACGCCGCTGCCCGCGGGCTCCGGGACGCCGCGGACCGGGCGGGCGCGCTCCTGCTGGAGGACGCCGCCCACTGCGTGGGCCGCATGGCGCGCCGCGAGGACGGCTCCCCCCTGGCGGACGTCTCCGTCCACTCCTTCGGGGTCGAGAAGATGCTGCCGACGAAGTTCGGCGCGGCGGTGTGGGTCGACCCCGCGCTGCAGCAGACCCCCCTGGGCCGTCGGATGGTCCAGGACCTGACGACGCTGCCGACGATGGGCCGGCGCCTGGACCTGGCGGCACGGCTCTACCGGACCCAGCTCCGGGTGCTGGGCCGGCTGCCCGGCCCGGCCGCGACCGCGCTGCGCCGCCTGCTGACCCGCACCGGGACGTTCGAGCCGGCGATCGCGCCGGTCGAGCAGCGCGGTGGCCTCGCCCACCCGCCGCTGCGGCCGTCCCCCTGGGTGACCCAGCGCATGGCGGACGCCCTGGGCACCCTCGACGCCGAGGAGCGGCGGCGCAGCGCCGTCGTCGCGCGCTACCTCGCGGCGCTCGGTGACGTCGTGGAGGTCCCGGCCGGGATCGGCGCGTCCGCGCCGCTGGTCCGCTTCCCGTTCTTCGCCCCCGACGCCGACGCCGCCCAGCGGGTCGACACGGCCCTCTCCGCCGCGGGCCACCGGCCGGGGCGCTGGTACCGCCCGGCGCTCTTCCCCGGCGTCACCGACCCCGCACGGTACGGGTACTCCCCGGGCACGCTGGCGACCACGGAGGACCTGATGGCCCGCGTGGTCAACCTCCCCACGACGGTCGACACGGGGACCGCGGACCGCATCGCGGACGTCGTCCGGCGCGCTATCGGTTGAGACGGGTGCGCGCGTACCGCAGGTAGTCGAGGGTGTGCCGCAGGTCGATCCGCACGACGTCGAGGATCCGGGCGAGGCTGAGGTCCGGGCGGTAGTAGAGCGTGTGCCGCACGCCGTGGCGGGCGGCAGCGACGACGCGGCGGCGCAGCGAGCCCGGCACGAACGCCAGGGCCGCGAGGTAGGGCAGGTTCACCCAGAGCCGCTCGGCGGTAGTGGTGAGCTCCGGGACCTCCTTCCCGTGCACGACGTCGTCGACGAGGCACCGGGGCAGGTTCGCGCCCGCGGCCATCGCGTAGTGGCTGCACGCCCCGAGCCGGAGGTTGACCTCGAGGATCTTGCTCGTGCCGTCGCGGCGGTCGACCATGACGTCGAGGTTGGCGAAGCCGACGTACCCCAGCCCGTCCAGGAGCCGCCGGATCGACTCCGTGAGCCCCGGGTCCTCGACCGTCAGGATCGCGTTGTAGTTGCCGGCCCACCGCGGGTCCCACTCGGCCAGGGCGACCTGTCCGACGGACAGCACGCGCATCCGCCCGTCCCGGTCGCAGTAGGCGTTCGCCACGCGCATGACGGTCTCGTCGCCCGGGATGAGCTCCTGCACGACGAGGTCGTCCGTGTACCCCGCGGCGTACACGCGGTCCGCGACGGCGCGCAGCTCGGCGGCGTCGGCGACCACGTACACCTTCTGCTTGCCCTCGAAGCGCAGCCGGGGGTACGTGTCGGTGTCCGCCGGCTTGACGACGACGGGGTACGGGAAGGGCAGGTCGGCGCCCAGGGCCGCGTCGCGCGGCGTCGTCGGCGTCACGACGACGGTCGCCGGGTGCGGCACCCCGAGCTCGGCGCAGATCCGGGCGAACGACGACTTGTTCATGAGGCGGGCCGCGAGGTCCGCGTCCACCAGGGGGATGACGAAGTGCTCCTCGAGCTCCGCCCGGTGCTCCAGCAGGATCGTCGCGTACAGCTCGATGTTGGGGATGAGGATGCGGGTCCGGCCGGGCAGCTCCTCGGCGAGCGCCAGCAGCGTCCGGACGAGGACCTCCGGGGAGTCCAGGTCCCGGGAGGTCCGCACGTCCACGATGCGGGAGTGCGCGGTCTCGCGCAGGGGGTAACGGCCCAGGGCGAGCGACCGCACCCCGAAGGCCTCGTGCAGCGACCGGGCGACGTTGTAGGTGTTGACGTTGGTGCCCAGGATGATCGGGACGAAGTCGTCGTTGCCGTAGGTCATCCTGGACAGGTCTCCGTTCGTGGGGCCGGCCTGCGGGTCGGTGACCGGGTCGGTGAGCGGGGGAGGAGCCGCCATCCTACGGGCGCCGCCGCGCGTCCGACCGGCGGGGGCGCCGGGCCGCTGCCTACGATGAGGCGTGACCTCCACGCACCCCGGACCCGTCCCCGACCGTCCGCTCGTGGGGGTCATCGGGGGTGTGGGTCCCCAGGCCACCGCGTACTTCCTGGACATGGTCGTCCGGCTGACCCGGGCCGAGCGGGACCAGGACCACCTGGACATGGTCGTGCTCAACCACGCGGGGATCCCGGACCGGACCGCGTACATCCTCGGCTCGTCGCCGGAGGACCCGGGCCCCGTGATGGCGGAGGACGCGCGCCGGCTCGAGCGGTTCGGCGTGTCGTTCCTCGTGCTGCCGTGCAACACCGCGCACCACTTCACCGATGAGATCGCTGCAGCGGTGCAGGTCCCGCTGGTCAACATCGTCGAGGAGACCGTGGCCGAGGCCCGCGGCCGGGTCGACGGCCTGCGCCGGATCGGTGTGCTCGCGACGACCGGGACGGCCCGGGCGGGGGTCTACCAGCGGGCCGCGGCCGCCGTCGGCGTCGACTGCGTCCTGCCCGACGACGAGGACCAGGCGACGGTCATGCGGGTCATCTACGAGCAGGTCAAGGCAGGGCTGCCTGCCGACCTCCCGGCGTTCCAGGGCGTCGTGGACCGGCTCCGTGAGCGCGGCGCGGAGGTCGTGGTGCTCGGCTGCACGGAGCTCTCCGTGGTCGCCGCCGACCACGACCTGCTGACCGCGGACCGCACGCTGGTCGACTCCCTCGAGGTGCTGGCACGGCGCACGATCGAACGGTCCGGCCACACCGTCCGGACCTGACTGCCCGTCCCCCTCGGACGGCCACTGTGTCCGGGGTGGACTGCGCGCGGACAGCCGTCACCTCGACCCGACTCGTGGCGAGGCGACCGGCGCTAGCGTCCCGTCCATGGATCAGGTGCTCTTCGACGACGTCGTCCACACGGACTACGGGCAGCTCGACCTGGTGTGGTCGGACGAGGGTGGCTTCGACGGCGACTTCGACCGGTTCTTCTCCGGCCAGCTGAACGGGCTGGTCGGAGCCGCTGACCGCGGCAGGGGTGGTCGACGAGTACCTGGTGCAGCTGTGGACGGCTGACAACGCTCCCGACGAGATCCTGCGTTCCGGGAGCGAGGAAGCCGCCTACTGGCACCGTGAGATCGGCGGACGACGCCCCTGAGCGGCCGACGGACGGCAGCAGCCGGGACGCGGACCCAGCCGGTGCGACCGCCGGTCAGCCGAGCAGGTTCGTCCCGCTGTAGAGGTGCATCACGGGGACCTCGAGCACGTCCCGCGCCCGGGAGGCCCAGTCGGTGTGGAACGTGTCCTCGACGGCGTGCGGGCGCGTGACGACCACCACCTCCCGCACCGGGCCGGCGGCGACGGCGGCGCGCAGGGCGGGGAGCGGGTCGTCGTCGACGACGTCCCCCTCCGCGACCGCGCCGGCCGCGCGGAGCTCGGTCAGGGTCGCGGCGAGCTGTTCGGCCGCCGTGCGGCGCGCCACGTCCGGTCGCTCCTCCCGCCCCAGTGCGGCGTCGAGCGCCTCGCGCAGCTCACCCAGGCTGAGGTGGTCCACGATCGACACGAGCATGTTCTGCTCGGTGTCCGCGGGCACGAGCACGCGGTAGGCGACGTCGTCGGCGGCGTGCAGGCCGGTGATGTGCTCGACGTCCGCGGGCGTCAGGGCGTCCTCGGTGAGCAGCAGGATCGTCTCGGTCACGTCAGGAGCCTAGCCGCGCTCCAGGAGCCACCGGCCGATCAGCACGCCGTCGGCGTGCAGGAGGTGGGCCGGCCGCGCAGCCCGCACCGGGTCGGCCCACCGCTGCCCGTGCACGACGCGCGTGGCGGGACCGCCCACCACCGCGGGCGTCTGCGTGAGGCAGAGCTCGTCGAGGACGTCGGCCGCCACCAGGTCGGCGAGCAGGCGTGGTCCGCCCTCGCACAGGACGCGCACGAGCCCGGCGCCGGCCAGGGTGTCCAGCACGCGACGCGGGTCCACGCCGCCCTCGTGCAGGTGCAGCCGGTCCTTGGGGAGGTGGGCCCGGAGGTGCCCGAGGAACGGGGCCTCCGGCACGGTGAAGACCCACGGCCGGGGCTCGTCGTCGAGCAGGGCCGCGGGCAGGTCGCCGCGGCCGGTGACGACGGCGAGCGGCGGGTGGTCGGCCTGCCCGGACGCCCGGCGCGCGGGGACGAGCGGCGGGGGGGTGCGCGGTCCGCGGTAGCGCTCCGCGCGGGCCGTCCCGGCGCCCACGAGGATGACGTCGGCGAGACCGCGCAGGACGTCGAACACCCGGTGGTCCGCGGCGCCGTTGATCGATCCGGACCGCCCGTCCGCGCCCGTCGCGGCACCGTCGAGCGTCGTGATCATGTTCGCCCGGACCCACCGCCCGTCGGGGTAGGCGTAGAGCTCGGAGAGCGCCCGCTCGGCCGGGTCGGGCCCCAGGGCGGTGCGACCGGCGGGTAGCAGGACGTCGAGGACGGGTGCAGGCTCCACCTCGCCGACCGTACCCGCTGGCAGGCCCGGCCGACACCGCGCGGGGCGGGCACGGGGGTCGTCGCCGGGCGGTGGGCATGCGGTCGGCGGGCGGTCGGACGGCGGGGGAGGCGGTCGCGTGGCGAGCGCCTACGCTGGCTCCTCGTGACGCCGCCCCCCGGGCTGACCTCCCGCCGCCCCCAGGTCCCGCCGGACCGGCTGCTGGCGGGCCTGGTGCCGCCCCGCCACTTCCACGAGGCCTCCTTCGAGAGCTACCGGCCGGACCGGGAGCACCCGAGCCAGGAGCGTGCCCTCACCCGGATGCGCGGCGTCGCCGAGGAGCTCGCGGCCCCCCGACGCCGGGGCTGGTTCGCGCGACGTGCCCCGGCGCCGCCGGCCGTCTACCTCGACGGCGGGTTCGGCGTGGGCAAGACGCACCTCCTCGCGGCGCTCGCCCGGGCGGTCGGCCCCGACGCCGCCGCCTACGGGACCTTCGTGGAGTACACGCACCTCGTGGGCGCCCTGGGCTTCGCGCCGACGGTGCGGGCGCTCTCGCAGCGCCGGCTGGTGTGCATCGACGAGTTCGAGCTCGACGACCCCGGCGACACGGTCCTCATGTCCCGCCTGCTGCGGGAGCTGGGGGACCACGGCGTCGCGCTGGCGGCGACGTCGAACACCCTCCCCGAGTCGCTGGGCGAGGGCCGGTTCGCGGCCGAGGACTTCCTGCGGGAGATCCAGGCCCTGGCGGCGCGCTTCGAGGTGCTCCGGATCGACGGGCCCGACTACCGGCACCGCGGGGCGCCGCACCCGGAGTCCGGGCTGCCGGACACGCTCGTCGCCGACACCGCCCGCTCGCTGCCCGGCGCGACCTGCGACGCGTTCGGCGACCTGCTGCACCACCTGCGGACCGTCCACCCGAGCCGGTACGGGGCGCTCCTGGACGGCGTCACCCTGGCGGCCCTCACCGGGACGGCGCCGGTGGGGGACCAGGCCGACGCCCTGCGCCTGGTCGTGCTCGTGGACCGCCTCTACGACCGGGACGTCCCGGTGCTCCTGGGTGGCAGCGGCACGGCCGGCCTCTTCGACGAGACGATGCTCCGTGGGGGCTACCGGAAGAAGTACCTGCGGGCGCTCTCGCGGCTCGGGGCGCTCGCCGAGCAGGGACGGGCCGTCGCCGTCCCGGGTCCCGCCGACCGGACCTGAGACGCCGGCGGGCAGGTCAGGTCCGTGCCCGCGCCGTGGCGTCGAGGCGGGCGAGCTCTCCCGGGACGTCGAGGTCGACCCGGGGCCAGTCCAGCCCCAGCCCGTCGAGCGCGTCGACGAGCAGCTCGGTCACGGCCAGCCGCGCGAACCACTTCCGGTCCGCGGGGACCACGTACCAGGGCGCCGCGTCCGTGGACGTGCGGTCCAGGACCGCCTGGTACGCCTCCTGGTAGTCGTCCCAGCGCAGCCGTGCGTCGATGTCGCCCGGGTTGTACTTCCAGTGCTTCTCCGGGCGCTCGAGCCGCTCGCGCAGCCGCGCGGCCTGCTCCTCGTAGGAGACCGCGAGCACGACCTTGACGATCGTCGTCCCCCGGGCGGCGACCTCCTCCTCGAACGCCACGATCTCGGCGTAGCGGCGCTCCCACTCCTCCGGCGGCACGAGCCCCTCGACGCGGACCACCAGGACGTCCTCGTAGTGCGAACGGTCGAACACGCCGATGCGTCCGGGGGCGGGCAGGGCGGCGCGGATGCGCTCGAGGTAGTGCTGCGTGGCCTCCTGCGGGGTCGGTGGCCCGAACGCCCGCAGGGCCACACCCTGCGGGTCCACCATGCCGAGCACGTGCCGGACCACGCCGCCCTTCCCGGCGGTGTCCATGCCCTGGAGGACGAGCAGGACCGACCGGTCTCCACCCGTGCGCCCGTGGGCGTAGAGCTTCTCCTGCAGCTCCGACAGCGCCGCGCCCCGCGCGGCCATCGCGGCGGCGCCCTCGGCCTTGCCGCCCGCGAAGCCCGGCGTGCCGCGCCGGTCGACCGTCGCGAGGTCGAGGCCCGGG
>NZ_AXCW01000183.1 GCF_000603945.1 Actinotalea ferrariae CF5-4 | reverse complement strand
CCGACCGCACGGCCGCGGACGTGCGGACGGCGGTGCGGGGGTACGCCGCCGCGGAGTCCGCCGCGGGACGGGTGGTCCGCGGGATCCAGGTGGGGGCAGGGCACGCGCTGGGCACCTCCGGCCCGGTCGGCTGGGTGCTCGCCGCCGCCGGCGGTCTGACGCTGGCGGCGGTGGCGGCGCAGCGCGTCGTCACCCTCCGGCTCCTGCGCCGGACACCGACCGCCACCGGGGTGACGCTGAACGCGCTGAGCCGCTGGACCCGGACGCTCGAGGGCCCGGCGGGCCTGGTCGGCTGGGTCCTGGTCGGGGAGGGGCCGCCGCCACCGGACCCCCGGCAGACGGGGGTGCTGGAGCCGGTGCTGCCCTTCGTCGGCGGCTTCCTGCGGGGGGCGCTGCCCGGCGGCGCCCCCGGCCCGGTCGTCGTCGCGGGGACCGCGAGCGGACAGGTCCCGGTCGCCGCCGGGACCGCCGAGGAGCTGTGGGGGTGGGTGGGGGTCGCCCGGTGGCTGACCGGCACGGTCCCGAGCGGGCTCGTCGTGGCCCGCAGCCTGACGCGTCCGCCCGGACCCGCCCAGGCCCCGCCGCGGGGCATCCCGGACCTGGTCGCGGGGATCGAGCGCACCTACCCGGCCCCACCGGGCGACCCGGGAGCAGCCGGCCCGGGGGGCGGCCCGCCGGGGCAGCCCCCCGCGCCTGCAGGGTCGGCAGGAGCCGGCGCGGGGACGATCGAGGTGAAGGAGCTCCGACGCCCCGACGGCACCCGCACGTGGGTCGTCACGGTCCCCGGGACACAGGAGTGGGGACCGGTGCAGGGGCCGAACCCGTTCGACCTCACGTCCAACCTCGGCCTCGTCGCCCGGGGGGCCGACGACGTGACGGCCGCCGTCGTCCGGGCGATGGAGCTCGCCGGGATCCGCCCCGGTGAGCCCGTGGTCCTCACCGGTCACTCGCAGGGCGGGATCGCTGCCGCCGCGGTCGCCGCGGCACCCGCCCTGCAGGAGCGATTCGACGTGCGGGCGGTCGTCACCGCCGGCTCGCCCGTGGGGACGATCGACCTCCCGCCCGACGTCGTCGGGGTGCACCTGGAGCACGCGACGGACCTCGTGGCCGGGTGCGACGCGGCCCCCAACCCGGACACGCCCACCCGGACGACCGCCGTCGTCGACCTGGGTGCGGCCCCGGACGCAGCCACCCGCGCGGCGGCGGCCTCGCCGCTCGCCTCCCACCAGGTGCGGACCTACGCGCGGACGGCGGCCGGGCTGGAGGGGGCCGGGGACCCCCGCTGGGACGCGGCGAGCGCCCAGGTCGCGGCGTTGCTCGCCGACACGACCACGGTCGGGACGGCGTGGTACTCGGCCGTCCGGGTGCCCCCGCCCTCGCCCGGCGCGCGGGGGTGAGAGGCGCGGGGGTGACGGGCGCGGCGGGGAGAGGCCGGGAGGTGAGTCGCGCGGGGGTGGGCTCAGTCGCGGCGCTTGCGCGCCCCGGGCACCACGAGGCTCAGCAGGAAGCTGACGACGCCGACCAGGAGCCCGGCGAGCAGGGCCGTCCAGAACCCGTCCACGCGCAGCCCGTAGTCCGTCAGGCCCGACAGCCACCCGGTCAGCAGGATCATCAGGGCGTTCACCACCAGGGTGAACAGCCCGAGCGTGACGAGGTAGAGGGGGAAGGAGAAGAAGGCCACGATCGGCCGGACCACGGCGTTGACCAGACCGAAGACCAGGGCCACGGCCAGGAAGACGAGCACGCGCGACGCGGTGTCGTCCCCGCCGACGACCTCCAGGCCGTCGAGCAGCACGGTCGCCAACCAGATCGCGGCGGCGTTGACCAGGACGCGCGGCAGGAACGTCATGGTTCCCATGCTTCCACGATCAGGTCGGGCGCACGGCGGAGCGGCAGTGGCATCCTGGGCCGGTGACCAGCGCCGCTCCTCAGCCCGCGTCCGTCCGCTTCCGCGCGGTCGTGGACCGGATCCCCGCCTACGTGCCCGGGGCCCGGGCCGCGGACCCGGCCGCGCACAAGCTCTCCTCGAACGAGAACCCGTACCCGCCCCTGCCCTCGGTGCGGGCCGCGGTCGAGCAGGCGGCCGCCCAGCTGCACCGCTACCCGGACATGTTCGCGACCGAGCTCGGTGAGGCCCTCGCCGCACGGCACGGGGTCGAGGCGTCGTCGGTCGTCGCCGGCACGGGGTCCGTCGCCGTCCTGGGCCACGTGCTGCAGGCGTTCTGCGACACCGGCGACGAGGTCGTGCACGCCTGGCGCTCCTTCGAGGCCTACCCGATCCTCGTCCAGCTCCAGGGCGCGGTGGGCGTGCCCGTGCCCGTCGACGCCGCCGGCCGGCACGACCTCGCCGCCATGGCCGCGGCCGTCACCGAGCGCACCCGCGTCGTGCTGCTGTGCTCCCCGAACAACCCCACCGGCCCGGCCCTCGCCCACGCCGAGGTCATGACGTTCCTCGCCCAGGTGCCGCCGGACGTCGTCGTCGTGCTGGACGAGGCGTACGTCGAGTTCGTGCGCCGTCCCGACCCGCTCGACAGCGCGGCGGCGCTGGCGGCGCACCCCAACGTCGTCGTCCTGCGCACGTTCTCCAAGGCCTACGGGCTGGCGGCGCTGCGCGTGGGCTACGCGGTCGCCCGGCCGGAGGTGGCCCGCGGCATCCGGACGGCCGCCACCCCGTTCGGCGTCAACCACCTCGCGCAGGTCGCCGCCCTGGCGAGCCTCGCCGCCGAGGCCGAGCTGCTCGACCGCGTGGCGGCGATCGTCGCCGAGCGGGACCGCGTCCGGGCCGCGCTTCTCGACCAGGGCTGGGACGTGCCGGACGCCCAGGGCAACTTCGTCTGGCTCGCCACGGGCGACCGGACGGCCGCGCTCGCCGTCGACGCCGCCGCGCAGGGCCTGCTGCTGCGACCGTTCGCCGGCGAGGGCCTGCGGGTCACCATCGGCGAGCCCGCGGCGAACGACCGGCTCGTGGAGGCCGCCGCCGCCTGGCGCTGAGACCCCCGGTCTCGGTCAGCGAGACGATCGTGGTCCCCGGCTGCACCGCGTCACCCGGTCGGGCTACGGTCACGCCATGACCCACGGCACCCCGACGACCGGCGCCCCGCGCCGCGCCGTCGTGCCGTGCGTGCCGGCCGGCGCCTGTGCGCCCGCCTGCCGAATGCCCTGCTGAGTCCCGCGTCCACGCGGGCCACGTCGGCCACCTCTGCTGCCTGACGTGCCGGGGCCCTCCCGCGCCGACCGCGCGGTCGCGCCCGCCCCCGGTCCTGCCAGACCGGCCCGCCGCCGGGCACGTCCCGGCGCGCCCACCGGCCCACCCGTACCCGGTGACGACCCGGCGCCCGCGCGCCTCCATCACGCACGAACGGAACCACCATGACCGCACTGGACGTCCGCACCGACCGCCTCACGCCGCTCGAGCCGGCACCCCTCGACCCCGTCGCCCTCGGCCTGCCGGAGAGCAACGTCGACGCGATCCCGCCGCTGCCCACCCACTGGCAGGGCCTGGACCTGCGCGAGGTGCTGTCGCGCCCCGCCGCCTTCCTGTCCGTGAGCCAGTCCAACTCGCTGTACCGGCCGGGCGGCGTGCAGTACGCCGAGGGCCACGCCTTCCGCGGCAGCCTCCCGGCGACCGTCCGCTCCGTCCGTGCGGCCCGCGCGGCCGGGAACTTCGTCTCCTTCAACTGGATCGGCTACTCGGTCTTCCGCGACGGCTACCCCGGCACCGACTTCGACCGCGCCCAGTACGCGTCGTGGACGGGTCACCTGGACGCGACGCCCGAGCAGGTCGCGTGGGACGACGCCCTCGTGGACGAGCTGCGCGACCTCGTGGAGCCGGGCGACAACGAGCTCTACGAGAAGGCGCTCCAGACGGCGTTCGTCGGCACGGACCTGCCGCTGGAGCTCGCCCGCAAGCGGGTCGAGGTCGTCGTCATCACCGGCATCCACCTGGACTGGTGCATCGAGGGCAACGCCCGGGCCGCCCGGGACCACGGCCTCCTGCCCATCGTCATCGGTGACGCGACCGGTGCGCAGCGTCCGGACCAGGAGCGCGCCGCCTTCGAGCGGATCACGAACTTCTTCGCGCCCGTGATCTCCTCGGAGACGTTCGCCGGGCTGGTGGCGCGCTGATGGGCGACGTCGGCCTCCTCCTCGTCGGCGCGGTGCTCTTCGTCAACGGCCTGGCGAGCCTGGGCGTCGTCCGGGGTCGCAGCGTCGTACCGCTCAACTTCCTCGTCGGCGGGGCGCAGGTGCTCCTGCCGGTCCTGGTGCTGGTGCAGGGCTCGTCCGACCCCGCGGTCGTCCAGGGCGCCTGGCCGAGCCTGCTGTTCGGCTTCACGTACCTCTGGTACGGCCTGATCGTGCAGCGGGACCTGGAGACCGAGGGCTTCGGCTGGTACAGCCTCTTCGTCGCCGGGATCGCTGCGCTGCACGCCGTCCAGGCGGTCGGCACGGACCCGGTGTTCGCGGTCATCTGGGCCACGTGGTCCTCCATGTGGCTGCTGTTCTTCGTGCTGCTCGGCCTCGGTCGCACGCAGGTGGGGTCGCTGGACCTCGGCCGGTTCACCGGCTGGTACCTCGTGCTGCTCGGGATCCCGACCTGCACGGTCCCCGCGCTGCTCCTCCTGGAGGGCCGGTGGACGACCGGTCCGACGGCCGGCTGGGCGGCGCTCGCCGCGCTCGGGGCCGCAGCCGTCGCCTCCGCGGCGCTCGCCCGCCGTCCCGCGGCCGGCAGGGAGGTCGAGTCCCCGCAGCCCGACGTCGCGCACGGCACTGCGCACGGCACTGCTCCCGACACTGCGCCCGACAGCACGCAGGACACCGCGACCTGGACGGCACCGGAGGCGCGGCAGCCCGTGACCAGCGCGGTCTGACGACCAGCGCGGTCTGACGCCGACGCGGCCGGCCGGGGACGCCTCCCCGGTCGGCCGTCGTCGCGTCGCACGTCGCCGTACGCCGCCCGAGGGGCGCCGGGTCAGTCGGGCGTCCCGCGCAGGACGACGGCGAGGGACGCGGTGACGATCTGGGAGATGCGGCTCGGCGTGACGCCCTCGGCCGCCGCCAGCTCCCCGACCGGGGTGCGGTGCACGACCCGCGCGAGCAGGATCCGGCGGTGCCGCTCGGGCAGCGCCGCGACACCGGCGCGGAGCGTGCTCGCCTCCTCGAGCTCGACGACGACGTCCTCCGGGCTCACCGTCGTCGCAGGGTGCGCCCACTCCGGCAGCGTGTCGACGGAGGTCGCCACCACGCGGTGCGCGGCCGCCGCCACGTCGGCGACCCGACGGGCGCTCAGCCCGGTCCGGCCGGCGATGGCCGTCGTCGTCGCCCCGTCGCCGAGGGCGCTCCGGGCGTCGCGGACGGCCCGGGCGTCGGCCCGCACGCGCTCGGGCAAGGGATCGGCCCGGCGCAGGACCCCCGACATCGCGTTCGTCACCACCGTGCGCGCGTAGGCGGGGAAGGGCACGCCGCGGTCCGGGTCGAAGGAGCGGGCGGCCGCGAGGAGCCCGAGCAGGCCCTCCTGCCGGAGGTCGTCGACGTCGAGTCCCGTGCCGACGAGGACCGCGGCCGGCCACCGGCGCAGGGCCACCTCGACGACCGATCCGTAGGCGTGCAGGACCCCCGCCGGGCTCAGCTCGTCGACCGCGGGCTCCGGCCGCGGCGACCGGCTCCCCGGGAAGGACGGTCGGAGGCCCGACGGGCGGAGGTCGGTCGAGGTCGTGGTCGCCCGCACGGCGGTGACGGTCATGAGCGCTCTCCTTCAGCCGGCCTTCCCGTGCCCCCTGGTGGCGTCGGGTACGGCTCGGACACGCCCGGCCGCGGGAACAGCATGGGTTCCCTATAGCGAACATGCACGGGTGCTGACACCCAGCAGGCGATCCACGGGTGGGCGAGAGAAAGGCAGCAGCCCTGGTCCGGCGCGCGGCACGGCGGCGCCCCCGCCCGCCGAAGGGGCCCGGGCGGGGGCACGAGGGCGCGGGAGCGCGCCGTCCGGGCGCGGCGCGGTGTTGGAGGGTGTAGACAAGCGTCGCCGGACGACTCTTGTGGGGGTTCCCCACACGAACCTACGGAGCCGTAGCCTACGCTGGCGTAACCAGGCCTGGCCGCCGCCCGAAGGGACCCGCTGCGTGACGCCGACCGACCTCCCCCCGCCCGAGCTCGTCCAGCTCCTGACCCCCACGGGCGAGCGGGTCGACCACCCCGTGTACGCGCCGCGCGTGGCCCACCTCGACGCGGACGCGCTGCGGGGCCTGTACCGGGACATGGTGCTCGTGCGCCGGTTCGACACCGAGGCCACCGCGCTCCAGCGGCAGGGGGAGCTCGGCCTCTACGCGCCGCTGCTCGGCCAGGAGGCCGCCCAGATCGGCTCCGGCCGTGCCCTCGCGCCGCAGGACTACGCCTTCCCCTCCTACCGCGAGCACGGCGTCGCCCACACGCGCGGGCTGGACCTCACCGCGGTCCTGCGCCAGTTCCGCGGGATCGACCACGGCGGCTGGGACCCCCGCGAGCACAACTTCCACCTCTACACGCTGGTCATCGGCTCGCACACGCTGCATGCGACCGGCTACGCGATGGGCGTGCAGCGCGACGGCCTCGTCGGCACGGGCGACCCGGCCCGGGACACCGCCGTCGTCGCCTACTTCGGTGACGGCGCGACCTCCCAGGGCGACACGAACGAGGCGCTCGTGTTCGCCGCGGTGAACAACGCGCCCGTGGTGCTCTTCTGCCAGAACAACCAGTGGGCCATCTCCGAGCCGACCGAGCGCCAGACCCGCGTGCCGCTCGTCGAGCGCGGCCGCGGCTTCGGGGTG
>NZ_AXCW01000182.1 GCF_000603945.1 Actinotalea ferrariae CF5-4 | reverse complement strand
GTGCGCGTGGACGGCAACGACGTCCTCGCCGTCCACGCGGTGATGCTCGAGGCCCTCGAGCGGGCCCGGTCCGGCGGCGGCCCGACCTTCGTCGAGGCGTACACGTACCGGATGGGGGCGCACACCACCTCCGACGACCCGACGCGCTACCGCTCGGCCGCGGAGGAGGAGGAGTGGCGCGCCAAGGACCCGATCGACCGGCTGCGGGCGTACCTGGCCTCCCTCGGCGAGCTGCCGGAGGCGTTCCTCGAGACGGTCGCGGCCGACGCCGAGGCCCTGGGCCGGCACGTCCGCGCGACCGTGCGCGCGATGGAGGCCCCGCCGAAGCCGTCGATGTTCGACCACGTCTACGCGACCCCGAACGCCGTCGTCGACCGCGAGCGCGGCTGGTTCACCGAGTACGAGGCCGCGTTCGAGGACGCGGCCCCCACGGGAGGTGCCCGATGAGCACGACCACGCGAACGACGACGGCGCCCGCGGCCGGCCCGGCGGCCGGCACCGAGCGCGTGACGCTGGGCAAGGCGCTCAACCTCGGCATGCGCCGCGCGCTCGAGGACGACCCGACGGTCCTGCTCATGGGCGAGGACATCGGGCAGCTCGGCGGCGTCTTCCGCGTCACGGACGGGCTCCAGAAGGACTTCGGCCCGGACCGGGTGGTCGACACCCCGCTCGCGGAGTCCGGCATCGTCGGCACGGCGATCGGCCTCGCGCTGCGCGGGTACCGGCCGGTCTGCGAGATCCAGTTCGACGGGTTCGTCTTCCCCGCGTTCGACCAGATCACGACGATGCTCGCGAAGATGCACTACCGCTCGCAGGGCCGCCTCGCGCTCCCCGTCGTGATCCGGATCCCCTACGGCGGCGGCATCGGCGCGGTGGAGCACCACTCCGAGTCCCCCGAGGTGCTGTTCGCCCACACCGCAGGCCTGCGCGTGGTCTCCCCGGCCACGCCGGCCGACGCGTTCACGATGATCCAGGAGGCGATCGCCTCGCCGGACCCCGTGATCTTCCTCGAGCCCAAGGCGCGGTACTGGGACAAGGCCGAGGTCGACCTCGGCCGGACGACCGGGGACGGGCTGGACCGGGCCCGGGTCGTCCGCCGCGGCACCGACGTCACCCTCGTCGCCCACGGCCCGTCGGTGACGACGGCGCTCCGGGCCGCCGACGCCGCGGCGCAGACCGGACGCAGCGTCGAGGTCGTCGACCTGCGCACGATCTCCCCGCTCGACACGGCGACCGTGGCCGAGTCCGTCCGGCGCACGGGCCGGTGCGTCGTCGTCCACGAGGCCCCCACGCTGTACGGCACCGGCGGCGAGGTCGCGGCCCGGATCAGCGAGGAGTGCTTCTACCACCTGGAGGCGCCGGTGCTGCGGGTCGGCGGGTTCCACACGCCGTACCCGGTGTCCCGGCTCGAGCACGACTACCTGCCGAGCGTCGAGCGCGTCCTGGAGGCCGTCGAACGGTCGTTCGCGCACTGAGAGGATCGGTCCGCCCGTCCGGCTGCGGACGTGCGGACGTCGCACCGCCCACCCGCACCCCG
>NZ_AXCW01000181.1 GCF_000603945.1 Actinotalea ferrariae CF5-4 | reverse complement strand
CTACACCACTTCCAGGGACTTGACCCGAGAGGCACCGATCTGAACCCCCTTATGGCACGTTATGGCATGCCATTCGCGGCTGACTCTGTTGGTTCCTGCGCGCTGGCCGTCGCGCCTGCCGGATCACCAACCCCAGTACGGGGTTCACCGGCCCACTGGCCGAGTCCCCTTCGGCGTCTGCTGCGCTGCCGGTGGAGAGGATGGCCTCGTTCCCTGGCATGGGCAGGACCATCAGCCGGATCAGCGCGTCCTGGCACTCGTGGGCGGGCAGGCGCGAGACGCGGGCGCCCTCATCTGCGGGCCTCAGCGGCCAGCCTGGTGATCAGGCTTCAGGCCTCAACGTTGACACTTTGCAGACCTTGGCGCTGACACTTTGCAGGCCATCGAGGGCGGCTACCCGCGCCCGGAGCGGGCAGCCGCTGAAGAGAGCGTCCCGCCGGACACCTGGACCGAGTCTG
>NZ_AXCW01000180.1 GCF_000603945.1 Actinotalea ferrariae CF5-4 | reverse complement strand
GGCCGGACGCCGATCCTGCGTGAAGTCTCCTAGTAGCCGCCGTCCGCGCGCCGGCGCGGACGAAACGGCGTGTCATCACACCGCGATCGCATTGGGGAATGGGGCGTCAGGGCGTTCCAGCTCCTTCTTCGAAGAGAGTGGGGTTGGCGTCCAACTTCTTCGCCGGCGTGCGGCGTCGCACACGAGCCGGGAGGCTCGGCCCCGGGCCGTACGTGACCCCGGGGCCACGCGACGCGTTGGACGTCTTGACGAGCAACCCACGCTCGACGAGGTCCGCGAGGATTCGCGACGTCGTGGGTGTGTCGGTGTCAAGGACCAGACGGACCATGCGGGCGTTGATGGAGCCCGCCTCACGGAGCAGTTCGACCACCTTCGTGTCGATCGAGTCAGCAGTGCGGCGGCGATAGGTGACCGCCGTGCCCAGCGCACGGAGGGCCGCCTCCCGCAACCGGTAGTTGGGTTGGGAACGGCGGCTCGTCTCCCGGGTGGGCTCGACGAGGTCGAACGGCTCGGCCGCGAGTCGGCCGAGAACGGTCTGGACCTCAGCTGGGGGCTTCTGGAGCAGTGGCGACAGACCGGATGCGTTCACCGAACGCGACTGCAGGAGACTGAAGAGCACAAGCATCGTGTCCGCGTCCTCGTCGCTGCGGTCGGGGAGTGTCTTCACGAACGACGCGAGCTGTCTGTTCGGTGCGCCACCAGTGAGGGTCACGCGGACACTGGCCCCATCGGTCTCGAAGGTCGGCGGCTGATGTCCCATCCCAGTCATCGCGGCGTACATGCGATCTACGCCCGCGCCAGCGGTCTCGCCTAGACCCAGTTTGCGGATTGCTTCAGCGAGCCTGGGGTTCCGCGTGCGGGATGACGCGGTCAAGACGTTGTCCGGTGTCACGCCGCTGACGAACGTGCCCGGTGAGGTCACGGCGAGGCGCGTCGCGGTGTGCTCGACGACGACGCGACCCGGATCGCGGTACTCGCGGTGCATGACGGCGTTCACCAGAGCCTCGCGGATCGCTCGAGGCGGAAGATCGGCGACCTGGACTTGGACCAGAGGCGAGACGTCGATGGACGTCGTGTCGGTCCTGGCCGAAACAAGGTCGAGGACGCGGGCGAGTGACGTCACCGCCGGACCGGCGAGCTGCTCATTAGCGGTGAGGTCACCCGCTGGCGTGCGCCGGTGGATGTAGGCCAGATGCACCCGCCCCGGCTCTCCACCGACGAAGAGCAGAGCACCAGCCCGGTTGAGCTTGCCATTCGGCGTGACGACCCCCAGCGCGCGGAGAAGGTCGGCGTCGCTGAGCTGAGCGAAGTCGCGGCGCGTCGGATCCGTAGCCTCGCGTAGGAACTGACGTGCCGTTGTCATGGCGAGCGGGTCGACGGCCGAGAGGGCGAGCTCTGTCGGCGAGTCGGTCCAGTCCTCGCCGCGCCGTTCGGCGACAAGCCGAGCGATCTGGTCTGCGGACATCGGCTGGCATGAGGTCGTGAGGCGCTTCCGGAACTGACCCCCCACAGAGTGGACTGCGGCGCTCTCTGGGACTGAGATGACAAGGAGCCGGACGCCGTCGACCTCCTGCGGTCGGACATCGACAGTGAGGTGGGGCACGGTCTTCTGGAAGACAGCGAGGCGTACATCCGCCTCATCGAGGTCGCATCCGACGAGGGCTTCGGGTCCGGCGGAGGGATCGGCGACCCCGACCACGACCGCGCCGCCTCGGTGATTAGCGAAGCAGGCGGCTGCTTCGGCGAGGTCCTTGAGCGTGTCCGAGACGCTGCGGCCCACCGTCTTGAAGTCGAGGGTTTCGGATTCGCAGTCCCGCGCGGTGGACCCTGCGAGTACGGCGCGAAGGGCCGCGTCGACCTCGGCGTCGCTGCGCACAGTTTCCTCCAAGTTTTCGCAGAGCCGTCGCGTGAAGGGTACTGCAAAACTCTGGGAAACTCGGAGCTGTGAACCGCGGAAGCCGGGCGGTGCGCTTCTACCCGCGCCACCCGGTGGCGTCACGGCGCGAGCCGAGGCGCGGGACCACGCGTGCGGGGCGGAGGAGGTCCTCGAGGTCGGTGCGGCGGATGCGCACGACGCGGGCGCCGACCTTGACGGCTCGGAGGTCGCCGTCCGCGATGAGCTTGCGGATGAAGCGCTCGGTGACGGCGAGCTCGTCGGCCGCCTCGGCGACCGTGAGGAACGGCCGGCCCGTCGAGCCGGTGGCGATGGATGACATGGCGCTCCTTCGGGTGCTCGGTCGGTCACCGTGATGGAGCAGGTGGCCGGTGGACCGGTGTCGCGGTGGGCGCTGCGTAGGCCGGTGGGGCCGACCACGTGTAGTCGTGCGGCGCCCGGAGCGTGGGCACCGGCAGCGGGGCCGGCTCGCTCGGGTGGTACGACTCCCAGGTCTCCGTCGCGGTCGTCTCGGCGTGGGACGTGGCGAGGATCCCGTCGAGCACGTCCCGGTACGACGTCGCGACCGACGGGCTCGCCGGAAGGCACTCGTCGTCGGCGCCGTCCGTGACGACGTACACCCGGTTGCGCTCACGCCCGCGCGACATCGCGACGCACAGGTCCTCCCGACCCATCCCCGGCGCGGCGAGGGTGTGCGTCTCGTCGACCGTCATCCCCTGGGTCCGCGCGGTGCTTGTCGCGTAGCCGAGCTCCACGTTCTCAGCGACGTACGCGGCCGGGAGCACCACTGCCGCGCCCTCGTCGGTGCGGCCTGCGGCGTCTGCCGGCCGAACCCGCAGCGCACCGTCTCCACGCACCGCCACGACGTCCCACAGGTTGCCGTTGCGCACGAACCCGTCGGGGGTGTGCAGCCGCCGGTGGTTCCGCCGCGTGACGACGCGGTCGCCGACGCCGGCCACCAGCCCGTCGTGCAGCTCCACGCCACCGGTGCTGACCGCACCGAGTCGCACGCCGTCCGCGCGCGTCATGGCGTTGAGTTCGCGCACCGTACGGTTGTCGGCGGCCTGGAGCACAGCCACCCGCCCTTCCGCGGCGGCCGCCAGATAACCGCGGAGTGCGGCGTCGAGCACCTGCTCGCGTGCCCCGCCGACGAACGCGCCGTGAGCGTCGTAGGCGTCGAGCGCGGCCGACTGCCCACGCCGGAGCTGCAGGCTCGCGCGCGCCTCCCACGGGTGCCGGAACCGGCGCAGGGAGGTGAGCTCCGCCGTCGGCCCCCGCCTGGCGAGCATCCCGAACGCACCGCCCGCATCGACGGATCCGCGCTGCAGGTGGTCCCCGACCAGCAGCACCTTCGCGCCGGCCGCCTGGACCTGGTCGACGACGACGGCCAAGGTGCGGGTGTCGGCGAGCGAGGCCTCGTCGACGATCACGAGCTGCCGCGACGCGGGCGACCACCGACCCGCCTCCCGACGCAGCGCCACGGCGTGCCCGTCCCGGCGCCAGTCCATCCCCGTGGCGGCGAGCGTCGCCTCGATCGCAGCGTGGGCTCGGCCGCGTGCGCGGGCGCCGTCACCGACGGTCGTAGAGCCACTTCGCCGTCGTCTCGCACGGCACGCCGAGGGCGGCCTCGAGCGCGCGGGCGGCGGTCGCCGACGGCGCAAGCCCGATGACGGGACCGACGTTCTCCGTCCAGAGCTCGGCCAGACCCGCCAGCGTCGTCGTCTTGCCCGAGCCGGCGGGTCCGACGAGGGCGTCCAGCCGCCTGCCGGAGGTGAGCACGGCGCGGACCGCGGCGCGCTGGTCGCGTGCGAGTCGTGCGAGCTGGTGGTGCGCGCGGTAGCGGGGGTTGTCGATGAGCTGCGGGTCGATGGTTGCCGCGCCGGGCGCCTCGCTGGCGTCGATGAGTGACTTCTCCGCCGCGAGCAACTTGGTCGACGTGTAGAGCGCCTCACCGACGCGGACCCGGTCCGGCTCCCGGGTGTCGTCGAGATGGACGCACCGGGCGGCGGCGGCGGTCGTGACCTCGTTGAGCAGTCGCAGCCGCTCGGCCGGCGACGCCATCCGCAGGGGCAGCGTCGCGCGGGCCGCGGCCGCGCCGAGGTTCCAGGTGGTCCAGACCGACCGGCGCGTGGCGACGTCGTCGAGCACAGCCGCAACGACGACGGCGCGCACCTCGGCGCCGATGTCGTGGGCGCGGAGCCCCCGGGCGTAGGTACCGGCCAGGGCTCGGGCGGCCAGGTCGCGCGGTTCGACGCCGGTAACTGCGCGGGCTCGGTTCGCCCACTCGGCGAGGAGGTCGCGCAGTGGCCTGACCACCTTCGGCGGTCGCGTCGACCGGGTCAGGTACTGCCGCGCACGGGTGGTCTCCACGCGTGAGGGGCTGCGGCCGTGCGACGCGGCGAAGTCGGCGGCCCATGTCTGCTCGGCGCAGTGGATCTGCTCGGCGCGGTTCGAGAAGGCGGCCAGCAGCGCGTCGCCGACACCCTCGAGCTCGAAGGCGGGGTTGCGGCGCTCGCCGCGGGAGCGGTGGGACCAGCGCACGGGCAGGCGTCGGGAGAGCTCGTCGGCGAGGAGGCCGTCGTAGAGCGCGGAGACCGTGACGGTGGCGGCGTGGACGGTCTTGCCGTCGAGGGAGCGCCAGACGCCGTCGGGTCCCTGGACCTTGTTGGCGAGCACGACGTGCGTGTGCAGGTTCGGGTCCCCGGCGCGGGAGTCCCAGTGGTCGAACGCGGCCGCGAGGACACCGCGCGTCCGGACCTGACGGCAGCCCGCATGCCCGACGCGCGTGCGGGCCACGGTGCGGTCGACGAACTCCAGGGCCTGGTCGACGGCGGCGCGGTGTGCGGCGTGGACGGCTGCACGGGTGGCGTCGTCGCCGAGCGCCCAGAGGACAGAGGCGGACTTGGGGATGGTGAAGGTGAGGTCGTAGCCGACCACGGGACGGTCGGCGCGGCCCGGGTAGGGGCGACCGAGTGGCTCGCGGGTGAGCGGGTCGTGGCCGTCGCGGAAGACGGCGGCCATGGCGGTCTCGCTGACCGGGGTGTCGCGTCGGAGTCGGCCCGTCGCGTCGTCGCCGATGCCGGCGAGCCCACCACCGAGCCAGCGCCCGGGCGGGTTGCCGGTCGCCTCATAGTAGGCGACGAGCGAGTCAGCTGGCCCGAGGCCGGCGTCGCCCGCGGCCACATGCCGGGTCAGGTACCTGTAGCCGTCGCCGGCCAGCAGCTTGTGCATCGACATCACCGGGACCACCTCCTTCCGCCGTCGACCTCCGTTATCAGCAGGTGTGCGGAAGGGAGGGAGAAGATGTGTCTCCCCGCCTGCCTGAGGTCGAGCGGTCGACGCCAGAGTGGTCAGGGCCGATAGCCGGATCGATGACGGGATGGCGCCGTCATCGCCGCAGCGATGACGGGATGACGTCGTCGATAGCGTGACCGATGACGCGGCGCACCGGAGCGCCTGGTGTCATCGGTCGAGCTGTGGGCGTCATCGCGTGGGCGTCAACGCGTCGGCGCTGGGCTGTCATCGGCAGCCAGTGCGGAGCGCCCCCCGGCGCTCGTCTCGTTCAGGTGACCGGGTGACTACTGAAGTTCTCATGTGAGTACTTCAGTACTCACATGGGCAGCTTCGAGGACCGACCATGGCTGTCATACCGGTAGCAGTATGCTGGATGCATGGACGCCGCGACCCTCATCCGCACGACGCGCGAAGCCGCCAGGTTGAGCCAGGACGCGCTGGCGGCGCGAGCGGGGACGTCGCAGCCCGCGGTCTCGCGCTACGAATCGGGCGCCAGTTCGCCGTCGGTGGAGACGCTGGACCGGCTCTTGGCGGCGATGGGGGCACGGCTGGAGCTGCGAGCCGCGGCCGCTCCGCGTCGCCTCGACGTTCGTACGCCGCGGATGGCAAAGCTGCGGGCGAACCGGGACCGCGTGCGCCGCATCGTTCACCGGCACGGGGCTTCGAACGTGCGGATCTTCGGATCGGTGGCGCGGGGTGAGGACGGCCCCGGGTCCGACGTCGACCTGCTCGTCGACCTCGACGTGCGTACGCACGGCTTGCTGCCACTCGGCGCGATCGCGGACGAGCTCTCCGCACTCCTGGGCGAGCGCGTCGACGTCGCGCCGGCCAGCGCTCTGGCGCCGCATGTCGCCGACGCTGCGCTCGCCGAGGCGGTGCCGCTGTGAGCCGATCGGAGCGGCACAGGCTGGGCGACATCCTTTCGGCGGTCGAAGCAATCGACCGGGCTGAGGCTGTCGCGCAGAGACACGCCGAAGACGACGGAGTAGCCGAGGTCGCGTTGGCCGCGACTCAGTTTCATGTCTTCACCATCGGCGAAGCCGTCAAGGCGCTTCCGCGGGAGGTCAAGGACCGGCAGCCCGACGTTCCGTGGTCGGACATCGCACGGATGCGCGACTTGATCGCTCACCACTACTACAAGCTCGACGCGACAATCGTCCGCGCCACGATCGGAGGCCCGCTCGATCGCCTGCGTGCCGCGTGTGAAGCGCTGCTCGCCGGCACCACCGACTGACTGCGAAGTCGGGTCCGAGCATCGTGCCGATCAGCCTGGAGGGCGATGACGGGCCGTGACTCTGTTTGCACCCGCGGTGCCCATGACGGCTCGAGTCCTGGGGAGTTGGTGTAGCGCCTGGTGGGTCAGGCGGTCAGGGCCAGCGGCGGGTCGGTCACCTCCTCTTGGGCCCACTCGTCATGCTGCTCGGCCAGGACGGCGCCGACCAGGCGGATAACCGAGGGATCACGACCCCCCGACCGACAGAGGCGACCACCTCCGCGTCATCGCCTGACGCTGCGCCCCATCGGGATGCCAGCTGCCAGACCAGGTTCAGGCCCCTGGGCTCGGTGGCGAGCACACGTCTGCGCCGGGCGGCGTGCTGGGGGCGTTCGCCCTCGTAGACCGCCTCCAGCAGGAGGCCCCCTTCCCGCCGCGGGCGCATCACCGTGGAGAAGCTCGTCGTGACTGTACACCGCCCCGACCTTGCAGGGTCCACCCGGCGTGTTCCAGAGCGTGTCGTCGGGCCGCGTCCGCGCCCTCTCGCGCACCGGCCTTCCAACGGCAGCACGCTGGCGGCGTCGCCATGTCGATCGACGATGACGTTGGGAGGGGAGAACCTCAAAGGGTCCCGCCACTAGGCCTAGCCCGCGAGGTCTGCCGCGTACGCAGGGGGTGTCTAACCATCCTCGGCGAGCGGGCGCCGACCATGAGCCCTATCTGGTACAGGCGACCATGCCTGCCATCGCCTCTCCCACTTCCATAGCTTCAAGTAATCGGCCGCAAGCCGATCGGCCGCTGTCAAGCGTCGGACCGTCCTCCAGCTTGCCCCCGGGATAGTGGAGACCAACTCTCCGCGGAGGGTGAGACGTTCAACGAGCCCCCCCTCTACAACAGCACAAAGGAACTTGGCCATGATAAGACCTTGCTCCTGTTCGCCAACTGCACGATCCGGATATCCTTCGGGTGAAGCGAAGTGACGCGTTCCAAGGCCTGCGAGGATGTCAACGCCTCCTCGATGGACATTGATCTCGAGGGGCACTGCGTTATCAGGCTCACCCGGTGCCTCGAGGCGAGTCGCTACCAGAAGGGGGTTCGTGGAGTTGGGCATCGCGCGAGCCGGAAGCTCGATGCGCGCCCCAAACTCTACGACCAACACTGCTGCGAAGTGTGCCGCGATCGCATGGAGCAGTCGCGTTTCGCTAACTGATTCCTCCCGGAGCGGGCCGCAATTGAGCCAGCTCAGAACTTCTTCCGCCAGTGGGCCCGGCGCCATCCTCTCCAGAGTCGCAAGGAGCCCGTCGAGGCCTTCCTGGGGGCGACCTTCGGGTAACATCTCACCTCACGCGGTTCGGCCGATTCGGAATCCGTAACTAGCGTAGCTGGTCTCGACGTCTCCGGTTGGATTTCCGGACTCGTTTTCGATCGGCGTTAGATAATAGATGTGCAGAATCGCGAGCACAGACTCATCGCCGACGTCGAACTGAAAAGACTGCTCCCCCCCTACCCTGCTTACCGTGCAGTCAGGCAATGAGTGAAGACAAGTGAGGCTCCGTCCCGGCTCAACGGGTATGCCGTCGCCGCCGAGCCGGTGATACAACGAGACATCAAACTGGCTCATCGCAATCGAGGGTGTA
>NZ_AXCW01000179.1 GCF_000603945.1 Actinotalea ferrariae CF5-4 | reverse complement strand
CCCACGCTCAACTCCGAAGAGCCCGCATCCCTCGCCCTCCGTCACGGTCGCACCGAGGTGATCGACACCTACCTCGACCATGACCGCATCCGCGACGGTGAGGCCGAGGCGATGACCGACGCCGCCTACACCGCCTGGCGCGCCGACCGGGCGCGAGGGTTGATGTCGGTGCTGGTTGCTGAGACCCGCGACGACGTGACTGCGTTGAACGTCCGTGCTCGTGCGGACTTGATCCTGGATGGCACGTTGAAGCCGGGCCGGGAGGTCGAGCTGAACGACGGCACCACCGCCGGGGTCGGGGACACGGTCATCACCCGCCGCAACGACCGCCGCCTACGGGCCGGCAAGGACTGGGTGCGTAACGGTGACACCTGGACCATCACCGGCGTCCGCGACGACGGCTCGGTCACGATCCGCAAGACGGGCCGCCGCTTCGGCGGCTCCATCGTCCTCCCCGCGGCGTATGTGGCCGATCACGTCGATCTTGGTTACGCGGTCACCGCGCATAGGGCGCAGGGCCTCACTGTCGATACCGCGCATGTCGTGGTGGAGCCGACCACGACGCGGGAGAACTTCTATGTCGCGATGACCCGCGGCAAGCACTCCAACCGGGCCTATGTGATCCTCGACCGGGCCGACGAGCACGCCCACCCGCATCCGGGTGACAACCCCGACGCCACCGGTAGGTCCGTGCTGTTCGGGGTGCTCCAGCACGTCGGGGCCGAGCTGTCCGCGCACGAGACCATCACCGCCGAACAGGAGCAGTGGGGCTCGATCGCCCAGCTCGCCGCCGAATACGAGACCATCGCCGCAGCAGCCCAACGAGACCGCTGGGCCACCCTCATCCGTGCCTCTGGTCTGACTGCCGAGCAAGCCGACGCCGCGATCGAGTCCGAGGCGTTCGGTGCACTCACCGCGGAACTGCGCCGTGCCGAGGCCAACCACCACGACCTCGACACTCTGTTGCCGCGTCTCGTGGCCGCGCGCGGGTTCGCCGATGCCGACGACATCGCCTCCGTCCTGCACTACCGGGTGGCGCGTGCCACCAGCCGCCCGACAGGCTCGGGCCGCACGCGGAAGGCGTCGCGGTTGATCGCCGGACTGGTCCCATCCGCGGACGGCCCGATGACCAGCGACATGCGCCACGCGCTCGATGAGCGACGCGAGCTGATCGAGACCCGCACCGACGCCGTACTCGACACCGCCCGCGACGCCGCGGAGCCCTGGACGCTGTCACTCGGTGACCCGCCGCGCGACCCACGCAAGGCAGCGGCGTGGCGACGGCACGCCCGCACCGTCGCTGCCTACCGCGACCGCTACGGCATCACCCAAGACACGCCCCTCGGACAGGAACCGGAGGACACGGCGCAGAAAATCGACTTCGCCCGCGCAAGAAGCGCGCTCGCACGGTCACGCGCCATTGCTCGGCAGCACCCGACCGCCGCCGAGCGACGACCTGTCGAGCCCGCTGCCCCCAACCGGCGCCTGTGACGCCACCCTGCCCGGGTCGCACGCAAGATCCGACACGTCTAGATGCGTCACAGAACTGACTCCAAGCGAGACAATCGTCAGGAGGGCGGTCCAGGTCTCCATCAGAATGGCCTAACTGCGTCAGGCGCTATCCCGACTACGAGGTGAGGAGGACGAGGCCGATGATGAGACAGCCTCGCTGGTGCCGGCGCTGGGGCGAGGGGCCGAGGCGGCAGCGATGACCGACATGCCGCCAGACCTCGGTGCTCTCTACCTCCGCCATCGAGACGCTATGCACAAGGTTGCGGCCTCAGTGCTACGCGAGGCTGGTCGCGCCTCTGAGGCGGAGGACGCGGTGCAGGACGCGATCGTCTCCATCATCGCTTCGCCGCCGGGGAATGTGCGGAACTGGGAAGCATTTCTCGTGACCGCGGCGAAGCGAAAGGCGCTGGATCGAATCAGATCAGCAGAGGTACGGCACGCCGGGCCTGAGTTTGTCGAAGCCGTCCATGACCGTGCCGATGACTCCGACCTCGCGGAAGACATTGCGGAAGCCATCGACCAACAAGAACGGGCTGGTCATGCGTGGGACTGTCTCGCGATATTGGACGAACGCCATCGAAAGGCGGTGTGGGAGACCGTGGCGTTGGGGCGGCCGCGATCTGAGGTGGCAGCCGAAATGAACGTGAGTCCGGCGCGTGTGAGCCAGATGTCGACACGATCGCTAGCGCTCCTTCGAGAGGAAATGCGCAGAAAGGAGGAAGGGAAATGAATGACGACGAACGCGACAGACTTGTCGCAGAGCTGCTGGAACGACCCCAAGAGCGCGAACTTATCCTGCGTGACGTCGAGCTGAACGACCGAGAGCGCGTAGAACTTGATGGCATCGTTGAGACGGCGGATGCACTCTGGCTCGCCGCCCAAGGCGCGCCAGCACTTGAAGATGACCCGGTGGCAGCAATGCTGGGTCTACTCCCTGACAGCGAATGCCGTCTCGACTCTGCCGCGTTGTCTCGTGTAAGAAAGCGTGCGCGACTGAGCGTCAGTGACGTTGCCGCACGCTTGCATGAGCGAGGGTGGCAGTTCGACAAGAGCGACGTTTTCAGGTGGGAGACTCGTACAGCGGCAGACGTACCTCCCGCCGTGGTCCAGGCAATCGCTGACATCTTCGGAGCACGGGTAGACGACCTGATCTCAGCTCCGTCATCGGCTTCTCTGCCCGATCACGTAGGCGCTGTACGCGCGCATCCGCTGTTTGAACACCTCGTCACGCGCTGGTCACAGGCCCGACGAGTGTCACGTGCCGTGGCTGCTGCGACGCTCGAAAGCCGGATGCTTGCGACCGTACACCGAGGAGAGCACCCCGACACAGAGCAACTGTTGCGCTCGCTCGACGCCCTTGTCGCTTCTGTCGAGCAAGCCGACCGCGGGTGAGACCCGCATGAACCTGGAAGGTTGTGTTGACCAGGCACTGTCCCTGCTGACGGATGACGTTCGAGCCCGCTTCGCCGGGGACCCGTTTGGCGTCCTCCGCGACGACCTTGAGCTGACTGTCAGAGCCGTCGAACACCTAGCTAGTTCCCGTGACGACGGTGGCGCGTGTGATGGCGTCTCGTTCCTCCAAGACGGGGTGATCCTGTATGCGCCCACGCCAGCGAGTCGGCGTGAGAACTTCACTCTCGCCCACGAACTTGGGCATTGGCTCGCCGAGAGGGCGCCGGACATCTATGACTGGATAGCCGACCAGGACGAGCCCGGCCGCCTTCTCGAAACCGTCTGTGACCGGATCGCCCAGCGATTGCTCTTGCCCGAGTCTGCGGCAACAGCGGTCATCGCCAACGGACCGATCAGAGCGCAGCACCTGGTCGACCTCTATAACGCCTCCCAGGCCAGCCGGCCGGTGTGTGCGATCGCTATCGCCAAGCACCTACCCGGCTTGGGGGCCATCGCCATCATCGACCGCTACACCGGCACCGTTACACACGCCAGCGTCAAGCCCGACCCCGAGCAAGGCTGGCCCACCGTTTTCCCTTGGCGTGACCAGAAGCTCACTGAAGGCCACTCCCTACTAGGCCTGGCACCAGGAGCATCTGCGGCTCGGCGCCTTTCCTGGCGAACCCCCTGGGGCACGCGAGCAGACTTCTACGTCGACGCGATCGGGGACGACAAGCGCGTCATGGCCGTGTTCTGCGATCGAGACATTTGGGAGGTCGAGCAGTTTCATGCGCCCATCCAACGCGACTTCGACACCCGCCCCCTGCTCACAGGGTCATGCTGCGGGACCAGTTTCGAGCGCCGAGGGTACCCCTGCTCGGACTGTGGCCAGCCGTTCTGTCCTCGTTGCGGCGACTGCCGCTGTCAGCGAGATGCCAAGCGCGCACTGACCTGCACCGAGTGCTTCCTTCAGTTCCAGCCACACCTCGTTGTCGACGGCCTCTGCGTGGACTGCCGTTCCTGACGCTAACTCCATACAGCCCTATCTCGACTACTCAGTGAGAGCCCCCGCGGACGCGGACCTGGGCTGTCGGGACGGAGGTGAAGGAGATGGCCAAGAACACCGGACGAGGCCACCGCGTCGGTGCCGTGAAGAGCCGGAGCGAGTTCAAGCGCGGCACCACATGGTTCAAGCGTGACACCGGTACTGGCCGGATTCTCAACGGCAGCCCCAACCAGCACAAGGGCGTCCGTAACGAGAAGTAGCCGGTGGGCCGGCGATGCCTCGGTGTCGCCGGCCTAACCCATTACACGTCAGGAGAAGAACATGAGCGCACTGCTCATCAGTTATGACCTCAACAAACCTGGACAGAAGTACGATGATCTCTACGAGAAGATCAAGGCGCTTGGCCCTTGGTGGCACTATCTCGACTCAACCCGGATCGTCGTCTCGTCACTCAGCCCGAGCCAAGCCTTCGACCGACTCAAGCCCGCGCTGGACGACTCCGACAGTGTGCTCGTCGTTGACATCTCGGGCGACAGCTACTCGGGCTGGCTCCCACAGAAGGCTTGGGATTGGCTCCGTAAGCATGTCTAGGCGGGGGAAGCCAACAAGCCGCTCCTGCGGAGCCGACTGCTCGGCGAGCAAGGGCATGAGTGCGACCGGTACGGCTCCGTCTCGCGCCTCGGTGGTGTCGGTGCGGCGGCGTAGAATAGTTACATGGGTGTAGTTCCTGCAAGTTCGACCGATCCCGGAGGCGAGATGCCGCCCGGGCAGGCCGACGCGCCCGGACGGCAGGACCATCCATCCACGACGATCGAGCCAAGGCCCCCATCCGTCGATCGCTTCCAGATTCTCGCCCTCGATGGTGGCGGAGCCAAGGCACTGTTCACCGCTCACGTGCTGGCGCGGCTGGAACAGGACCTCGGCGTGAGCATCAAGGACTCGTTCGACTTGATCGCCGGGACGTCGGCGGGTGGCATCGTCGCGCTCGGGTTGGGTGCCGGTCTCACCCCGAGCGAGATCGTGGGGCACTACGAAGAACTGGTCGAGGCGGTCTTCCCGGCCACGCGTCGGCGACTGTGGCGGCGGCCTCGCCAACTCACTGCACCCATCTACGACGGCGATGCGCTGCGCACCGCCTTGACGAAGGTGCTCGGTGAGCGGCTGCTTGGGGACAGCGCGAAGCGGTTGGTCATCCCGGCGTGGGACGTGCAACGAGGCTCCGTGCACATCTTCAAGACGCCGCACCACGCACGGCTCGCCCGAGACTGGCGCATCCCGATGGTGGACATCGCGATGGCGACCTCGGCGGCGCCGCTCTACTTTCCTGCCGCACGTGTGGATGGACATCGCCTCATCGACGGCGGCGTGTGGGCGAATAACCCCTCTGTCGTCGCGATCGCCGAGGCCGTGAGCATGCTCGACGTTCCGCTGGCCTCGATCAGGGTGCTCAACGTCGGCACCATCGACCAGCTCACGAACCACCCCAAGCGCCTCGACCGCGGCGGGCTGTTCAACTGGGCGAAGCCGATCGCGCCACTGATCCTCACAGCCGGCAGCCGTGGCGGACAGGGCATCGCTGAGCATCTGATCGGCAAGGCCGCTTTCACCAGGTTCGATGCTCTCGTGCCGGGCGGACTGTACGCACTCGACTCGGCAGACCCGAGCGATGTCGCCGGCCTCGCCGCGTCCGTGAGCCGCGAGCTCAGCCCCATCTACACCGCGCGGTTCGCAGATCATCGCGCGGCCGAGTACACACCGTTGATCGGAGACCGACACCGCGGCGACCCGACCAATACGTCGACCACGGAGGTCTCCCGATGAAGCTCACTGACTACTTCAACGTCCTGCTTAAGGACACCGTCAACCTCGGCCAGGTGAAGCTCGACTCGCTCGACTCTCGCGTCGAGGCGGTCTACAAGGCGTTGAAGGCCGACGAGCAGATCGGGCACCTAATCCTCGGCAAGACGCCCCAGGGCTCGTGGGCGCACAAGACCATCATCAACCCGGTGGGCAGCAACGAGTTCGACGCGGACTTTATGCTCGACATGAGCGAGAACGCTGACTGGTCCGACGATCCCAAGAAGTACATCGAGGAGGTCTACGCGGCCCTGCACCGCCACAGCACCTACGGCAACATGCCGCACTCACGCAAGTGCCGTTGCGTCCGAGTCGTCTACGCGAACTCCATGCACCTCGACATCGTGCCGCACCTCAACCTCGCCGATGGTCGCGAAGTCATCGTCAACCGCGACGACAACGCCTGGGAGCAGACCGACCCCCAGGGCTTCACGGACTGGATGAAGGACAAGGACGCGCTCGCGAAGGGCAACCTCCGCAAGGTCATCCGGCTGATGAAGTACCTGCGCGACCACAAGAACTCCTTCACCGGCACACGGTCGATCCTCCTGACGACACTGCTCGGCGAGCAGGTCACCGAGCTCCGCACGCTGCTCGACCCCGGCTACTACAGCGACGTCCCCACCACCCTCCTGCACCTCGTCAAGGACCTCGACGCCTGGCTCCAGGCACGCCCGACCAAGCCCTCCATTCCAGACCCGTCCGGGTCCGGGGTCACCTTCGACCATCGGTGGGAGCAGTCCACCTACAGCTACTTCCGAGACCGCATTCATGTCCACGCCGCCGAAATCGAGGAAGCGTACGAGGAGGAGAACAAGGAGCGCAGCATCGAGCTGTGGCAGGGCATCTTCGGTGACGGCTTCAAGGCCCCGGCCACCTCGTCCAACAGCGCGAAGTTCCCGGCAGCAGCTCCCGCGGCCGCTTCCACCGTGGGGCGGTCTGGCCGCGCGGGATGAGCCGACGCAACCGGGCCACGCTCTCGGCCTGGCAGAAGCATCTCGTTGACGAGCTGAGGTCACTTGCCAGGGAGCGCCCCCACGACGTCCGGATAGTTCAACAGCCTCGGCTCGACTCTGACGGCGACGCCATCCTCCGACTCCGGCTCCACACCGCAGATATCCCTCACCGCCCCGGCGGGCTGGAACTTGGAGACGACGAGGAGTTCATCGTCAAGATTCGCCCGTCGCTGTTCTCGCCGCCGAGCGCCGAGGTTGACCACACACGCTTCCTCGGTTTCCCGCACGTCCTCCAAGGGCAGCGGCTCTGTATCTACCTCGATCCCTCCCGCGAGTGGCGCCCATCCGCCGGAATGGCCGGGTTCCTCAGCCGACTGTGGGAGTGGCTCACCGATGCCTCCGCCGGAGCGTTCGATCCCTCGACCGCGATGTACCACGCTGTCGGAGGAGTGCTCCACCACGCCGACGGCACGCCCACCATCGTCGTCCGCGAACCCGGCCCGCCGAAGCAGCATCAGATCGCCCGGCTGATCACCCGCTCACCGCACCGCCACGACCTCACCTACTCGGCAGACCACGACGGACACCGCACGCCCGTCTTTGCCGTTGCGAGCGACCTCCCCTTCGGCGCGGCATCCACCTTCGCGCTGTTCCTGACGCTCCTGGACGACCCGCACCTTGACCGCGCCGAAGGACGGTCACCACAGGTCTCACCGCAGTCGCCGGCGTTCCTCACATCGCTCCTCGCCAGCGCTTTACGAAACCCCGACGGCACCGAGCAGTACTTCGTGCTCGCCGTTCCGCACCCCGCAGGCGGACCGCACCATCTTCTCGGCGGACGCCTCCCCGCAACTACCGCCGACGCCCTCCGGCGCCTCGCCAAGAAGCACGGCACCGCGATCACCCTCGACCCCGCGATCATCAACGCCGACATCCCCATCGAATGGTGCAACATGTCCGACGAACGGCAAGAAGTCACGACCCGGCGCGACGACAACCGTCCCGTCAACGGCTTCCAAGGAAAGACCGTTCACATCTGGGGCTGCGGCGGACTCGGCTCATGGCTCGCCGAATTCATCGCACGCGCCGGAGCCAGCACCATCACCGTCTGCGACCCCGGCACCATCATCGGCGGACTGCTCGTGCGACAGAACTACACCGAAGCCGACATCGGCCAGACGAAAGCCGACGCCCTCGCCACGCGCCTCCAGGCGATCCGCGACGACCTGACCGTCATCGTCGCAGAAGGAAGCGTCCCCGATCCAGCCGTCTCCCTTTCCGCGGACCTCATCATCGACGCCACCGTCAGCCACAGCATCACCACCTACCTCGACACCCTCGCCGGCGAAGACCGCAAGGCCCTCATCGCCCAGGTCGCCACCGACGCCAGGACGGGAACGCTCGGTATCGCCAACATCTGCGCGCCTGGTGCCCCCCGTACGCCGTCTGAGCTCGACGACCAAGCAGGACGCTCGGTGCTGGCCGATGGTGCGCTGGAGCTGTACCACGCACTCTGGGAGGAAGCAGCCGAAGGCGACGAACTGATCCCCACCAGAGGATGCTCCGTACCCACGTTCCACGGCTCGGCCGCAGACCTCGCTGCCGTCGCCGCCACACTCGTCAACATGATCGGTCTGCACCTCCAGCAGGTAGAGGCACCTGTTTCAGGAACCCACCTCATCTCCCTGCCGCACGCGCCAGCCGGCCCACGGCATCACTTCCTTCCTGCGGCGTCGGACACTCGCGGATGAGATAGCACGGGCGACGGGTTTACGGGCTCTTCGCAGATGAGGGTGT
>NZ_AXCW01000178.1 GCF_000603945.1 Actinotalea ferrariae CF5-4 | reverse complement strand
ACCCCGCCCCCGGCCGCACCGGCGTCCCCGGCCGGACGGGTGGCACCAGCCCCACGGTCGACGTCCGGCCGGGTCCCGCCCACCGGGACGACGGGCGCGCTGCGCCCCGGACGCCGCGCGCCCGGGCTGGTGCTCGCCGTGGTGTCGGCGCTCGCGGTCGTGGCGGTGTGGTGGGCGTTCGTGACCACCCGTACGGGCCAGCTCCTCGAGCAGGCGGCGTTCCAGGGCTCCGAGCTCGGCGCGACCCGGCTGTGGCTGGTGGCCGAGCCGGTGCTGGAGATCATCTCCCTCCCGTTCGTCGCGCTCGTGCTGCTGGCCGCCATGCTGCTGGCCGTCGTGCGACGCCGCGTCCTGCTCGCCGTGCAGGTGGCGGTACTCATGGCCGGGTCGAACCTGTCGACCCAGGTCCTCAAGCACGGCGTCCTCGACCGCCCCGACCTGGACGTGGGGGACCGCCTCGCCAACGCCCTGCCCAGCGGGCACACCACCGCGGCGGCGTCGGTCTCCGTCGCGCTCCTGCTCGTGCTGCCGCCGCGGTTCCGGCCGGCCGCCGCCATCGTCGGCGTGGTCTACACGTGCGCGACGGGGATCTCCACGATGGTCGGCCAGTGGCACCGCCCGAGCGACGTCGTCGCGGCGGTGCTCGTCGTCGGCGCGTGGGCCGGCGTGGCCGCCGCGCTGGGTGTCCGGGCCCGGCCGCGGTCAGCGCGCCCGGCGCACGGCCGGTGGGGCATCCGCGCCGTCGTCGGGCTCCTGCTCGTGGGCGGTGCCGTGACCGGTGCGGGAGCGTTCGTGGCGCTCCAGCGCAGTCTCGACCACCTCGCGGACGGCCAGGAGCTGGCTTCCCGGGCCGACCTGCTGACGGCGTACGGGGGCGGTGCGCTGGGGGTCGTGACGGCGGCGTGCCTCGTCGTCGCGCTCGTCCTGGTCGTGCTCGACGTGACCGAGCCGCGTCGCGTCCTGCCGTCCTGAGCCGCGTCGGGGTCGTCCACCGCCGGGCCCGCCCAGCCGACCGATCTTGACGTGAGGACGTAGAGTGCGCGGCGACGGGTCGCCCCGTCGCCGCCGACGGCTCGCCGCCGGCGCCCGCCGCACCGGCCGCAGGACGCGCCGTGTGCGGGCCGACACGCAGGAAGCAGGTCGTCCATGCCCACAGGTCGCAAGCTGGTGATCGTCGAGTCGCCCGCCAAGGCGCGCACCATCGCCGGCTACCTCGGTGACTCGTACACCGTGGAGGCGTCCGTCGGGCACATCCGCGACCTGCCGCAGCCCTCCGAGCTGCCCGCGGACATGAAGAAGGGCCCGTTCGGCAAGTTCGCCGTCGACGTCGACCACGGGTTCGAGCCGTACTACGTCGTCGACCCGGACAAGAAGAAGAAGGTCGCCGAGCTCAAGCGCGCCCTCAAGGAGTCCGACGAGCTCTACCTCGCGACCGACGAGGACCGCGAGGGCGAGGCCATCGCCTGGCACCTGCTCCAGGAGCTCAAGCCCACGGTCCCGGTCAAGCGCATGGTCTTCCACGAGATCACCCGGGAGGCGATCGCCCGCGCGCTGGAGAACACCCGCGAGCTGGACGAGCGCCTCGTCGACGCCCAGGAGACCCGCCGCATCCTCGACCGCCTCTACGGCTACGAGGTCTCGCCGGTGCTGTGGCGCAAGGTCCGGCAGGGCCTGTCCGCGGGCCGCGTGCAGTCCGTCGCGACGCGCATGGTGGTCGAGCGGGAGCGGGAGCGCATGGCGTTCCGCGCGGCGGAGTACTGGGACGTGCGCGGCGAGTTCCACGTGCAGGACCCGGCCGACGACGCCGCCCAGGGCGCCTTCCCGGCGCGTCTGGTCGCGGTGGACGGTGCCCGCGTCGCCGTCGGCCGCGACTTCGACGACCGCGGCACGCTGACCACCAAGGACGCCGTCCACCTCGACGAGGAGACGGCCCACGCGCTGGTGCGGGGGCTCGCCGAGACCTCCTTCGCGGTGCGCTCGGTCGAGACGAAGCCGTACTCCCGCAAGCCCGCGGCACCGTTCACCACCTCGACGCTCCAGCAGGAGGCGTCCCGCAAGCTCCGGATGAGCTCGCGGCAGACGATGCGCACCGCGCAGTCGCTGTACGAGAACGGCTACATCACCTACATGCGGACCGACTCGCCGTCGCTGAGCACCCAGGCGACGGACGCCGCCCGCCGCCAGGCCGCGGAGCTGTACGGCCCGGAGTACGTGCCGGACGCGCCGCGGCTGTACGCGACCAAGAACAAGGGCGCCCAGGAGGCGCACGAGGCGATCCGCCCCGCCGGGGACTCCTTCCGGACGCCGGCGCAGGTCGCCCGCGAGCTCTCCGGGGACCAGTTCAAGCTCTACGAGCTCATCTGGAAGCGCACCGTCGCCTCGCAGATGGCCGACGCCAAGGGCTCCACCGCCTCGATCCGCCTCGGTGCCGTCTCCGCGGAGGGCCGCGACGCCGAGTTCGCCGCGTCCGGCACCGTCATCACCTTCCGGGGCTTCCTCGCGGCGTACGAGGAGGGCCGGGACACCGACCGCTACGCGGAGAGCGCCGCCGGGGGCACCGGGGCCGACGACGCCGCGGACGGGCCCGACGGCGAGACCAAGGGCGGCCGCAAGGCGGAGACGCGCCTGCCGCGCATGGAGACCGGGGACGCGCTGGCCGCCGACGCGCTCGAGGCCGAGGGCCACCGGACCAGCCCGCCGCCGCGGTACACCGAGGCCAGCCTCATCCGGGCCCTGGAGGAGCGCGGCATCGGCCGGCCCTCCACGTACGCGGCGACCATCTCCGTGATCATGGACCGCGGCTACGTGCTCGGCCGCGGGCAGGCGCTCGTGCCGAGCTGGCTCGCCTTCGCGGTGATCCGCCTGCTCGAGGAGCACTTCGACCGCCTGGTCGACTACGACTTCACCGCGGCCATGGAGAGCGACCTCGACCAGATCGCGGCCGGCAGCAAGGACCGCGTCGCGTGGCTGACCGAGTTCTACTTCGGTGACGCCGCGCGCGGCGAGGAGGGCGAGGGGCTGCGCCGGCTCGTCGAGGACCTCGGCGACATCGACGCCCGCGACATCAACTCCGTGCCGATCGGCGAGGGCATCACGCTGCGCGTCGGGCGCTACGGGCCCTACCTCGAGGGCCCGCCCGGCGAGGGCGAGACCGAGGGTCGGCGTGCGTCGGTGCCGGACGACCTCGCCCCGGACGAGCTCACCGTCGAGAAGGCCAAGGACCTGCTCGAGAACCAGGCCGACGGTGACATCGTGCTCGGCGAGGACCCCGCGACCGGGACGACGATCGTGGCGCGCAACGGCCGCTACGGCCCGTACGTCACCGAGCTGCTGCCCGAGCCGGAGCTCGACCCGAACCTCTCCGCGGCGGCGCGCAAGAAGGCGCTCGCGGCGGCGCCGAAGCCGCGCACGGGCTCGCTCTTCCGCTCGATGCAGCTCCAGACGATCACGCTCGACGACGCGCTCCGGCTGCTCTCCCTGCCGCGTCTGGTGGGCACCGACCCCGACAGCGGCGACCCGATCACCGCGCAGAACGGGCGTTACGGGCCCTACCTGAAGAAGGGCACGGACTCCCGCACGCTCGCGAGCGAGGACGCGATCTTCGAGGTCACCCTGGAGGAGGCGCTCGCGATCTACGCCCAGCCCAAGCGGGGCCGGGGTGCCACGGCCGCGGCGCCGCTGCGCGAGCTCGGGGACGACCCGTTCTCGGGAAAGCCCGTCGTCGTCAAGGACGGCCGGTTCGGCCCGTACGTGACCGACGGCGAGACGAACGCGACGCTCCGCAAGGAGGACGCCGTCGAGACCGTCACCCTCGAGCGCGCCGCCGAGCTGCTCGCCGAGAAGCGCGCCCGCGGGCCGGTCAAGAAGACGCGGACCACGGCCAAGCGGGCGACGACGACGAAGAAGGCGACGACGTCCCGGGCGGCGAGCAAGAAGTAGGGCGCGCTCCGGGCGGCGAGCACGGAGGAGGCGTCAGGCGGAGCGGAGGCCCGCGGCCCGGGGCGGCTCGGAGCCGGTCGTGCGCGGCTCGTCGTCGGTGCGGAAGTCGATGACCTTGTGGCTGCCGTCGCAGTAGGGCTTGATCGCGGACGCGCCGCACCGGCACAGCGCCACCGTCCGGCGACGGCGCGGGGCGGGCTCGCCGTCGGCCAGCAGGATCTCGACGTCGCCCCGGACCAGCAGGGGCCCGTTCGGGCATGCCGTCACGCTGGCCCACGGCTCGCGGCGCGGGTCCGTGATGGGCTCGGCGGGGACGTCGTCCGGGCGGCGGTCGGTGCTCACCCGTCCAGTGAACCTGCCGTCCGGGGCCTGCGCGCGGCGAGCCGAGGGCACCCGTGGCCGCGGCGGACCGGACTCAGGGGCCGGTGACCGGCCGGGTCGACGCTCCTGGCAGCCCGCTGACACCCCGGTCCGCAGGCCCCCGGTCCTCCGGATGCGCCGCCCGGGTGCCGGTGCGAGCCTGGGCGGGCCCGGCACCCGGGCGGCCGTAGGTCGCCGCCCGGTCGCCGCACGACCCGTCGAGGAGGAGCCGCATGCGTCGCCCCAGCCCCCGAGGACCCCTCAGCACCGCGCTGCTCGAGGCCCTCGTGCGCGAACCCGGTCCCGTCCCGGGGCTCGTGGCGGAGGCGGAGCGGGCGGTCGACCGCACGCGGGACGTCGTCGCCGACGACGACGTCCAGCTCGCCCTCCTCGTGATGTACGAGCTGCACTACCGCGGCGTGGACGGCGTCGACGACGCCTGGGAGTGGCAGCCGGACGTGCTGGGCGCCCGTGCCGTCCTGGAGTCCGCGTTCGAGGCGGCCATCCGGGAGCGGGTGCCGGTCGAGCCGACGTCGGCGGGGACGGCCGAGGAGGTCGCGGCGGAGCTCTTCCGGCTGACCTCCGCCGACGACGGCCCGAGCGTCTCCCGCTACCTGGCCCGCAGGGCCACGGACGAGCAGCTGCACGAGTTCCTCGTGCACCGCTCGATCTACCACCTCAAGGAGGCGGACCCGCACAGCTGGGCGCTGCCCCGGTTGACCGGCCGCGCCAAGTCGGCGCTGGTGGAGATCCAGGCCGACGAGTACGGCGGCGGGCGCCCCGGGCACATCCATGCCGAGCTGTTCGCCGCGACGCTGCGCGCCATGGACCTCGACGACGCGGACGGCGCCTACGTCGACCTCGTCCCCGGGGCGACGCTCGCGAGCACGAACATGATGAGCCTCTTCGGCCTGCACCGGAGGCTGCGCGGGGCGATCGTCGGGCACCTCGCGGCGTTCGAGATGACGTCGTCGATCCCGGGCGGGCAGACCGCGAAGGGCTTCCGCCGGCTCGGCCACGACGACGCCGCCTTCTACTACGACGAGCACGTCGAGGCGGACGCCGTGCACGAGCAGATCGCGGGGCGGGACCTCGCGGGCGGACTCGCGGAGGCCGAGCCGGCGGTGCTCGCCGACGTCCTGTGGGGGGCCCGCGCCTC
>NZ_AXCW01000177.1 GCF_000603945.1 Actinotalea ferrariae CF5-4 | reverse complement strand
GGGGGGGGGGGCCGCCATGCTCGCCGCGTGGGAGCGCGGGGAGTCCTCGCTGCGTCGGCCGGTCCGTCTGGCCGCGTGACGGCTCCGCCGGCCTGACGGCTCCGCCCGCCTGACGGCCCTGCCCGCCTGACCGCCCCGTCCGTCGCGCCGGCGGTCAGCGCGGGAGCGCCGCGCGGAACCGGTCCACCGCGCCGGCGTCGGCGGTCCACCCCCGGGCCCCGGGGGCGGCGCACGAGGCCGAGGCCACGGTGACGGCGAAGCGCAGGGCGTCGAACGCGTCCAGGGCTTCCGAGCCGCCGTCCCCAGGTGCCTCGCGCCGCCCCGCCACGCAGGCGAGCCAGGCGACCGTCGCACCGTGCAGGACGTCCCCCGCGCCGAGCGTGTCGACGACCGCGACGGGCGGCACCGTCACGTGCTGGGCACCGGCCGCGGAGCGCACCTCCACGGCCCCCTCGCCGTGCGACTGCGCCGCCACCGCCGGCCCCAGCGCGCGCACCGCCTCGAGCAGGTCGGCTCCGTCCCTGCCCTCCCTGCCCTCCCTGCCCTCCCTGCCCTCCCTGCCCTCCCTGCCGGGGCCGTCGGGCAGCCGGAAGTCTGCGGAGAGCACGGCGACGTCCACGTGCGCCAGCAGCCGCTCCAGCCCCGGCTTCCACGACCCGCCGTCGAGCACGACGACGACGCCGCGCGCCCGGGCGGTCGCGGCGACCGGCACCGCCAGGTCGAGGTGGTGGCCGTCGACGAGGACGGCGGTGACGCCGTCGAGCGCCGCGTCGAGGCGCGCGTCGGGTCGGGATCCGGGTGCTGCACCGGGCCCCGCGTCGGAGCCTGCGCCGGACCCCGCACCGGACCCCGCACCAGGACGGGTGGCGAGGGTCGCGTTCACCGACGCGACCGCCCGCTGGCCCGTCGCGGCGGTGACGAGCACGGTCGACACGGCCGGGGCGTCGTCGGGGCCGGCCAGGTCCAGCACCTGCACGCCGTGCCGGGCCAGGTCCTCGCCCGCGATGCGACCCACGGCGGCCCCACCCACGCGGGTCAGCAGCCGGGCGCGGACCCCGAGCGCCGTGCAGGTGGTCGCGGCGTTCGCCGCCGGTCCGCCGACCTCGACGGCGAGGTCCCGGGCGACCACCTTCTCGTCGGGACCGGGGACGCGGTCGACGGTCTGCCGGACGTCGAGCGTCGTCAGGCCGCACGCGAGCACGAGCGGGGAGGGGGGCACGGGAGCAGCGTAGGTCGCCGCCACCCGCCGAGTCCCCACTGCCGCCCCGCTGCCGCCCCACCGCCGAGGAGCCTGCCGCGGCCCCGCCGACGGCGGTAAGTTCACCGGCATGACCTATCCCGAGGACCCGCGCACCGCCCCCTCGATCCGCTGGGGGGTCCTCGCGCCCGGAGGCATCGCGCACGCCTTCGCCGAGGCGGTCCTCGGTCACACCCGCTCGACCGTCGCGGCGGTCGGCTCGCGCAGCCTCGCCCGCGCCGAGCAGTTCGCCTCCCGGTACGACGTGCCGGCGGCGTACGGCAGCTACGAGGAGCTCGTGCAGGACGACACGGTCGAGGCCGTCTACGTCGCGTCCCCGCACTCCGAGCACCGGGACCACGCCCTGCTGGCGATCGCCGCGGGCAAGCACGTGCTCGTGGAGAAGGCCTTCGCCCGCAACGAGGCCGAGGCGCGGGAGGTCCTGGACGCCGCGCGCGCCGCGGGCGTGTTCTGCATGGAGGCGATGTGGACGCGGTTCCTCCCGCACGTCGTCGCGCTGCGGTCCGTGCTGGAGCGGGGCGAGATCGGCGAGGTCGTCTCGCTGCTGGCCGACCACGGTCAGGCGTTCGGCCACCTGCCGCACACGCACCGCCTCCTGAACCCGGACCTCGCCGGGGGCGCACTCCTGGACCTCGGCGTCTACCCCGTGGCCTTCGCGCACGACCTCCTCGGCCGGCCGGACCGCGTGCTCGCGACGGGCTCGCTCACGCCCACCGGCGTGGACGGGCAGATCAGCATGGCCCTCGGGTTCGGCGACCGCGTCCAGGCCTCGCTGCACACCACGCTCTGGTCGCGCACGGCGACGACGGCGGTCGTGGGCGGCACGGAGGGCCGGGTGGAGGTGGCGAGCGACTTCTACCGCCCGACGTCGTTCCGCGTCGTCCGCGACGACGGCGGCCGGTGGGAGTACGCGCACCCCGTCGACGGCGGCTTCCAGTACCAGGCGGCGGAGGCCGCCCGCTGCATCGCCGACGGCGCCACGCAGAGCCCGGTGATGAGCTGGTCGGACACGCTCGACGTCTTGCGCACCATGGACGACGTCCGCCGGCAGGTCGGGGTCTCCTACCCCGGGGAGTGAGGCGGCCGTGTCGGGCCGTCGCACTACCCTGACGCCGTGACGACCGAGCCGCTCGAGCCCCCGCCTGCCCCGACGGCGTCCGGGCACCGCGGGCACCCCGGTCTGTTCGTGTCGTTCGAGGGCGGGGACGGCGTCGGCAAGTCGACCCAGCTGGAGCTGCTCGCCGGGTGGCTGCGCGCCTCCGGGCACGAGGTCGTGACCACGCGGGAGCCCGGGGGCACGCCGCTGGGCCGGCAGCTCCGCGAGGCGGTGCTGCACGGTGACCACATGGGGGCGCGCGCCGAGGCCCTGCTCTACGCCGCCGACCGGGCCCACCACGTGGACACGGTCGTGCGCCCCGCCCTCGAGCGCGGCGCGGTCGTCCTCACCGACCGCTACCTGGACTCCTCCGTCGCCTACCAGGGCGACGGCCGGCTGCTCGGCGCGCGGGAGGTCGAGCAGCTGTCGCTCTGGGCGACCGAGGGCCTCCTGCCGGACCTCACGGTCCTGCTGGACCTCGACCCCGCCGTCGGGCTGGCCCGGCTGACCGGGACGCCCGACCGGCTGGAGCGGGCCGGCGCGGAGTTCCACGAGCGGACCCGCCGAGCCTTCCTGGCGCGCGCGACGACGCCGCGCTGGCTCGTCGTCGACGCCGCGCACGGGATCGAGGCGGTCCAGCAGCAGGTCCGGGCGCGCACCGCGGCGCTGCTCCCGATGGGCGCGAGCACCGAGGGCGTCGTCGCCCACCCGGCCACCGGCGACCGCGT
>NZ_AXCW01000176.1 GCF_000603945.1 Actinotalea ferrariae CF5-4 | reverse complement strand
GTCCCCCGCCGCCAGCAGGGCCGGCGCCGACCAGCCGGCGCCCAGGGGCGTCCACCCCAGGACGGCCGCCACCTCCGGGACCCCCTCCAGCACGCCCTCCAGCCCGAGCCGGCGCGCCTGCGCGACCACGACGACCAGCCCGACGACGGCGAGCACCGCGGCGGCCAGCGCGACCTCGCGCGAGCGTCGCGCGCCGAGGAGACGGCCGACCAGCCCCGTGCTGATCCGGGACGTCACCACGCACGTGACCAGCAGGACCGGCGCCAGGACCACGGCCGCGACCTGCGAGCCCTCGCGGCCCGCGCCGCCCCACGCGACGACCGGGGCCAGCGTGAGCATCGCGGTGAACGCGGTCGGCACCCCGAGCAGGGAGGCCAGCAGCAGGCCGGGCACGAGCCGCGCGGGCCGGACGCCGGAGGTGGCGAACCGGCGCACGTCCAGGGAGTCGTCGAGCCCCGGGACCAGGACGGGCACGACGGCCCACCCGAGCACCAGCAGGGTGCCGGCGACGACGAGGACGTCGTGGGCGACGTCGGGCGGCTGACGGGCCACCCACGCCATGCCGCCCAGGACAGACGGGAGGGTCAGGAGTGCCCAGACGCAGCCGAGCACCAGCAGCACCAGCCGCCACGGCTCGGCGGCCAGGGCCCGGCGCAGCAGCGTCGCCCTCAGCCGGAGGAGGGTCGCAGCCACGACAGCTCCGTCCGCTCGCGCGCACCACCGAGCAGGTCGATGAACCGGGTCTCCAGGTCCTGCCCCGCCCGGACCTCGTCCAGCGGTCCGGCGGCCAGCACACGGCCCTGCGCGACGACGGCGACGTGGTCGCACACCTGCTCCACGAGTGCCATGACGTGGCTGGACAGGACGACCGTCCCGCCGGTGGCGACGAAGCCGCGGAGGATCCCGCGGATCGCGGTGGCCGAGACGGGGTCGACGGCCTCGAACGGCTCGTCCAGGACGAGGACGCGCGGGGCGTGCACGAGCGCGCAGGCGAGGGCGACCTTCTTGGTCATGCCCGCGGAGTAGTCGCCCACGTGCGTGCTGCCCGCGGAGCCGAGGTCGAGGGCCGCGACGAGGTCGTCGCGGCGGGCGGCCAGCACGTCCCGGTCCATCCCGCGCAGCAGCCCCGCGTAGGAGATGAGCTCCGGGCCGGTCAGGCGGTCGAAGAGCCGCAGCCCGTCCGGCAGGACCCCGAGGAGCGGCGCGGCGTCCTGCGGGCGGCGCCACACGTCGACGTCGTGCACGTGGACGGTGCCCGCGTCGGGCAGGAGGAGGCCCGTCGCCATCGACAGCGTCGTCGTCTTGCCCGCGCCGTTGGGCCCCACGACCCCGTAGAAGGAGCCAGCGGGGATGTCGAGGTCGACGCCCGCGACGGCGAGCGTGGTGCCGAAGCGCTTGACGAGCCCGCGCAGCCGGACGGCGATCATGCGGGCGAGCCTACGGCCGGCGTACCGGTCGGCCGCGCACGGGGCCGGACGCAGCGCCGACGCAGGGCCGACGCCGGGCCGACGTCACCTCAGACGTCCGAGGAGGCGGGGAGGCTGCCCTGCGGCGGCGCCACCACGAGCGGACCGGGCGGCTCCGCGGCCGGCACCGAGTCCAGGGCCCAGCGGATCGTCCCGGTGACGAACCGGCCGACCGGGCGGACGACGGCGCGCTCGAACCGCGGGGCGTCGGACAGGCGCAGCGGCTCCCGCGCCCACCGGGGCAGCAGGGCCACGCCCGCCGAGGTGATGAGGGCGTAGCCGGGGAGCACGGCCTTGGGCAGCGGCGGCTCCCGCAGGAGGAAGTGCGCGGCCTCGAGGGCGGCCGGCGTGACGCGCAGCTCCGGCCGGTAGGCCTCGATCTGCTCGTGGAGCTCGGCGAGGGTCAGCGGCAGGTCCGTGGCCCCGAGCTCGCGGCCGACGACGGCGGCCTGCCGCACGTACGCGTCGCACCCGGCGGCGTCGAGCGGTCGGCGCCCGTAGGCCTGGTGCGCCGCCAGGAAGCTGTCGACCTCCGCGACGTGGACCCAGCGCAGCAGGTGGGGGTCGTCCGCCTCGTAGGGCTCCCCGTCCGGGGTCGTGCCCTTGATGCGGCGGTGGACGGCCTTGACGATCTCCACGGCCTGGCGCGCGCCGGCGTCCGGCCCGAACGTGGTCGCGGCCAGGAAGGTCGCGGTGCGCTGGAGCCGTCCCCACGGGTCCGCCTTGTAGCCGGAGTGGCCGGCGACCGCCGCCATGGCGCGGGGGTGCAGGGACTGCAGCAGCAGGGCGCGCACCCCGCCGGGGAACATCGAGGCGTCGCCGTGCACCCGCCCGATCGGGCTCGCGGGGTCGAACCAGCGCGGGCCGGGCGCGGAGTGGATCGCGGCCCGGGCCTCGGCAGGCTCCGGCCCGGCGACGCGGGTCAGGAGGGCGCCGGCCAGCCCGGCGCGGACGCGCGCGAGGGGGTGCACGGGGCGGTCGGTGGGCACGCTCGCCATCGTCACACGCCACCGGTCCGCGCCCACCGCCGGGAGGGCCGTTCGGGGGCCGCGTCACAGCCCGGTCTCAGCGGGCCGTCGGGCGGGCCGCCCTCGGCGTGGGCGGCCGCGCACACCAGGAACCCGCGCCGGTCGGTCCCCCGACGGGTCACGGCACGCCGTCGGGGCGGTCACGGGAGGGTCACATCCGGGCCCTCGGGCATCGATCCCGTCACGATTCACCGAACGGCCCAGGGGGCGTCACCGACGCGCCTAGCGTGGTCGACATGACCTCCCACCTGCCGCGACGCGCGGCCCTCGCGCTGCCCACCGCCGCCCTGGCCGTGGCGCTGCTGGCGGGGTGCGTGGGGTCCGGTGCGCAGAGCGGCGACGAGGCGTCCGGCGGCGCGGCGGACACCAGCGCGGTCGAGGAGAGCGCCGAGGGCGGCGGTGACGGGGTCGGCGTCGGCGACGCGGACCGCCAGGTCATCACCGAGGGCACTGTGGTGCTCGCGGTGGACGACCCCCGGGCGGCTGCGAACGACGCGGCGCTGCTGGTCGAGCACGCCGGCGGGCGCGTGGCCGAGCGCGTGGAGAACGCGGGGTCCGGCGTCGACGGCGTCCAGGACGCGTCCGCGAGCCTCGTCGTGCGGGTCCCGGCGACCGAGGTGTCCCGTGTCCTGGAGCAGCTGCGGGCGTTCGGGGACGTGCGCAGCGTCCAGCTGACCAGCACGGACGTCACGGGCGACGTCACGGACCTCGACGCCCGGGTCCGTGCGCTGGAGACGTCCGTCGGCCGGCTGGAGGCGCTGCTCGCCCAGGCCACGACGACGCAGGCCGTCATCGAGGCCGAGCAGACCCTCACGGACCGGCAGGAGCAGCTCGAGCAGCTCCTGTCCCAGCGGGCGCTGCTGGCGGACCGGGTCGAGATGGCCACGTTCCGCCTCGAGATGTGGACCGCGGACGCGGCGCCGGCGGTGGCCCAGACGGGCTTCTGGGGCGGCGTCAGCACCGGCTGGGAGTCCCTCGTCACGGCGGTGGGGACGGTCCTGCTCGTCGTCGGCGTGCTGCTGCCGTGGGCGATCGCCCTCGGCGTGGTGGCCCTCCTGGCGATCGCGCTACGGTCCCGCATGCGGCGACAGGTGACAACGGCGTCCCCTGTCGCTACCCCTCCCGCCGAGCCGGTCGGCGTGGGCGGCGGCGCGTCGTCGGGGGACGTCCCTCGCGACTGAGCCCCTGCTGCCGATCATGCAGGGGTGCCCCGACGCTGCCTGACCTTGACCTCCGCGACAGGCGCAGCTGCAGCAGCGATCCTGCTCACGCTCACCGCGTGCGGCACGGCGCTGCCGACGACGGCGCCCACCGCCACCCCGTCGCTCCCGGCGGTCCCCGCGGCCGGACCCACCCCCGCCCCGGCGGAGACGGAGTCGCCCACCGCCCCGGAGGACGGCGCCGCGGTGGAGCCCGCGGCACCGGCATCCCCGGAGCCGCCCACGGCACCGGGCACCGCGCTGGCCGCGGTGGAGCTGCTCGAGGTCAAGGGCCGCGCACCGAGGACGGGGTACGACAGGGACCTGTTCGGGTCCGGCTGGGTCGACACGGACCGCAACGGCTGCGACACCCGTAACGACATGCTCGCGCGCGACCTGGTCGACGAGACGTTCAAGCCGGGCACCCGCGACTGCGTCGTGCTCACCGGCACCCTGGCCGACCCGTACTCCGGGACCACGATCGCGTTCGTCCGCGGGCAGGCCACGTCCACCGCCGTGCAGATCGACCACGTGGTCGCGCTGTCCGACGCGTGGCAGAAGGGCGCCCAGCAGTGGGACGAGGCCCGGCGCGTGACGTTCGCGAACGACCCGCTCAACCTGCTCGCCGTGGACGGGCCGCTCAACGCGCAGAAGGGGGACGGCGACACGGCCACGTGGCTCCCGCCGCACAAGGGCTTCCGGTGCGCGTACGTCGCCCGGCAGGTCGCCGTGAAGGTCATGTACGCGGTGTGGGTCACCCCGGCGGAGCGCGACGCGATGGTGCGGGTGCTGGCGGACTGCCCCGCCGAGCCGCTGCCGGGCGGGGACGCTCCCGTGCAGGCCCTGCCCGCTCCCCCGACGCCCGCGCCCGCACCGGTGCCCGCACCGGCCCCTGCTCCGGTCGCCCCGGCACCCGCACCCGCCCCCACGCCGCCTGCCCCTGCCCCTGCCCCCGAGACCGTGTCCTTCGCGAACTGCTCGGAGGCTCGCGCTGCGGGCGCCGCGCCGGTCCGCGTCGGCGACCCGGGCTACGGCACCCACCTGGACCGCGACCGGGACGGCATCGGCTGCGAGTAGGACGCGCCGCTGTCCACAGTGCGTGCCACGGCTCCCGGCGGGCGGTCCGCCTGCGCTACCTTCGGCCCGCGCCCTGCGGGGTGCGTGGGGGCGTCAGGGGGCGCCCTCGGGGGCACCAGGGGGCTGGATGGCTGTCGTGCAGGGGGATGCGGCCGTGCTCGTCGAGCACGAGGTCCGCGAGCTCGTGCGTCGTCGGGGGATCGACCCGCTGGCCGACCCGCGCTCGCTGGGTGACCTCGTCGCGGCCGTCCTCACCGACTACGACCGCCGCGCCCTGCGCGGCGACGTCCCTCCCCTGGCGGACCCGGCCGGCACGCGCAAGGCGGTGCAGGACGCCGTCGGCGGCCTCGGCCCCCTGCAGCAGTACCTCGACGACGACGAGGTCGAGGAGATCTGGATCAACGCACCGACCCAGGTGTTCGTGGCGCGCCGGGGCGAGGCCGAGCTCACCACGACGCTCCTGAGCGAGGAGCAGGTCCGGGAGCTCGTCGAGCGGATGCTCCGGCTCTCCGGGCGGCGCCTGGACCTGTCCAGCCCGTTCGTGGACGCCGCCCTGCCGGGCGGTGAGCGCCTGCACGTCGCCATCCCGGACGTGACGCGGCGGCACTGGGCGGTGAACATCCGCAAGTTCGTCGCCCGGGCGACCCACCTCGACGACCTCGTGGCCCTCGGCTCCCTGACGCCCGCGGCCGCCCGCTTCCTGCACGCCGCCGTCACCGCGGGCCTCAACATCCTCGTGTCGGGACCCACGCAGGCGGGTAAGACGACCACCCTCAACGCCCTCGCCGGCTCGATCCCGCCCCGCGACCGCGTCATCACCTGCGAGGAGGTGTTCGAGCTCCAGGTGCCCACCCGCGACGTCGTGGCCCTCCAGTGCCGCCAGCCGAACCTCGAGGGCGCGGGCGAGATCAGCCTGCGACGCCTGGTCAAGGAGGCCCTGCGGATGCGGCCGAGCCGGATCGTGATCGGCGAGGTCCGCGAGGCGGAGAGCCTGGACATGCTCATCGCCCTCAACGCCGGCGTGCCGGGCATGTGCACGGTCCACGCGAACAGCGCCCGCGAGGCGCTCACCAAGCTCTGCACCCTCCCCCTGCTGGCCGGCGAGAACGTGTCGGCGGCGTTCGTCGTCCCGACCGTCGCCGCCGCGATCGACCTCGTGGTCCATCTCGAGGTCGACGCCCGCGGACGCCGGCGCACGCGCGAGATCGTCGCGGTGCCGGGCCGGGTGGAGAACGGCGTCGTGGAGACCAGCGACGTCTTCCACCGGCGGGACGGCGTCCTCGTCCGCGCGGACGGCTTCCCGCCCCACCCGGAGCGGTTCGAGCGGATCGGCGTCGACGTCGCCGCCCTCCTGCACGAGCAGGTCGGCTGAGCGATGGGCGTCGTGGCGGGGCTGGTGCTCGGGGCGGGCCTGTGCCTGCTGCTGTGGGCGGTGACGGCGGAGCCGCCCGCGACGCCGCTGCGGGGTGCGCGGTGGTCCGACCGGCTCACCGACCTCCTCACCCAGGCGGGCGTCACGGGCGTGTCCGCCGGCGGCCTCGTCGGTGCCAGTGCCCTGCTCGGTGCCCTCGTGCTGGTGACGGTCACGGCGGTCGTCGGGGTCCCCGCCGTCGGCCTGTGCTTCGGGCTCCTCGCGGGGGGCGCCCCGCTCGCCCTCGTCCGGTCCCGCGCCCGACGGCGCCGCGCCGCGCTCCGTGAGGTCTGGCCGGAGGTGGTGGACCACCTCGCCTCGGGCATCCGGGCGGGCCTGTCCCTGCCCGAGGCCCTGGCGCAGCTGGGCCATCGCGGGCCGGAGGACCTGCGCCCGGCCTTCCTCGCGTTCGCCGAGGACCACCGGGTGAGCGGCCGGTTCGGCGAGTGCCTCGACACGCTCAAGGCGCGCCTGGCGGACCCGGTCGCCGATCGGATCGTCGAGGCCTTGCGCCTGACCCGCGACGTGGGCGGCTCCGACCTGGGTCGGCTGCTGCGGACGCTGGCCCACTTCCTGCGCGAGGACCTGCGGACCCGCGGCGAGCTCGAGGCGCGGCAGAGCTGGACCGTCAACGCCGCCCGGCTCGCCGCGGCGGCACCGTGGCTCGTCCTGGCGCTCCTGGCCTCGCGACCGCAGGCCGCGGCCGCCTACGACACCCCGACCGGCGCGGCGGTCCTCCTCGCAGGCGGCGCCTCGACGCTGGTGGCGTACCAGCTGATGCTGCGCGTAGCCCGCCTCCCCGAGGACGTCCGGGTGCTGCGGTGACGGACCTCGTGGACTCGACACCCGGGCTGGTCGGCGCCGCCGTCGGGTCGCTGGCCGCCCTCGGCTGCTGGCTCGTGGTGAGCCGGCTCCGTGCCCGGACGCCCACTCTCGACCAGCGCCTCGCCCCGTACCTGCGGCGCCGGCCGACCGGGTCCGCCCTGCTCGAACGCGCCCCGGCGCGCGCGCCGTTCCCCGTGCTCGCGCGCCTCCTGGCTCCCCTCATGCGGGACGGGGTGCGGGTGGTCGAGCGCCTGGGCTCGCCCACGGCGGAGCTCCAGCGCCGCCTCGTGCGGGCCGGGCGCCGCCAGACGGTCGAGGAGCTGCGCGCCGAGCAGGTCGTGCTCGCCGTGGTGGGCGCGGCCGCGGGACTCGCGGCCGCCCTGCTCCTCAGCGCCGCGCGCGGCACGCCCGCCACCGCCGGGGTCGTCCTCGTCCTGGCCGCAACCGCGGCGGGGCTGGTGGCGAGCGACCGTCGTCTCGCACTGGCCACCCGCCGCCGGGAACGCGTGCTCATGGCCGAGCTCCCGACCGTCGCCGAGCTGCTCGCGCTGTCCGTCGCGGCGGGCGAGGGCGCCCTCGGTGCGCTGGAGCGCGTGAGCCGGACGGCACGCGGCGAGCTCAGCGGCGAGCTGGCCCGGGTGGTCGCCGAAGTCCGGGCCGGCAGTCCCCTCACCACCGCGCTCGACGCCCTGGCGGACCGGACGGGCCTCGTCCCGCTGGCCCGGTTCAGCGAGGCGATCGCCGTCGCGGTGGACCGGGGGACGCCGCTCGCCGAGGTCCTCCGCGCCCAGGCGCAGGACGCCCGTGAGGCGGGGCGGCGCGAGCTCATGGAGACAGGCGGGCGCAAGGAGGTCGCGATGCTCGTCCCGGATGTCAAGCGCTACCCTTACTCACATGGACGTAGTTATCTACGCGAGGCAAAGCCTCGACCGAACGGGCGAGGGCGCAGCGGTCGAGCGCCAGATCGCAGACTGTCGCGCGCTCGCTGAAAGGCGAGGCTGGACCGTCCGCGACGTGCTCGTCGACAACGACATGTCGGCATCGTCAGGCCGGGTGCGCCCTGCCTATCAGCGGCTCCTCGCCATGATGAAGGCTGGGGAGATCGGCGCCGTCGTCGTCTGGCACGTCGACCGCCTGACGCGCCGGCTCGTCGATCTCGAGGACGTCATCGGGCTCTGTGAGACGTCGGGCGTCCGCCTCGCCACCGTCACCGGCGACCTCGACCTCGGTACCGACACGGGCCGGATGCTCGCCCGCATCCTCGCCTCCGTCGCGCGCGGCGAGGTGGAGCGAAAGGGCACCCGTCAGCGCCGCGCGAACCGTCAGCGGGCCGAACAGGGCAAGGCGCAGTGGACCCGCCGACCATTCGGCTACGACCGCGCAGACGGGCGCGTAACCGTCGTCGAGCGCGAGGCGGAGGCGCTGCGGGAAGCCGCTCAGCACGTCCTCGCAGGGAGGGCCGTCGCACAGCTCGTCAAGCGATGGAATGCCGAGGGGCTGCCGACGAGCACGGGCGCGAAGTGGACCACGACCTCAGCCCTGATCCACCGGTC
>NZ_AXCW01000175.1 GCF_000603945.1 Actinotalea ferrariae CF5-4 | reverse complement strand
GGCGGCGGGCGGTGAGCCCTGCGTTTCGCCGACGCGGGTGCGGCACCGCAGGATGGGCCCATGAAGGCGACCCTCATCCACGGCGGCTCCGACATCCGTGTCGAGGAGGTGCCGGACCCGGTCCTGTCCGAGCCCACCGACGCCGTCGTCCGCGTCCTGCTCTCGTGCATCTGCGGCAGCGACCTGTGGGGCTACCGGCGCCCCGGGCCGCGCGACGGCGGGCCGGCCCGGATCGGGCACGAGTTCCTCGGGGTGGTCGAGGAGGTCGGTGCGGAGGTCACCACCGTGCGCCCCGGCGACGTCGTCATCGCGCCCTTCACCTGGAGCGACGGGACGTGCCCGCACTGCCTCGCGGGCGTGCACACGTCCTGCGTGCACGGCGGGATCTGGGGCAACGGGACCGACGGCGGCCAGGGCGAGGCGGTCCGGGTCCCGTGGGCCGACGGAACGCTCGTGCCCGCGCCGGTCACCCCCGACGACGAGCGGCTGCCCGCCCTGCTCACCCTCTCCGACGTCATGGGCACCGGCCACCATGCGGCGCTCGCGGCCGGCGTCCGGCCGGGATCCCACGTCGCCGTCATCGGCGACGGGGCCGTCGGGCTCTGCGGGGTGCTCGCGGCGCACCGGCTCGGCGCCGAGCGGATCGTGCTGCTGGGTCGGCACGACGACCGCATCGCGATCGGCCGGCGCTTCGGGGCCACGGACGTCGTGCCCGAGCGGGGCGACGACGCCGTCACGCGCGTGAAGGAGCTGACCGACGGGCTCGGCATCCCGCACGTCATGGAGTGCGTGGGCATGCAGTCCTCGTGGGACACCGCGGTCGCGATCGCGCGGCCCGGCGGCACCGTCGGCTACGTCGGCGTGCCCAACGGGCTGGAGTCCGGCCTGCCGATCCGGGCGATGTTCAGCGACAACATCGCGGTCCGCGGTGGCGTGGCCCCGGTCCGGGCGTACCTGCCCGAGCTCCTGGCCGACGTCCTGGACGGCACGATCGACCCGTCGCCGGTCTTCGACCTCGAGCTGTCGCTGGACGATGCGCCCGAGGGGTACGCCGCCATGGACGAGCGGCGCGCGATCAAGGCGATGCTGCGGCTGTGATGCCGGAGGCGGGTCCGGGCGGTCCGGGCCGTCCGGCGCACGACGCGTCCGGTGAACCCGGGGGGACCATGCGCGCCGTCGTCGTCGAGCGGTTCGGGGAAGCCCCCCGCGTGGCCGAGGTGCCGGACCCGGCGTGCCCGGCCGACGGCGTCGTCGTGCGCGTCGAGGCGACCGGGCTGTGCCGCAGCGACTGGCACGCCTGGATGGGTCACGATGACGGCGTGACGCTCCCGCACGTGCCGGGCCACGAGCTGGCCGGGACGGTCGTCGAGGTGGGGCCGCAGGTGCGGTCCTGGCGCGAGGGGGACCGCGTCACCGTGCCGTTCGTCTGCGCGTGCGGGACCTGCGCGGCGTGCCTCGCGGGGGAGCAGCAGGTCTGCGAGCGGCAGGAGCAACCCGGGTTCACGCACGCCGGGTCGTTCGCCGAGCGGGTCGCGCTGCACCACGCCGACGTCAACCTCGTGCGGCTGCCCGACGCCGTGAGCGCCGCGACGGCGGCCTCGCTGGGGTGCCGGTTCGCGACCGCCTACCGGGCGCTGATGGTCCACGGGCGGATCCGCGCGAACGACCGGGTCGTCGTGCACGGGTGCGGTGGCGTCGGGCTGTCGGCGGTGATGATCGCCGCGGCCGGTGGGGCGCGCGTGGTGGCGGTCGACGTGTCCCCGGCGGCGCTGGACGCCGCGCGCGACGCCGGGGCCGAGGCGGTCGTCGACGCCGCAGGCCTCAGCCCCGAGGACGTGGCCGCCCGCGTGGTCGAGGCGACCGACGGCGGGGCGCACGTCTCCGTCGACGCCCTCGGCGCGCGGGCCACGGCGGTGGCGTCGGTGCTGGGGCTGCGGCGACGCGGCCGACACGTGCAGGTCGGGCTCCTGCTCGCGGGCGACGAGCGCACGCCGCTGCCGATGGACCGCGTCATCGCATGGGAGCTCGAGCTCTACGGCAGCCACGGCATGGCGGCGCACGAGTACCCACCGATGCTCGACGCCGTCGCGGCGGGGGTGCTGCGCCCGGACCGGCTGGTGACGCGCGAGATCGGCCTGAACGAGCTCCCGGACGCGCTCGCGGCCATGGGGACCGGCGCCGGCGCTCCGGGCATGACGGTCGTCGTCCCCTGACGAGCACGGTGGCCCGGCGGCGCGGGTCGCACCGCGCCGGGTGGAGCAGCCGGCCGTCGCGGGCGTTCGCCGGGTCGCGGGGGGGGGGGG
>NZ_AXCW01000174.1 GCF_000603945.1 Actinotalea ferrariae CF5-4 | reverse complement strand
CGCGGGGGGTCGCGGGGCAGTCGCACGTGTAGGGCGAGGGGCCGTGCGGCGGGACGTCGGTCCCTGGCCGACGACGGCGCGGCCCGCTTGCCTGGGGGCGGAGGTGGTGGCGGTGCGCCGACGTCGTCAGGTGCTCGCGGTGACGGGCGCCGTCGTCGTGCTGCTCGTCCTCGCCGCGTGCGCCCCCGGTGCCAACGACGTCGCCGGGAGCGCCGACCCGACCGGGGCCGGTCCGTACGGGTTCTGGTGGGGGCTGTGGCACGGCCTCATCGCCCCGGTGACGTTCGTGATCTCCCTGTTCAGCGAGTCGGTCGGCGTCTACGAGATCCACAACACCGGCGGCTGGTACGACTTCGGCTTCCTCGCCGGCCTGTCCCTGACCTTCGGCGGTCCGGGCGGCGCAGCGGCGCGCGGCCGGCGCTGACGGGGAGCCGGCCGGTCGCCTGGTGGGCACCCGGCGTCCGTGTCGGGGGCGGCGGGTAGTCTGGCGCCGCATCCGGGGGGAACGCCGACGCGGGCTGCCCGGGGCGCCTCGTCAGTCCGCAGTCCGGCCCCGCCCGCGCGGGGACCCCGCCGGGCCAGCGCCAGATCCCAGCACAGGAGCACTCCGTGGGACGTGTCGTCGTCGATGTGATGCCGAAGCCCGAGATCCTCGACCCGCAGGGCAAGGCCGTCGCCTCCGCGCTGCCGCGCCTCGGCTTCCACGGGTTCACCGGGATGCGCCAGGGCAAGCGGTTCGAGCTCGAGGTCGAGGGCCCGGTCACGGACGAGGTGCTCGAGCAGGTGCGCCAGGCCGCGGCGACGCTCCTGTCGAACCCGGTGATCGAGGACGTGGTGCGCGTCGCGCCCGCGGAGGACCACGACGGGGCGACGGCGTGACCGGCCCCGGCCCGCGCGCCGCGGGGCAGGGCGCGCTGGAGTCCGCCCGCATCGGGGTCGTCACGTTCCCCGGGACGCTCGACGACCGCGACGCCGCCCGCGCCGTCCGCCTCGCGGGCGGGACGGCCGTCCCGCTCTGGCACGCCGACGCCGACCTGCACCAGGTCGACGCCGTCGTCCTGCCGGGCGGCTTCTCCTACGGGGACTACCTGCGGGCGGGGGCGATCAGCCGGTTCGCGCCCGTCATGGGCGGGGTCGTCGACGCCGCGCGCGGCGGGATGCCGGTCCTGGGCATCTGCAACGGCTTCCAGATCCTGGCCGAGACGCACCTGCTGCCCGGCGCCATGATCAAGAATGACCACCGGGCGTTCCTGTGCCGGGAGCAGGTGCTCGCCGTCCAGAACGTCGACACCGCCTGGACCCGCGACTTCGCCCAGGGCGAGCGCATCACCATCCCGCTGAAGAACCAGGACGGCCAGTTCGTCGCCGACGAGCACACGCTCGACGAGCTCGAGGCGGAGGGCCGGGTGGTCTTCCGCTACGAGGGCTGGAACCCCAACGGCTCGCGCCGGGACATCGCCGGGATCTGCAACGCCGACGGCAACGTCGTCGGCCTCATGCCCCACCCCGAGCACGCCGTGGAGAAGGGCTTCGGCCCGGACGGCCCCCAGGGCCCGCGGACCGGCACGGACGGCCTGCGGTTCTTCACGTCCGTCCTGTCGACCCTCGTCCGGAGGTCCGCTGCATGACCGCGCCCGCCACCGCTCTGGTCTCCCCGGAGGCCCAGACCGGCGCCACACCGACGTCCACCACACCGACAGCAGCCGTGCCGCCGCACGGCGAGGCGCGCCTCGTCGCCCCGGGTGTGACGCTCACGCACGTCCCGTGGGCGGACCCGACGGCCCAGGCGCTGCGCGTCGAGCAGCAGGACGAGATCGCGGGCATCTACGACGGCCAGGGGGACGTCTGCCAGCAGCTCCCGGACGAGGAGATGCTCACCACCGTGCTCCTGCACGTCGACGGCCAGGTGGTCGGCAGCGGTGCGCTGCGTGACGGCTCCGACTACGGGACCGGGACCGCCGAGCTCAAGCGGCTCTTCGTCCGCCCCGCGTTCCGGGGCCGTGGCCTGTCGGGCGTCGTCGTCGGGGAGATCGAGCGGTTCGCCCAGCTCCGGGGCCTCCAGCGCATCGTCCTGGAGACGGGGGACCGGCTCACGGCCGCCATCGCCCTGTACTCCTCGCGGGGCTACGACCGGATCCCCAACTACGGCCCGTACGCCGACGACCCGTCGTCCTTCTGCTTCGCCCTCGACCTGCGCGGGGACGCCTGACCGTGCAGCACGACCTCACCCTGGGGGCAGGTGACGTCCGGCTCGTCCCGCTGGAGCTCGACCACGCGGCGGACCTGCTGACGCTCGTCGACGACGCCCTGTGGTCCGGCATGACCTCGCCGACGCCCCGCACGGTCGCCGACATGGCCGCCTGGGTGCGGCTCGCGCACGCGACCCCGGCCCGCTCCGCCTTCGCGGTCCTCGGCCCCGACGGGCAGGTGCGGGGCTCGACGTCCTTCTACGACGTCGACCCGACGTTCGCGCGCTGCGAGGTCGGCCACACGTTCTACGGCCGCGCCTGGTGGGGCGGCTCGACCAACCCGGCCTGCAAGCTCGCCCTGCTGCGGCACGCGTTCGAGGAGTGGGCGATGCACCGCGTCGCCCTGCGCGGCGACGCCCGCAACAGCCGCACCCTCGCAGCGATGCGGCGGCTGGGCGCCGTCGAGGAGGGCGTGCTCCGCAGCCACCGGGTGGCCGCGGACGGATCCCGCGGGGACACCGTCTACTTCTCGGTGCTTGCCCCGGAGTGGCCGACGGTCCGGGCCGGCCTCGAGGCCCGCCTGGCCGGTCCGGCCTGACACGCAGCCGACGACGGCGCCGCGCGAGCGGCCGTCGCCCCACGCCGGCGGGGCCCCACGACGGCGCCCCGCGCAGGTGGTCCTCGCACCGCATCACCCCGTGCCGGGCGACCGCGACGTGAACGCCCGGGGAACACCCGCGCCGGCCCCTTGCGCAGCGGCCCCGCCGTGCTGTCCCATGATCTCCTCGCGCGTCGCGCGGGCTCGAGGACGACCGGCGGCGCGGGTCGGGCAGTGCTGCCCGAGAACGCGGCACCGACGGCGGGCACACGAAGGGCCGGCTGTGGAGCACGACCTCGTCCTGCGCACCCCTGAGGTGACGCTCGTCCCGTTGGGCTACCAGCACGCACCCGCCCTCCTGGACCTCGTGGACGCCGACCTCTGGCGCGGCCTGAGCCTGCCCTTCCCGCGCTCGGTCCCCGACATGGAGCTGCTCGTCCTGCGCGCCTCGGAGTCCGCGGGCACCGTCGCGTTCACCGTGCTCGACGCCGTGACGGGTGCGGTCCGCGGGTCGACGTCGCTCCAGGAGGTCGACCGGGACCACCGCCGCGCCGTCGTCGGGGCGAGCTGGTACGGGCGGGCGTGGTGGGGCGGCCCGACCAACCCGGCCAGCAAGCTCGCCCTGCTCACCCACTGCTTCGAGACGTGGGGGCTGCACCGGGTCGCCTTCCGGGTGGACCCGGCCAACACCCGGAGCGTCCGGGCGGTGCAGCGGCTGGGGGCCGTGCCCGAGGGGGTCCTGCGCGGCCACCGCACGGCGTCCGACGGCACCCCCACCGACTCGCTGTCCTTCTCGATCCTGTCCCACGAGTGGCCCGAGGTGCGGACCCGGCTCCTGGGCCGGCTCGTCGGCGCGAGCGGTCACCCCGGGGCGCCGTCCGGGGCGCCGGTGGCGCAGCCCGGCTCAGCCGACCGTCAGGCCGAGGTGCGCGGCGAGGGCGGGCGCGAGGTCGAGCAGCTGGTCCTGGGTGATCGTCGCGCCGGCGAGGCCGCCCAGCCCGTCCACGCGTGACAGGTCGACACCGCGCAGGTCGACGTCGCGGAGCGTCGCGCGCGTGACGTCGAGGCGCGCGACCGTGCAGCGGCGCAGGACGAGGCGCGTGGCCCGCGCACCCGCCAGGTCGAGCTCCCCGATCACGCCGTCCTCCAGCAGGACGTCGGTGAGCTCCGCGTCCCGCAGGTTGACGTAGTCCAGCTTGCCGCCGTGGACCTCGACCCGCGTCAGCGTCGCCCCGTACCAGGGGACGGCGCCCAGCCGGCAGTCGCGGACGACGACGTCCTGCCACGTCGACGACGGTGCGTGCAGCGTCCCGGCGCGCAGCCGCGTGAGGGTGCAGTCGACGAGCCGGGCGTCGTCGAGCCGGACGTCCTCGAGGGTGCAGTCCTCCAGGACGCACTCGGTGAAGCGGGTGCCCGTCGCGTCCTGCCCGGTGAGGTCCAGCCCGGTGAACCGCTCGAGGTCGTGGTCGCCACCGGGCCCGAGCGGTCCCGTGACGTCGGTGAGCTCCATCCACCGACCCTCCCACCTCCGCCGCCGCGCGGCTCGCCTGCCGAGGTCGCACGCCTCCGACGTCGACCGGGGGAGGGAGAGAAGGGGTCAGGTCAGCGGGGTGACCGTGCCGGTCAGGTGGGGCGTCCCCGTGCGCGGGTTCCACGCCGCGAGGGCGAAGGCGCCGTCCTCCCGCGCCACCCGGACGGCGACCGTCGACGGCAGCAGCACCGGCTTGGCGAACTCCACGTCCCAGCGGTAGGCCTCACCCCGGGCCGGGCCGACGGCGGCCAGCGCGCGCGCCGCCGTGTCCATGCCGTGGGCGATGGTCCGGGGGAACCCGAACGCCTTCGCGGCGAGCCGGTGCGTGTGGATCGGGTTGCGGTCGCCGGACACGGCCGCGTACGCCCGCCCCTCGTCCGCCGCGAGCCGCCACTGCCCGGTGGGCGCCGGGGCGACGAACGGCGTCCGGTCGCCCGACGGCCGCTCCGCCCCGGTGAGGCGGACGCCCTTCGCCAGGTACGTGGAGACGCCCTCCCACGCCCGCGCGCCGTCGACCGTGACCTCGGCGACGACGTCCACCGTGACGCCCGCGCGGTGGGCCCGCAGGTCGCGCACGTGCACCTCGACGTCGAACGCGTCCCCGAGCCGCAGCGCGCGCCGCTGCTCGACCCGGTTCGCCACGTGGACCATGCCCAGCAGCGGGAGCGGGAACTCCGGGCGGACCAGCAGCGCGGTCGCGACCGGGAAGGCGAGCACGTGCACGAACCCGGCGGGGAGCACGTCGTCGGCGCGCTCGCCGAGGAGGTGCTGGTAGGCGGTGAGGTGCGCGGCGTCCGCCTGGACGCCGCGCACGACGACCCGCGTCCCGGGCAGGTCCTCGGGCCGGACGCTCGACCGCCGCGTCGCCGCCGCCCGCGCGGAGCCGACGACGCCCCGGCGGTACAGCCCGCCGAGCGCGGGCACGTCCGGCAGCTCGACGACGCGCCCCGGCCCTCCGCCGGTCACCGGCCCACCATGTTCTGCCCGCACACCCGCAGCGTCTCGCCCGAGATCCCGGCGGCCTGCGGCGAGGCGAGGAACGCGATGGTCTCCGCGACGTCGACGGGCTGCCCGCCCTGCTGGAGCGAGTTGAGCCGGCGCGCGACCTCGCGCGTGGCGAAGGGGATCCGCGCGGTCATGTCCGTCTCGATGAAGCCCGGTGCGACGGCGTTGATGGTGCCGCCGACCCGCGCGAGCGCGGACGCCGACCCCGCGACGAACCCGACCACGCCCGCCTTGGAGGCCGCGTAGTTCGTCTGCCCGCGGTTGCCGGCGATGCCGCTCGTCGAGGCCAGGCACACGACCCGCGAGCCCTCGCCGAGCGCCCCGGCGTCCAGCAGCTCCTGCGTGAGCCGCAGGGGCGCGAGGACGTTGACCGCCACGACCGGGTCCCACTTCTCGGCGGTCATGTTCGCGAGCAGCTTGTCCCGCGTGATGCCCGCGTTGTGCACGACGACGTCGAGCCGGCCGTGCCGCGAGCGCACGTGCTGCAGGAGGCGCGCGGCGGCGTCGTCGGCGGTGATGTCGAGCTGGAGCGCGCTGCCGCGCACCTCGTTCGCGACCGCCGCGAGGGCGTCGCCGGCCGCGGGGACGTCGACGGCGACCACCGTCGCGCCGTCCCGCGCCAGCACCCGGGCGATGGCCGCACCGATCCCGCGCGCCGCACCCGTGACGACGGCGACCTGGCCGTCGAGGGGGCGGTCCGGGTCGGCCGGCGCGGACCCGGCGTCGGACGTCACGTGCAGCAGCTGGCCGTCCACGAACGCCGACCGCCCGGACAGGAAGAAGTGCAGCGCGCCCGCGACGGACGGGGCCGTCACCGGCACGCCGTCGGCGACGAGCACACCGTTGCCGGTCGCACCGCCGCGCAGCTCCTTGGCGAGCGACCGGAGCACCCCGTCCACCCCCTGCCGCGCCGCGGCGACGGCGGGGGCCGCGGCCGACGACGCCGGCCGCGACACCGTCACCACCCG
>NZ_AXCW01000173.1 GCF_000603945.1 Actinotalea ferrariae CF5-4 | reverse complement strand
CCTCGCGACCGACCGCACCGTGGCGGACCTGCGGGGCCCGACGGCGTGCACCGTCGCCACGCCCGACGACGTGCGGGCCGTCCTCGCGGCGGCCGGCCCCGACCCGCGGACGGCCGGCCCGGACGGCGAGGCGGAGTTCGTGCGGCGCCTGACCTCACGGCGCGTCGCGGTCGGGCAGCTGCTCATGGACCAGGCGGTGGTGAGCGGGATCGGCAACATCTACCGGGCGGAGATGCTCTTCCGGGCGGCGCTCGACCCGTACACCCGGGGCACCCAGGTGCCGGCCGAGACCGCCCGGGAGCTGTGGCAGGACTGGACGGTGCTGCTCGACGACGGCGTCCGGACCGGCGTCATGGTGACGCGCGCGGACCTGTCGGACGCCGACCGCCGCCGGGCGCTGCGGGACCGCGCGCTGCGGCACGCCGTCTACGGCCGGGCGGGGGAGCCGTGCCTGCGCTGCGGCACCCGCGTCGCCGTCGCCGACATGGCGGGCCGCACCCTCTACTGGTGCCCCGGCTGCCAGACCGGCTGACGTCGCCGGACCGACCGGCCGGCACGACGCCCGGCCCGGGACCGGCAGCGCGGGCCGGCGCATCGCTCACCCGGACGCGACGAAGGCCCCGCCGAGGACGGCGGGGCCTTCGTCGCGTCGCCCTCACGGGCGGTGGTGCTGCGGTCAGGCGACCGGACCGGCGCTGGCGCCGCGACCGTTGTCGTTCGAGACGCGCTGCGCCGCGACACGGGCCTGGTCGCGCGCGCTCGGGGCGGAGTCGACCGCGGCCTTGACGCGGCTGGTCTCCGCCTCGGCGGTCGTCAGGTACTGCTCCCAGCGGGCCTGCATGGGCTTGATGAGGCCACCGCCGACGCCGACGATGATGACGCCCGCGATCGTGGCGAGGATCGCGACGAGCACCGGGATGGTGACGGTGACCGCGATGCCGACCTGGTTCAGCGCGGCGATGATGCCGAGCCCGAGGATGGCGAAGGCCGCGAGGTTGGCGAGCGCCTTGCCGTAGGACAGGCCACCGAGCGTGTTGGTGATGAGCTCCTTGACCGCGGCGGCGATGGCCGCGGCGACGACCACGATGAGGATCGCGACGAAGAGCTTCGGCAGGAACGCGATGACGCCCTCCAGCAGGTCGCTGATCGGGTTCGGCCCGAAGACGCCGAACGCCATCTGGAGCACGAACAGCAGCAGCGCGTAGTAGACGATCTTGCTGACGATGTCCGAGGCGTCGTACGTGGACTGCGCCAGGGCCTTCTTGATGCCGCCGCGCTCCACAGCGCGGTCGAAGCCGACGCGCTCGAGGACCTTGTCGATCGCCTTCGCGATCACCTTGGCGATGATCCAGCCGATGATGAGGATGAGGAGGAAGCCGACCAGCTTCGGTACGAAGGTGGCCACCTGGGTCCAGGCGGTCTCGAGCGCATCGTTCATGGGGGTCTCCAGGTCTGTGTGGGGGTGGTCCGGCGGTCGACACAGGCCGACGTCGCCCGGTCCGGGCGGGCAGTTCCCGCCGGTCCGACCGCACCACCGGGGTCCGAGGTGGCGCCCCGTCATGGGAGCATCCGGCCCGGGGGTCGGCAACCGGAGAGCCGGACCGCCGCGGGCACGGCAGGCTGTCCCCATGGACCTGCGGATCTTCACCGAGCCCCAGCAGGGGGCCACGTACGACGACGTCCTGCGCGTGGCGCAGGCCACCGAGCGCCTCGGCTTCGACGGCTTCTTCCGGTCGGACCACTACCTCGCGATGGGTGACGGGGACGGCCTGCCCGGACCCACCGACGCGTGGACGACGCTCGCCGGCCTGGCCCGCGAGACGGAGCGGATCCGCCTCGGCACGCTCGTCTCCTCCGCGACGTTCCGGCCACCCGGCGTGCTCGCGATCCAGGTGGCCCAGGTCGACCAGATGTCCGGGGGCCGGGTCGAGCTCGGCCTCGGCGCCGGCTGGTTCGCGGCCGAGCACGCGGCGTACGGCATCCCCTTCCCCGAGAAGCGCTTCGGCCTCCTCACCGAGCAGCTCGAGGTCCTCACCGGCCTGTGGTCGACGCCGGTCGGGGAGCGGTTCGCCCACCACGGCGACCACTACACGCTCACCGACTCCCCGGCCCTGCCCAAGCCCGTGCAGCACGCGGGGCGGGACGGCGCGGCGGGCGTGCCCGTGATCGTCGGCGGGAACGGCCCGCGCCGGACGCCGGCGCTCGCGGCGCGCTTCGCCACCGAGTACAACGCGGCGTTCCCGGAGATCGCCGACATCCCGGCGGCGTTCGCGCGGGTCCGGTCCGCGTGCGAGGAGGCCGGCCGCCCGCCGGAGGAGCTCGTGTACTCGGTGGCGCTCGTCCTGGCGGTCGGCGCCGACGAGGCCGAGCTCGCCCGCCGGGCCGCGGCGATCGGCCGTGAGCCCGCCGAGCTCCGCGAGCACGGCGTGGCGGGGACCGTCGCGGAGGCCGTCGACCGGGTCGGGGCGCTGCGGGAGATGGGCGTCGAGCGGCTGTACCTGCAGGTCCTGGACCTGGGCGACCTCGACCACCTCGAGCTCGTCGCGAGCGAGGTCGCCCCGCAGGTGCGCTGACCCCCAGGCCGACAGGGCGCTGCGCGCCGGCACCACCCACTCCCGCGGGGGCCCGGTCGACGATGATCGTCGACCGGGTCACGGCGCGATTCACCGTCACGTCGGCGCGGTCGTGACCGGATCGCGGACGGTTCACGGTGACCTGGGTCTCACTCGGATGGCGTCTGTGCAGGTCAGAGTATGTCCGGTTCGTCCGGTCACGAGATGTTCACACACCGACGGTCGCCCCTGACCAGGGACGTTGCTACGTTCGACCAGCCGCACGGAAGCGCGCCGGCAAACCCCCCCAGCCTCGAGGCCAGGACGGCCTTTGCCGGTGGAGCGCGCCCCTGCCCGGTCACGACCTCGGTCGTGGCGCCGATGACGCCGCACCTGACGGTTCCCGACCCGGGGCCGACAGGCCCTGAGCCGAACCGACCCAGGGAGAAGAGGCCACATGGTCGCCACGACCTTCGACCGACTGCTGCAGGACCCGCGCAAGAGGAAGGAACCGCCCCGCCTGAGGGCTCGGACCACCGAGAACCAGGCGGCGCAGAGCCCGTCGCTCATGCTGCTCGTCCTCCTGGCGAGCGCCGGCGTCGTCGTCTACGCGCTGTTCCTGCTCAACCCCGACAACCGCGGCGACTGGCTCCCCTGGGTGCTCGTCATCGCCGCCGAGACGATCCTCGTCGTCCACGCGCTGCTCGCGATGTGGACGATCCTGTCCAGCGGGCACGACCCGCGGACCTTCGCCTTCCACGCGTCCCAGGACGAGCTGTTCGACGCGGCGGAGATCGTGCGCGAGAACCAGGAGATGTCGCCGCAGGACTGGCAGATGTACCTGGACGGCCGCCCGGTCGCCGTCGACGTCTTCATCACGACCTACGGCGAGGACCTCGGCACCATCCGCCGGACCGTCGAGGCCGCCGTCGCGATGCACGGCAAGCACCTGACCTGGGTGCTCGACGACGGTCGCTCCGACGAGGTGCGCGACCTGACCGAGGAGCTCGGCGCCCGGTACCTGCGCCGCCTGTCCAGCGGCGGCGCCAAGGCGGGCAACGTCAACCACGCGCTGTCCCAGACGAGCGGCGACTACTTCGTCATCCTCGACGCGGACTTCGTCGCCAAGCCGGAGTTCCTCACCGAGACCGTGCCGTTCTTCGGCTCGCCGGACGTCTCGTTCGTGCAGACCCCGCAGACGTACGGCAACACGAACAACCTCATCTCCCGCGGCGCGGGCTACATGCAGGCCGTGTTCTACCGGTACATCCAGCCGGGCCGGAACCGCTTCAACGCGGCCTTCTGCGTCGGCACCAACGTGATCTTCCGCCGCCAGGCCGTCGAGGAGATCGGCGGCATGTACACCGGCTCGAAGTCCGAGGACGTCTGGACGTCGCTGCTGCTGCACGAGCGCGGCTGGCGCTCCGTCTACATCCCGACCACGCTCGCCGTCGGCGACACCCCGGAGACCATCGAGGCGTACACCAAGCAGCAGCAGCGCTGGGCCACGGGTGGCTTCGAGATCTTCTTCACGCACAACCCGCTGTCGCGCAAGCGCGACCTCACGCTCGACCAGCGGCTGCAGTACCTCGTCACGGCGACGCACTACATGACCGGCATCGCGCCGCTCCTGCTGCTGCTCGTGCCGCCGCTGCACATCTACTTCGGGCTGTCCCCGATCGAGCTGTCGGTGAGCCCGCTGACCTGGGTGCTCTACTACGCCGGCTTCTACGTCATGCAGATCGCCGTCGCCTTCTACACCCTCGGGTCCTTCCGCTGGGAGGTCCTCATGCTGGCCTCCGCGTCGTTCCCGATCTACGTGCGCGCGTTCGTCAACGCCCTGTTCAAGCGCGAGCAGAAGTGGCACGTCACCGGGTCGGTGGGGAAGACGGCCTCGCCGTTCAACTTCATCATCCCGCAGGTGCTCGTCTTCGCCTTCCTGGCCATCACGTCCGCCGTCGGCATCTGGCGCGACGCGGACGCGGGGATCTTCACGCTCGCCGTCGCCTGGAACGTCACGAACACCTTCATCCTGGGTGCCTTCGTCGTGACGGCCATGCGGGAGGCCTCGCGGATCCGCCGCGAGAACCGTGCAGCCCGCCGGTCCCGCGGGCGTCGTGCCGCCGGGGCCACCACCACCGTCGAGGGCGCCGCCCGCTCGTCGGGCCCCGACCGCATCGACCACTCCGACCCCACCCCGGCCCGGTCCCCGGAGCCGACGTCCGACGACGTCGCTCCCGACGGGCGTGACGACCTCCGTCCCGTCCCGGCCGACTCCACCCGTCCCACCAGCGCCCCCGGAGGTGCCGCATGACCTGGTTCAACCGCATCAAGCTTCTCGTCGGGCTGGTGGCGGTCGTCGCCGTCGCCGGCGTCGCCCTCATCCAGCTGAACGACGCCCGTGGCCGCGCCACGAGCACCACCGCCCAGATCGCCGCCGAGGCCTACACGCTCGGCACCCCGTACTCCGGCACGATCGTGTCCCAGCCCGCCGAGGTCGGTCAGCCGGTCGCGGAGGGTGACCCGGTCTTCGTCATCGACTCCCCGGCGCTGGAGCTCGAGATCGCCGAGGGCCTGATCGAGGCCGAGGGCAACCCGAACATCGACGCCGAGGGCAACTTCCTCATCCGCGCCAACACCCCGGGCGTGCTCACCGACACCCAGGTGGCCACCGGCGCGTTCGTCCAGGCCTCCTCCGAGCTGGCCACCGTCCAGGCCGAGGGCACCCTCCAGGTCAAGGCGGAGTACGAGATGACCGCCTCCCAGTACGGCCGCCTGACCGACGGCGCCCCTGTCACGCTCCGCCTCCCGGACGGCCGCGAGATGGCCGCCTCCACCGCGGACGTCTCGGTCGAGCGCACCGACGACGGCACGTCGCGCGTCGTCCTCAGCGTCGTGTCCGAGGAGCTGTCCGCCCTCGCCCGCGAGGACCGCCTCATCACCACCGGCACGCCCGTCGTCGCCGAGGTCGAGCTGCGCAACGAGGGGGTCGTCGCGGACATCAGCCGGCTCGTGAAGGGCTACGTGTCCCAGGCGACCGACACCGTGACCTCGGCTGTCGGGGGCGCCTGATGACGAGACGCACCCTGACGGTCCTCGCCGCCCTCCTCGCGGCCGTCGTCGTCGCCGCGGTGGCCTTCACGGCCACGCGCGGTGACGACGGCGGGTCGTCGGCCGCGTCCGACGGCGCCCGGCCCGCGTCGGGCGAGATCGCCGCGGGCGACGTCACCGGCCCGCCGGACGCCCCGGCGCCCGACGTCGACCCGGACGCCGCCACGGCCGCTCTCCACCAGGAGGAGCTCGGGAAGATCGAGCCGACCCGTCTCGCCGAGGGCCTCGTCCCGCCGACCAACCGCTGGTTCAGCGGCCTCGTCTTCCAGCACCCGGAGAACGACGAGCCGATGCCGGTGTTCCCGCACCCGCTCAGCGCGGGCTTCGAGGGCGGCGCCGTGACCCTGGGCCTGCCCGACCCCGTGACGAGCGAGAAGGCGATCGTCGGCCCGCACGTCCCGGCGATCACGGTCGACGCCGGCACGCAGAGCATCGAGGTCGTCGCGCACGACGACGCCTCGGTCACGGTCGCGCTGCTCGACGAGGCCGGCACGGCCGTGGGCCGGGTCGTCCTGGCGGAGGGGTCGCCGTTCGCGCCCCTCACCGCGACGCAGGACCTGACGCTGTCGGTCGACGCCGCGTTCGAGCCGGCCGAGGGCCTCGCGCCCGAGGGCTTCGCCGCCGCGACCGCCGAGGTCGCGGAGCGCACCTGGGTCGCGGTCGCGCCCGAGGGGGCGTTCGAGGGCAGCGACATCACCCTCGCCGCCGACGAGACCGTCACCTGGTTCCCGCTGCCCGACGAGGCCGCCGACGACGCCCCGCAGCGTCTCGCCGAGGCCGCGACCCACCCCGTCACGGGCGCGGTCGCGACGTACGGCGTCGGCGACGGCATCGCGCGCACCACCATCGGGTACGCCACGGCCGACGGCGGCGAGACCGCCTACGTGACGCGCCCGCACCACCGCCAGGGCGACCAGCCCGAGCGTCCCGACTGCGGGCTGGGCACGTACCCCAGCGTGTACGGCACCCTCGAGCTCTGCGCGGGCTCGCAGCTGACGAGCTTCGCGCCGCAGATCGAGCCGCAGGCCACCCTGGACGTCGATGCCATCGACGACTCGGAGCGCGAGCGGATCCTCGAGCAGCTGCCGACCGACGTCGCGGCCGTCCCGGACCCGCCGGCCGACACCTACTTCGGTGGGAAGTGGCTGTACCAGGCCGCGACCCTGGTGACGCTGGGCGAGCAGCTCGGCGCCGAGGACGTCGTGGCCGACCTGCGCACCGAGGTGACGGACAAGCTCCGCGAGTGGACCGAGCCGCAGGGCTGCGCCGACCGTGACGCGTTCTGCTTCGCGTACGACCCCACGGCGCGCGGCGTCGTGGGGCAGGTGCCGTCCTTCGGCTCCGACGAGTTCAACGACCACCACTTCCACTACGGCTACCACCTCGCCGCCGCCGGCCTCATGGCGCGCGACGACGAGGCCCTCGCCGAGGAGCTGGCCCCGGTCATGGACGTCCTGGCGCAGGACATCGCGACGGTCGTGGAGACGGACCGTTTCCCGCGGCTGCGGAACTTCGACGTCTACGCGGGCCACTCGTGGGCCTCGGGCACGTCCCCGTTCCGCGACGGCAACAACCAGGAGTCCAGCTCCGAGGCCGTCAACGCGTGGAACGGCCTGGGGCTGTGGGCGCAGGCGCGCGGCGACGAGGCGACCGAGCAGCTCGCCTCGTGGCTCATGTCCACCGAGGCCGCCGCCATCATCTACTGGACCGACCTCGACCTCGAGGACCCGGTCTACGAGGGCTACGGCCAGGAGATCGTCACCCTGAACTGGGGCGGCAAGCGCGACTACGCCACGTGGTTCAGCGCGGAGCCGAACGCCATGCTCGGCATCCTGCTCATCCCCATGGGCCCGTTCGCCGACTACCTGGCGACCGCCGAGCCGGAGCGCATCCGCGCGGCGGTCGAGGAGGCCACCCCGGGCGGGTACGGCGTGCAGTTCGGCGACTACCTGCTCATGTACCGCGCGCTGGCGGGTCCCGAGGACGCCGCCGCCGCGTGGGAGGAGGCCGAGCGTCTGCCCGAGGACTCGATCGACGACGCGAACTCGCGGTCCTACATGCTCGCCTGGATCGCGTCCCGCACGGGCTGAGGCCCACCCCACCACGGCACCACCACCCCAGGGCCCCGGCGCTACCGCAGCGCCGGGGCCCTGCGTCTGTGGGCCCTGCGTGTGTGGGCCCTGCGTGTGTGGGTCCTGCGTGTGTGGGTCCTGCGTGACGCCGCCCGGACACCGAGCACGACGCCCACCACCAGCAGCCCGACGAGCGCCGCGTTGCGGGTGGCGAGCAGCAGCGTGACGGCCGGGTCACCCGTGACGAGCGCCGGGTACCCCCACGGGAACACGGCCTGGGTGAGGGCGGCCACGACGAGCACGAGCACGGCCACCGCCCGGCGGGCCCGCGCCCCGACGCCGTCCGGCCGCCCGGCCAGCATCACGACCACGGGTGCGGCGAGCCAGGTGACGAACTGCGGCGAGCCCACCTTGTTGGCCACGACGAGCCACACGGTCAGCACCAGGCTCGCCGGGAGCAGCAGCGGAGCCGCGGCGCCCCGGTGACGGGCCAGGACGAGGACCAGCCCCGCCACGGCGAGCCCGGCGGGCAGGAGCACGTCGAGCACCCCGGCCACGGCGTCGGCGGCCGGCGCCACCACCTCGTAGGTGACCAGCTCCTCGTCGAAGGCCACGCCGGACCGCCCGTCCAGCGCCGCACCGAGGACCCAGGGTGTCCCCGCCACCGACTCGGCCTGGAGGCCGCGGTCCGTCTGCGCGACGAGGAAGGAGAAGGGCGCTCCCCCGAGCAGCAGGACGGTCCCGACGACGGCGGCGCTGAGCACCGCGGCCGGCCCGACGACGTCGCGCCACGGCCGGGAGGCGGCCGCTGCGAGGGGCAGCAGCAGCGGGCCGGGCGCCACTTTCACCCACGCCCCGGCCGTGAGGAGCGTCGCG
>NZ_AXCW01000172.1 GCF_000603945.1 Actinotalea ferrariae CF5-4 | reverse complement strand
CGGGGCTCGTGGCGGCGGGGGGTGACGGGGTGCCGCCGGCCGCGCCGGGGTCCTCGGCGCCGTCGTCGGCGACGCAGCCCGCCAGGGCGAGGGCGGCCGTGAGCGCGAGGAGGGTGCTCAGGGACAGGGGGCGTGCGGGCAGGGTCCGCACGGGCGCCCAGCCCGGCCGGTGGGACGACGGTCGCACGCGCATCACTGCCCCCCGAGGGACGAGGTCCGGTCCCTCCATGGTGGCACCCGGCAGGCCGCAGCGGGAGGCCCGGGAGCCCGGGTCTACGGTGTCCTGCGTGGACGGCCTGCAGATCATCGCGCTGATCGTCGCCGTCGTGGCGACCGTCGTCGGCGTCACCGCGTTCGTGCTCGGGGTCCGGGCGATCGTGCGCACGGTCGGTCGGGGCGCCCCGGCGCCGGACCGCACCACGCACCCCGGACGCCGCACGTGGCTGGTGGTCAAGGAGGTCCTCGGGCACGGGCGCTTCCGGCACCGCCCGTTCGTGCGCGTCGCGCACTGGGTCGTCATGGTGAGCTTCCCGGTCCTCTTCCTCACCCTGATCACCGGCTACGGGCAGATCGTCGACCCGTCCTTCGTGCTGCCGGTCGTCGGCCACTTCCCGCCGTTCGAGTGGCTCGTCGAGGTGTTCGCGTGGCTCGGCCTCCTGGGGATCGTCGCGCTGGTCCTCGTGCGGCAGCGCGAGCACCCGCGGCGCGGTGAGCGGGCGGGGACGCGGGTGTCCGGCGCGCGCCGCGAGCAGGACCTGCCGGCCGCCGACGACGCCGCGGGCCCGGGCGGGCCGGAGGGGCCGCGCGCGTCGCGGTTCTTCGGGTCGAACCGGGGCCAGGCGTACTTCGTCGAGGCGATCATCGCCGCCGTCGTCGTGTGCGTGCTGCTGCTTCGGGGGCTGGAGTACGCGCTCGCGGCGGCCCCGCCGGTCTCCGAGGGATCAGGCCCGCTCGTCCTGGAGGACACCGCCGGCCTGCTGTGGCACTTCCCCCTCACGGCGTGGTTCGGGCAGTGGTTCGTCGGGCTGCCGACGGCGACGCTCGAGGCCGCCGTCGTCGTCGTCGCGCTGCTGAAGATCATCACGTCGATGCTGTGGATGGTCGTCGTCGGGATGCGGCCCGCGATGGGCGTCTCGTGGCACCGGTTCCTCGCCGTCGTCAACGTGTGGGCTCGCCGGGAGACGGACGGGTCGCCCGCGCTCGGGCCCCTGCCGCCCGTGCGGGCGGGCGGGAAGCCGGTGGACTTCGCCGCCCTCGAGGACCTGCCGGACGACGCGACGCTCGGCGTCGGCCGGATCGAGGACTTCTCCTGGAAGGGGCTGCTCGACTTCTCCACGTGCACCGAGTGCGGGCGCTGCCAGGAGCAGTGCCCGGCCTGGAACACGGGCAAGCCGCTGTCGCCCAAGCTCGTCGTGCTCGCCCTGCGCGACCACGCCTACGCGACCGCGCCGTACCTCACGGTCGCCGCGAACGCGTCCACGGAGCCGGCCGGGCACACGGCCACCACGGGCCACGTGCCGCTGCCCGCCGGACGCGCCGCGGGGTCGGCGCAGGACTCCCACGCGGACCTCGACGTGCTGTCCCTCGTCGGGGACGTCGTCGACCCGCAGGCGCTGTGGGACTGCACGACGTGCGGGGCGTGCGTCCAGCAGTGCCCGGTCGACATCGAGCACGTCGACCACATCGTCGACCTGCGCCGCAACCAGGTGCTCATGGAGTCGGCCTTCCCCGACGAGCTGGGGCCGATGTTCGCCAAGCTCGAGAAGCAGGCCAACCCCTGGGGGCTGCCGGCGCGCCAGCGCCTCGCCTGGGCCAAGGACCTGCCGTTCCCCGTGCCCGTCGTCGGCGTCGACGTCGAGGACGCGTCCGAGGTCGAGTACCTCTTCTGGGTGGGCTGCGCGGGCGCCTACGAGGACCGGGCCAAGCGCACGACCCGGGCCGTCGCCGAGCTGCTCGACACGGCCGGCGTCTCCTTCGCGGTGCTGGGTGACGGCGAGCAGTGCACCGGCGACCCGGCGCGCCGGGCCGGCAACGAGATGCTCTTCCAGATGCTCGCGCAGGCGAACGTCGAGGTGCTCACCGAGGTCAAGGCGCAGCGGATCGTCGTCACCTGCGCGCACTGCTTCAACACCATCGCGCGGGAGTACCCCCAGCTCGGGGGTCAGTTCGAGGTCGTGCACCACACCGAGCTGCTGGAGCGGCTGCTCGCGGACGGGCGGCTCACCGTGGTCGAGGAGGTCCGCGAGCCGGGCGTCCCCGCGCAGGGCGCCGACGACGACGGCCGGCCCCACCCGGCGCGGCAGGTCACGTACCACGACCCCTGCTACCTCGGCCGGCACAACCAGGTCTACACGCCCCCGCGCGAGCTGCTCGCGGCGGTCCCGGGCCTCGCGGTCACCGAGATGCCGCGGTCCCACGAGCGGTCCTTCTGCTGCGGCGGCGGCGGTGCGCGGGTGTGGATGGAGGAGACGACGGGCACGCGGATCAGCACCGACCGCGCGGCGGAGGCGATCGGCACCGGCGCCCGCACCATCGCGACCGGCTGCCCGTTCTGCACGATCATGCTCACCGACGGCGTCGCGGCGAACGACCGCGGGGCGGCCGCCGGTGCGGAGGCGGTCGAGGTCGTCGACGTCGCGCAGCTCCTGCTCCCCGCCGTGCGCCGGGCCCAGGCCGACGGCTGAGCAGGGGGCACGGTCAGGTCGGTCGGTCGGTCCGGCCGGGTGCGTCGGACCGGCGGGTCGGGCCGACGGGTCGGCCGAGGTCGCGCCTCAGTGCGGTGACGCCGCCATGAGCGCCCGGCGGAACGCGGTCCCGCTGTCCGTGCCCTCGGGGAACGGGACCTCCACCTCGGCCTGGCCGCTGGTCACCGTGACCACCTCGACGCCCTCGTACCGCTCGGACGGGTGCTCCGTCACGCGGGTGACGTGCGGCACCAGCCACACGGTGTGCGCCACCGAGCTCACCGGGGTGCGCCCGGTCGTGAACCACGTGCGGCGGTGGACCAGGTGCACCTCGGCGGGGGTCGCGCACACCACGGCGCCCTGGAGGGTGACGGGCCGGAGCACGTCGAGGACCCCGTGCAGCGCGCCGCCCCGGCGGGCGACCGTCCGGCGGCCGTGCGCCGCGACCGGGACGATGTCCCGCTCGTGCTCGGTGATGTCGCGCTGCTCGGTGACGAGCGCCACCTCGGCGTCGCCCAGGTCGTGCAGCCCCAGCTGCAGGGGGTGGTCGGGTGCGGCGTGGTCGCCCGGTGCCCCCGGCCGTCCGGGGACGGACGACCGCAGCACGCGGACGAGCTGCTCGACGAGCTCGTGGGACACGCTGTTGTAGCGGAACCCCAGGCGTCGGGAGGACGCGCCCGAGGACGTGTCGAGCACGTGGAAGCGACCGTCGAGCAGGTCCACGCTGCTGTGCACGACGGCGATCCGCTCGTGCTCGACCCGGTCCCGCCGGTACGCCGAGCCCTCGCGCGAGCGGACCTCGATCCCGTGGTCGTCCACCACCACCAGGTGGTCGTAGAGGTCCATGTCCGGGTTCGCGTCGCGCCGGGAGATCCGGCGGGGGACCTTGAGCACGATCTGCGCCCGCTCGAGGTCGACCGGCCGGTCCCGGAAGAGGCGCGGCACGTCCTCGGGGCTGTGGACCTCGTCGATCCACGGCCCGAACGCATCGAACTCCGCCGTTCGCCGCATCTGTCCATCATGCTCCTCGGGGGCGGGGACCGACAGTGCTGGCGCGGGCCGGCGGGCGGGGCCGGCGTGCGGAGCCGGTGGGGCTCCTCGCGCGGCGTGCCCTCCGTCCCGCGGCGGAGGGCGGCCCGGTCCCGCGCCGGACGATCCCGTCCCGGGGCGGAGCCGCGGTGCCGGTGCCAGGGGCTAGCGTGGCGTCGTGCGTGCGGGGGAGGACCGGGTCCGGAGCGGGGCACCCGTCGGCGCCTCGACGGCCGCGACCCGGGACCGGCCCCCGGACCCGGACGTCTCGGGGTGGACGCGGGCGGCGCCGGACGCGGACGCGCTGCGCAACGACGTGCTGCTCGCCGTCGGCCTCTTCGTCGCCTCGATCCTGTCCTTCACCCTGTGGCAGGTCGCCGGGATGTACGAGGACCCGGCGCCCGCGTGGCTGTCCGTCCTCTGCCTGGCGGGCGTGACGCTCCCGCTCGCGCTGCGCCGTCGTCGGCCGTGCCTCGTGCTCGTGGTGGTCGGGGCGACCTTCATCGTGCTGGGCAGCACGCGCGTGCCCGAGACCCTCGTGGCGAACATCGCGCTGTTCCTCGCCCTGTACACCGTGGGGGCCTGGGCGGGGGACCGGCGGCGGGCGGGGGTCGTCCGCGGGGCCGTCATCGTGGCGATGTTCGTCTGGCTCCTCGTGGCCCTGTTCCACTCCACGACGGACCCGGACGCCCTGCCGGACCTGTCCCGCGCCGGCGTCTTCTCCCCGCTCGTGGCCTTCCTGCTCATCCAGCTCCTCACCAACGTCGCCTACTTCGCCGCGGCGTACTGGTTCGGGGAGAACGCCTGGAACGCCGCCCGGGCGCGCGCCCGGGTCGAGGCGCGCACGTGCGAGCTCGAGGCGGAACGACGCGTCGTCGCGTCCCAGGCCGTGGCGCTGGAGCGGCTGCGGCTGGCGCGCGAGCTGCACGACGCGGTCGCGCACCACGTCTCGCTCATGGGTGTCCAGGCCTCCGCCGCGCGGACCCTCCTGCCGGCCGAGGCCTCCGCGGCGTCGCAGGCGCTCGAGCACGTGGAGGAGGCCGCGCGCCAGGCCATCGACGAGCTCCAGGGCATCCTCGGCACGCTCCGTGACGCCGGTGCCGGCGAGGGGCACGACGCCGTCGGGTCGCTCGACGTCGAGCGCCTGCCGCAGCTGGTCGAGGAGACCGCCGCCACGGGGCTCCCGGTGTCGTTCCAGGTCGTGGGCGAGCCGCGCCCCCTCCCGCCGCTGGTGTCGCTGAACCTCTACCGGATCGCCCAGGAGGCGCTGACCAACACCCGCAAGCACGCCGGGCGGGGGGCCACCGCCGACGTCCGCCTGCGGTACGTGCCGGCAGGGGTGGAGATCGAGATCACCGACGACGGCGTGGGGGCGCGACGGGGGACGTCCACCGGGTCCGGTCTGGGCCTGGTGGGCATGCGGGAGCGCGTCGCGGCCGACGGCGGCACGTTGGAGGCCGGCCCGCGGCCGCGCGGGGGCTTCCTCGTCCGGGCGCACGTGCCGCTCGCAGCGAGCCCGGCGCTGCCGGCGAGTGCCCCGGCCGCCCCCCCGGCGCCGCTGCCCGAGGAGCAGCTCGCATGAGCACCCCGGCCGAGCGCGCGACCGCCGCCTCCGACGACGACGTCGCGCGGCCCGTCCGGGTGCTCCTCGTGGACGACCAGGCGCTCCTGCGGGCCGGGATCCGGACGATCCTCGACGCGCAGCCGGACATCGAGGTGGTCGGCGAGGCCCGGGACGGCCGGGAGGCGATCGCCCAGGCGGCCCGCCTGGCGCCGGACGTGATCTGCATGGACGTGCAGATGCCCGGCATGGACGGTCTGGAGGCGACGCGCCTCCTGACCTCCGACCCGCAGGTCCGGTCCGCCGTCCTCATGCTCACGACGTTCAACCGCGACGACTACCTGCTCGAGGCGCTGCGCGCCGGCGCCAGCGGGTTCCCGCTGAAGAACAGCCGGCCCGAGCAGCTCGTGGAGGCCGTGCGGTCCGTCGGGGCCGGGGACGGGCTCCTCGCCCCCGAGGTCACGCGGGCCGTCATCGCCCGGGCGCTCGACGGGGCGGACCGGCCGGCTCCCCCGGAGGACGGAGCGCTCCCGGCCGCGGTCGCCTCGCTCACCGAGCGGGAGGTCGAGGTGCTCCGCCTCGTGGCTCGCGGGCTCGCCAACGACGAGATCGCCGCCGAGCTGGTCCTCGGCCGCGCGACCGTGAAGACGCACGTGTCCAACGTCCTCATGAAGCTGCACCTGCGGGACCGGGTCCAGGCCGTCGTCTTCGCGTACGAGCACGGCGTCGTGCGCACGCACGAGCGCTGAGGACCACCCCGCCGTCCGCCGCGGGACTGAGGTGCAGGATCCGACCCCCGCCTGATCCGCCGGCTGCGGCCCGTTCCTAGGGTGGAGTCGTCACGCCGAGGCGTGCGCGGCGCCCCGTCCACCCCGACCGGCGCCGCCGGACCGACAGAGGGACCACCATGCTCCAGGTACACCACGTGAACCGGTCGTTCGGCGACCGGCTCGTGCTCGACGACGTCACCTTCGACGTCCGGCGCGGCCGGCTCACCGGCTTCGTCGGCGGGAACGGCGCCGGGAAGACGACGACGATGCGCATCGTGCTGGGCGTCCTCGCCGCCGACTCCGGGCACGTCACCCTCGACGGCACCGACCTCGACGCCGCCGAGCGGCGGTTCTTCGGCTACATGCCCGAGGAGCGCGGCCTGTACCCGAAGATGCGCGTCCTGGAGCAGATCACCTACCTCGCACGCCTGCACGGCGTCGACCGGGGGGCTGCCACGCGGCGCGCGACGGCGCTGCTCGAGCGCCTCGGGCTGGGCGAGCGCATGAACGACCGGCTCGACGACCTGTCCCTCGGCAACCAGCAGCGCGCGCAGATCGCGGCCGCGCTGGTGCACGAGCCGGAGGTGCTGGTCCTCGACGAGCCGTTCTCGGGCCTCGACCCCATGGCCGTCGACGTCGTCGTCGGGGTGCTGTCGGAGTACGCCGCCCAGGGCGCCCCGGTGATCTTCAGCTCCCACCAGCTCGACCTCGTCGAGCGGCTCTGCGACGACCTCGTCGTCATCGCGCAGGGCCGGATCCGCGCGGCGGGGGGACGCGAGGACCTCCGGGCCGCCTACGGGCACGCGCGCTGGGAGATCGACACGGCCGGTGACGTCGGCTGGCTGCGCTCGGCCCCGGGCGTCCGGGTCCAGCACTTCGACGGCGGCTGGGCGGTCTTCGAGGCCGACGACGACGCCGCGGCCCAGCAGGTGCTGCGGCGCGCGCTGGAGCAGGCGCCGGTGGCGTCGTTCGGGCCGGTGCGCTCGACGCTCGCGGAGATCTTCCGCGAGGTCGTCAAGGACGAGGACACGACGGAGGCGGCACGATGAGCACCCAGGTCGACCAGCGCGGGAACCGCAGCGGGACCCCCGGCGAGGCCGTCGCGGCCCGCAGCGCGACGGGCGCCGGGACGCCGGCGGGCCACGGCGGCCGGCCGGCCGCTCCCGGCACGGTGCGGGCAGCCCTGCTCGTCGCGGAGCGCGAGGTGACGACGGTCGTCCGGACCAAGTCGTTCCTCGTCTCCACGGCGATCCTGCTCGTGGGGGTGCTCGCGTCGATCGTCGTCGGCTCGGTGCTCGCCGGCCGGGACAGCGACACCCGTGTCGCGGTCGTCGGGGCGGCGGCCGAGGCGCTCGCGGGGCAGGACGGGTTCGAGGCGGTCGACGCGGCCGATGAGGCGGAGGCGCGGCGGCTGGTCGAGAACGGGGACGTCCGGGCCGCCGTCGTGCCCGCGGAGGGTAGCCCCGTGGGGGTGCGGGTCCTCGCGCTCGACGAGACGCCGCTGGACGTCGTCGGCGTGCTGTCGGTCGCCCCCGAGGTGGAGCTCCTCGAGGAGTCCGACATGAACGAGGGCGTCCGCTACCTGGTGAGCTTCGGGTTCGGCCTGGTGTTCCTCATGTCGGCGGCCGGCTTCGGCTCGATGATCGCCCAGAACACGGTGACGGAGAAGCAGAGCCGGATCGTGGAGATCCTGCTGGCCACGGTCTCCGCGCGGTCCCTCCTCGCGGGGAAGATCCTCGGCAACAGCCTGCTCGCCTTCGGGCAGACGGCGGCGATCGCCGCCGTGGCCGTCATCGGGCTGGTGGTCACCGGCCAGGACGACCTGCTCGGGCTCATCGGCGCCCCGGTGGTGTGGTTCGTGCTGTTCTTCCTCGTCGGCTTCGTCCTGCTCGCGGCGATGTTCGCCGCGGCGGCGTCGCTCGTGTCCCGCATGGAGGACGTCGGCTCGGTCATGACGCCGGTGATCTACCTGACGATGACCCCGTACTTCCTCGTGGTCTTCTTCAACGACAACCCGACGGTGCTGCGGGTCATGTCGTACGTGCCGTTCAGCGCGCCCGTCGGGATGCCGGTGCGGCTCTTCCTCGGGGAGGCCGCGTGGTGGGAGCCGCTGGTCGCGCTCGCGCTGCTCGTCGTGGCCGCCGTCGCGGTCGTGGCCCTCGGGGCGAAGGTCTACGAGCGGTCGCTGCTGAAGACCGGCGGTCGGGTCACGCTGCGCGAGGCGCTCCGGGGCAGCTGAGCGGGCGGGCCCAGCGCAGCCGGGCGGGCAGCCTCGCCTCAGAGGTCCCCGGGGTCGACGACGAACTCCATCTCGTCGGTGATCTCCCCGCCCACGGCGCCGTGCAGGGCGCGCGTCGCCGCGACCACGAGGGGGAGCGCGCGGCTCCGGGCCACGCGGTGCGGGATCGACGGCCGCTCGGCGTGCAGCTCCTCCAGCTCCGGCGGCTCCCACCGGACCCGGTACGCGACGGCGCCCTGCGCGGCCCAGGGCACCGCGGCGATCACCGGGGGCAGCTGGGTCTCGCCGGAGACCTCCAGAGCGAGCATCCCGTCGAGCTCCAGGTCGGCGAGGCAGCCGTAGGCGGTCATGGGCGGAGGCTCGGTGAGCGTGGCGATGTCGCGCTCGTCCGCGGTCGCGTGGAGCGCGCGGCGCTGGGCGTCGTCGAGCGCGTCGGCGCCGGGGGCGGCCCGGTGCCCGGTGCCCGGCGGCGGGCCGGCCCAGGACGT
>NZ_AXCW01000171.1 GCF_000603945.1 Actinotalea ferrariae CF5-4 | reverse complement strand
TCCAAGATCCGGGGGTAGGCCCCCCCACGGCGGTCGACTGCAGCACGGCGAGTGCGACCCAGCCGACGGGCGACCCCACGGCTGCGTCGGCCCACCACAGGTGCGGCAGGAAGAACGCGAGCCCAAACACCGCAGCAGTGATGAAGCCTCGCGGGACGGAGTCACGCCGCAGGGCGAGGACCAGCAGCGCCATGCCCACGTACGCCATGGGCCACCAGGACTTGCTCGGGAACGCGGTCTCGGTGACCAGGCCACCCAGGGCCGCTGTGCACAGAGCCGCCCATGACGGGAGGGCCCGCCACGGGCGGCTCTGAGCGACAGGAGCTGCCGGCGAGGGGCGACGACGCTCAGTGGTGCTGGTGCTCGATGGCACCGTCGCGGTCCCTCACCTCGGAGTCCGGCCGGTCCTGCGCAGCACCCTGACCGGTGTGGCCTGCGTGACCGCGGCTCATCATCCACATCATGCCGACCATCATGAGGGGGCAGACCAGCAAGATCGCCCACAGGCCGGCGTTCCCCACGTCGACGCCCGCGACCAGGAGCGCCGCGAAGATGACGGCTCCCCCGATCAGCATGTGCTTCAGATGACCCTTCATGGTGTTCCTCCCGTTGTTGTCGCGGCCTGCGCCGCGAGCTCCTCCCGGACGGCCCGGTAGGTCGCCGGATCGATGTCACCGGCGGCCAGGCGCGCGTCCAGGATCGAGCGTGCGTCCGCCACAGGCTGTGCCGGGAAGAGTCGGCTGACACCCCACACGACGACCGCGACGACCACGACCCAGAAAGCAATCATGGACAGCCACCCGCCGGCGCCCATCTGACCGCACCAAGGACCCATTGCTGTCTCCACCTGTTCTCCTGGCGCCGGATCGGCACCTGAACCCAGGCTCGCCGACCCGGATCAAGAACCCGCACCGGTCCCGTGAAGACTTGCTGAAGGTCGAAGGACGGTGCCCCGTTCACCCGCGGCAGACCGCTCTTCACCGTGGCTCGTGGCTCGAATCGTCGGACGCGCCTACCGACTTCCCGGCGTCCGGGAGGTTGGCCTGCCAGTCGGCCGCCACGAGGCCTTCGCAGTGGCTGGTGCGCATGGCCTGCACTCCACCGCGCCTTCATTGAACCTTCATCGGCCACCCTGGGGATCATGGTTCTTCGTGACGCAGTCTGGGGAATGTTCCAGGCCCGTTCGAGCCCATCACCGACGGATCACTGCCCGGCCACTGATACGAGGAGCTCAATTCCGATGACCCATGCACGCCGCTTGCCCCGTGCTACCGCCGCAACCACGGCCGTCCTGCTGACACTGACGCTGGCCGCGTGTGGCGGCGCAACGGTCGATGAGGAGACCGCGCCGGCGGCACCGGCGCCGTCCCCGTCGTCTGGAGCTGAGGACGCCGCGACGGCCGAGGTCTACAACGACGCCGACACCGAGTTCGCGCAGATGATGATCGTGCACCACGAGGGTGCGGTGGAGATGGCGGAGCTCGCGATCGAGGAGGCCGAGGGCGACGAGGTCCGCGCCCTTGCCCAGCGCATCGCCGCCGCGCAGGGTCCGGAGATCGAGACGCTCACCGGCTGGCTCGGCGCGTGGGGCCAGGAGCTACCGGGCGAGATGGACATGGGCGGCATGGACCACGGTGCGATGCAGATGGACGGGATGGACCAGGAGACGGTGATGGCCGAGCTCTCCGGCCTGTCGGGCAACGACTTCGACCGCCGGTTCCTCGAGGTGATGGTCGAGCACCACCGCGGTGCGATCGAGATGGCCGAAGAGCACCGCGCCGAGGGCGAGAACGCTGAAGCCCTCCGCCTCTCCGGATCGATCATCGACGCCCAGACGCTCGAGATCACCGAGATGACCAACCTGCTCCGTGCTCTCTGAACGCATCGAGTCGGTGCAGTCGCCTCACCTGATGCGCTCCGCTGCGCGCCGTTCTTCATCGAGGCTTGATCGCCCGCCTCGTGATCCTTCATCAGCCCAGGGAACGCTGGAAGTGTCCGCAGCGAGGGGCGCGCACCCGGCGCGCCACCGACGGACCCACCGGCGGGAACTCCACCGATGCAACCTGTCCTCTTCTCCGTCCTGGGCCTGGACATCCAGACCTACGGCCTCAGCAAGGCGCTCGCCGCACTGGTCGGCGCGTTCCTCCTGGGTCGCGCCTTCCAGCGCCGCGGCTACAGCAAGGACGTCGCCCACAGCCTGGTGCTGTGGGCGACGCTCGTCGGCTTCGCCGCCGCGAAGGTCTACTACCTCGCCGAGCAGCTGCCCGACATCACCGCCCACGACTTCGCCGGCACCGGGTTCACCTGGTACGGCGGGCTCCTGGGCGGCATCGCAGCCGCGCTGGTCGTCGCGCGGCGCAATGGCCTACCCATCGCCGACGTCGCCGGCCTCACGGCCGTGCCGCTGACAGTCGCGTACGGCATCGGCCGACTGGGCTGCCTGCTGTCCGGTGACGGGACCTACGGCAGGCCCACGGACCTGCCTTGGGGCATGTCCTTCCCGAACGGTGTGGTCCCCACCGACGTGCCGGTGCACCCCACTCCGTTGTACGAGGCGCTGGCCGCCGTGGTGATCGCACTGCTGCTCACGCGGTTCGCGCGCCACGTCCGCCTGCCGGTGGTCTTCGCCGGGTACCTCGTGCTCAGTGGTGCGGCCCGCTTCCTGGTCGAGTACCTGCGGATCAACGACTCCACGCTCCTGGGCATGACCCAGCCGCAGCTGTGGGCGCTGGTCAGCATCGCCGCAGGGCTCGCCGTCATGCTCAGGGCTGCGCGCACGGACGCCCGGTCGCGATCGCGCGGGGACGGGCCTCCGGCCGGCGCAGGTGGGACGGTCCTCGACGGGACCGAGGCTGCGGTTGCGGGCGGACGGTGATGGACGCCGACCTCATGGCCCGGGTGCTCACCGGTCGACGCACGCTCGCCCGCCGGGACACCTGGACCCGCGAGGAGCTCCTGGCATTCCAGCAGCACCGACTGGCGGCCGTGCGTGCGCACGCGCTGCACCGGTCACCGTTCTACCGGCGCCAGCTGACCGGTCGGGAAACGGCGCCGCTGAACGATCTGCCCCCGGTCTCCAAAGCTGCCCTCATGGCCCAGTTCGATGACGTCCTGACGACGCGCGACATCCGGCTCGCGGACGTCGAACGGCATCTACGTGACCTGACCACGATCGATGGTGACCCGGGACGACCACTGCATCGTCGATGGTGGACAGCAGCGACCGCGGGCACGACCGGGCGCCGCGGCGTCTTCCTCTGGGACCGCGCGGAGTGGGGCGCCGTCCTGGTCTCCTATGCGCGCGCCACCCACTGGGCCGGCGTGCGTGCCGGGCTCCTCGCCCCCGTGAAGACGGCCGTGGTCAGCTCACTCGTGCCGACCCACCAGAGCGCGGTCGTGGGGGCCTCGCTGCGCTCACGCACCGTCCCCACCGTGCGGCTGGACGCCCGTACGCCGCTCGGTGAGATCGTCGCGGCGTTGAACAGCTTCCAGCCGCGCCTCCTGGTGGGCTACCCGTCGGTGCTGCGGCCACTCGCACAGGCCCAGCTCCAGGGCGTTCTGGACATCCGACCGGAGGCGGTCATGTCGGCCTCGGAGGTCCTCACTGACCGCGCTGCACGTGACATGCAGCGGGCGTGGTCCACACTGCCGAACGACGTCTACGCCGCCACCGAGACGGCTGGCATCTCCTCACCGTGCCGGCTGGGCAACCGGCACCTGTACGAAGACCTCGTGATCGCTGAGCCAGTGAGGGCCGACGGCACCCCGGTCGAGGACGGCACAGCGGGTGACCACCTGCTGGTCACGGTGCTCTTCGCCCGCACTCTCCCCCTCATCCGGTACGAGCTGACCGACCGGGTGGCCCTCAGCCCCGAGCCGTGCCGCTGCGGACTGCCCTTCCGGGTCCTCGCCTCGATCGAGGGCCGACAGGACGACGTCCTCCTCCTCCCCGGTCCGGACACCCCGGTCGCCGTCCACCCGATCGTCTTCCACGCCGTCCTGGACAACGCCGACGTCACCCAGTGGCAGGTCGAGCAGCATCACGACCACATCCTGCTCCGCGTAGTACCCGCCACCGACCGGCTCGACGTCACGGGGCTCAGAGAGCAGCTCACGGCAGACCTGCTCTCGGCCGGAACCCGTGTTCCGGTCCGCGTGGAGACCGTCCCCCTGATCCCCCGAACAGCACTAGGAAAGGCGCCGCTGATCCGGCGAATGCCGTGACTCCACACCCGGGGGTCATGCTCAGCGACGGCGCGCACGAGGTCAGCAGCCACTCTGACGGAGCAGCCGGCGGTGCGCCGGTCGCACGGAGAAGGCGCCGGCGACTTCATCGCACGACGCTGGTGCTGGCGAGCCTCTTGGCCCCGATCGCCGCTCTGACGGGGCTCGGCCTCGCTGAGCTGTGGCCCACCGACGACCCGCCGGCGACAGGCGTCGTCGCGGTGGCCGCCGAGTACCCCCGGGCCGAGGTCGTCGAGGCGTCCAGCGAGAGGTGCGGCGGCTCGAACGAGGACCGCAGACCGGACGGGGCCATCCCGGCGGAAGTGGACTGCACGCTCCTCACCGCCCGGGTCACCACCTCCGACGCTGTCGGGCAGAGTGTCCAGGTCTGGGCCCCCGCCCTGATCCGCCCAGAAGACCTTCCCCCCGGGACCGCGATCGTCCTGGTCAGGTACCTGCAGACCGCCGGCGAGCCGGAAGCATGGGCCTGGTACGACTACGCCCGCACCGTGCCGCTGGGGGTCCTGGCTGTGCTGTACGGGGTCGTTGTCGTCGCCGTGGCCGGCATGCGGGGACTGCGCGCTCTCCTCGGACTGGCCTTCGCCTCGGTCGTCATCGCCGTCTTCGTGCTTCCCGCTCTGCTGCAAGGCAGCGACCCGCTGCTCGTGGGGCTCACCGGTTCCTCCGCCATCATGTTCGTCGTCCTCTACCTCGCCCACGGCCTCTCACGCCGGACGACAACGGCGCTGCTGGGCACCTTCGCCGGGCTGGGCGCGACCGCAGTGCTCGGTGCGGTCGCGGCAAGGTCCGCACGGATCAGCGGCATCTCGGTCGAGGAGAACTACCGCCTGGCGCAGCTGACCGGGAACCTGGACGGTACAGCACTACGCGGCCTCTTCCTGGCCAGCGTCGTGCTGGCAGGGCTGGGAGTCCTGAACGACGTGACGATCACACAGGCCTCCGCCGTCTGGGAGCTGCGTGCAGCCGACCCCCATGCGGGTATCCGCGACCTGTTCTCGCGCGGCATGCGCATCGGACGCGACCACATCGCCTCCACCGTCTACACGATCGCGTTCGCCTACGCCGGTGCAGCGCTGCCAGTCCTCCTCCTCGTGCAGGTGTACCGCCTGCCGGTGATGCAGATGATCGGGAGCGGTGAATTCGCCGAAGAGATCGCACGCACCCTT
>NZ_AXCW01000170.1 GCF_000603945.1 Actinotalea ferrariae CF5-4 | reverse complement strand
TCGATCGGGCTGGTCCTGGCCATCCCACTCACGACGATCATCGCCGCACTCGTCGTCGCCACCGAGCCCGAGCGCCGCGGCCGCCACACTCAGCCGGCCCCCAGGGGCACGGCCACTCCCACGCTGGTCATTGAGGCCGAACTCACACAGCACGTGGCGCAACCCAGCTCATCGACTCCCGCAGAGAAGTTCCGTCCTGTGAATGCGCCGGCATACCGCCTGGCGAGGCCGCGAGGGGCTCCCAGACCGGCCACCCGAAGCGACCGCTCACCCGTCGTCGCAGCAACGCATTGCCGCTCGCCACACCTGCCGACCCGGCTTCGTCCACCTTTTGGGTCATCCACCGGCTGATCTGCGAGAGCCTATTCGGGTGGCGTACGTCGTGAAGACCGCTGGTAGGTCGTCCTCCCCCGTGTCGAGGTGCTGCGCGAGTCTGATGGCGAGCGAGTCGGCCGCCCGGGCGAGGGCGGCACCGGCGAGCCGCACCTCACTATTGTCTGAGTGCTGGGCGGTCTCGGCCAGTTCGTAGGTGTAAGGAACCATGCAGGCGAAGTTGATGCTCGAGTCCGCTTCAACGAAGTAGAACGTCTCGGCGTACTGCGTCAGGTCGACGCGAACCTGTGCCAGCCCGGCTGCGATGCCTTCGATGAGTCGCGCGCCGGTCTGGTCGTCACCCTTGATCGCATCGTGCAGCCCCGCGTCCCGCAGGTTCGCGATCCGCTGCGACAGGGCGCGACGTCGAGTCAGGGCGGGATAAAGCTGGAGAACCCAGGTCGCTGAGGCGGTGAGCAGCGTCCTCCCGTCCGCGCGGTCGACAGGCGGGCCTTGGGCAACGGTAGGCGCGGCACCCGAGCACCCTCCTCGCTGGCTCGGGGAACGCTGCGGTGCGGCCGAGGCCTCGTGGCCGCGACAGCCGCGAGCGCTTCAGCCACCGTGGACGCTCGGGACAGTAGCCAAGCGTTGGAACCGGTGATTGCACACATCCAGTCTGACGGCGCGGCAGTTCGGATTTTCGTCGTCGTCCAGGTAGGCGAGCCAGATCACGCCCTCGAGCGCCAACGACGATTACAGTACGCACCGTATTCCGCGTCGTCGCGCGCACCGGTGACACGCGTCGGTCCGACCCGCACGGGGTCGGACCGACTGTCGGGCGGGCTCGTGGTGGATCAGTGCGCCGATTGACCCCCGCAGCACGCGTGGCTCTTCACGCTCGTCACTTCGGCCTGAGGCTGGGACTCGGAGCGGTCGCTGACCTCACCGCCCCCGCAGCACTGGCCGGTCTCCTCGGTACAACAGGTGCTCATCGTGCTGTCCTCTCGTTCGCAGATGAAGGATGTCTGTTCCGTCTACAGCCGGCTCTGCACCTCCTTGAGGAGGTCCTGCGGCGCGAGCCACATGGACGGGTAGTTGCCGTACCACTGCTGGACTCCCTCGGCGTCGATGAGGATGAACCCGTGACCGGGCAGTCCTTCGTGCATGCCGGTGCCGAGGGTGCCGTACTCCTCGGAGACGGTGCCGTCGTCGAGGAGGAAGTCCGCGGTCACGCCTAGGCGTGCTCGCTCTGTGTTGATCTGCTCTGCCGTGTTCATCACGATCGGCAGCACGGTGATCCCCGCTTCCGCGAAGGCTGGATCCTTCTCGATCTCGGCCATCTGCATGAGGCAGGAGTCGCAGCCGGCGCCCTCGTTGAAGTAAAGGACCACGGGAGAGCCCCGCAACGAGGACAGGGTCACCGTCTGTCCGCTCGAGGTCGGGAGAGTGAAATCGGGTGCGACGCGGGCCTCGGATGACATGACCGGTCGGGAGGAGATGAGCGCCGCTGCCACAAGGGTGACGACGATGAGAAGCGCGACACCCCACGCGGCCAGGCTGATGCGGTGCCGGCGCTTGACGACAGCTTCCTGCGCATGGCGGATCTCGTCGAGCATCTGCTGGCGCTCGGCCAAGCGTCGGGTTGCTGTTCCGGATGTCATGGGACCACTTCTTCCTCGGTGGCGGTGCTGTGGCAGTTCGGTGCGGTGCTGTTGCTGGCGACGTCCTCAGCAACTGCGGGCTCGCCGTCAGACCGTCGGGTGGGGGCTGTCACGTTCCCCGGCTCGTGCTGCTGTCGACGACGGTCAGCGAGGGTGGCCCACACGAAGGCCGCCGCCAGTGCGAGGAGACCGAGGCCGAGCACGGGCTCGGGTACTGGGCTCACCCAGGTCTGCACGGCCAGGAAGACGTCGGTCAAGGTGCTCGCAGCGACGTCCTGCGCCTCGGTCCCGCCGGTCATGTCCGTGTCACCGGCAAGGGCGATGACGAAGACACCCATGACCACGAACCCGACAGACACGGCGATGTTGAGCGTGTTCGTGACGATCGTGCGTCCGACGATCCGAATCCGAACCGGGCGGGCGCGCAGGAGCTTGCGCTCCCCCAGCCTGGCTTTGTCCCAGACCAAGGCCATCACGAACAGCGGGAAGACCATGCCGAACACGTAGGCCAGTCCCAGCGCGAGGCCGCCGACGGCCGAGCCGGACAAGACGGACAGCGTCATCACGCCCGCCAGGACCGGCGCGCAGCAGCTCGAGGCGACACCGGAGAACACCCCGAGTGAGAAGAAGCTGGCGGAGTCGCCGCGTGAGGTGTCCGGAGCGCGCAGGAAGCTGGGGAGCGACCACATGGTGCCGGAGAAGGACAGGACCGCAAGGGCGAACATCAGGACGCCACCGGCGATGTAGAGCGGGACGTGGTACTGGGCGATCGCACCGGCCAGCAGGCTCATGCCGAGGGTGATGGGTACCAGGACGACAGCGAGTCCCGCAGCGAAGATGAAGGTGAGCGGCAGCAGCCGCCACCGGCGGTTCTTCACCGCGCCGGCCAGGTAGCTCGGCGCCAGGAACACGATGCAGCACGGCGCGAACAGCGCGACCCCGCCGGCGAGGAACGCCGCCAGGATGCTGCCCGTGGTCAACAGCTCGGCGCCCACCTCACACGCTCACGGCGGAGGTGGACGCGCTCGGGACCGCGCCTGCGGTCAGCAGCTTGACCAGCTTCTTGCGCGGCAGTCGGCCCGAGCTGAAGTAGGCACCGTCCACCAGAACCAGCGGGTTCATCGCGGGCCGGTGCTGCGCGACGAGCAACGCCCCCTCGGTCGACTCCAGCTCGACGACACGCACCACCAGGGGCCACCTCTGCCCGAGGTCAGCCAGGGCGCCAACAGCGTCGTCACAGAGGTGGCACGCCGGCGCATGGACGACGGTCACGTGGACCGCCGACTCAGGGTGTGAGGTCATGGGGATCTCCAGTGGCAAGGGGTGATCGATCCCCACCAGGTTCCCGACGTCGTGCTGCGCCCCGGTCTTCGTTCGATCAACGTTCAGTGAATCCGGACCCGGTTTCGCCCTTACGCCCGTCCGCCGCGGGGTCCAGGGGCCTGTCCCCGGATCCTGGAC
>NZ_AXCW01000169.1 GCF_000603945.1 Actinotalea ferrariae CF5-4 | reverse complement strand
CTCAGACCGGTGGATCAGGGCTGAGCCGGACCGGCCGGAGCGGCGCCGGGCGCGGGACGCCGGCGGCCGGCGGTCGCCGGGCCCTGCGCGCCCGGTGAACAGGTCGCGCGTCTCACCCTGCGTGTCGGGACCCGGGCGCGCCGTCGGCGGTGCCTACCCTGGTCCGGAGCAACAGCGAAGGCCCCTCGGAATAGGCGTCCGAGGGGCCTCGCTGTGACTGCTGCTCCCGGCACGTCAGTCGCCTGACGGGCCGTCCGCCGCGGCGGGGCGGTCCGGTCGAGGTCGGTCACAGGGCCCGCCTCCGAGAAGCCCGGTTCCCCGAGCTGCCCGGTCCGACGCCCCAGTCGCCTGAGGTCCCCGGAGCGGTCCTGCGACCTCTGCGGCCGGCAGCGGTCCACCGTCCGGTGCGCGTCACACCCTCCGCGGCGCCGTCCGCGGTGCTGGTCTCTCTCGCGATGCTCCAGCTCTCCTCCGGTTGCCCGGGGGAGAAGGTCTGCCGTTCTCCGGTCGGTACCGGCAGGTCTCGTGACGTCGTGGCCATCGGTCCGGGTCACCCCGGTCCGACGTTCCCCGGGTCGCCCCGGAGGCTCGATCGGTGCGGGTCTCCCCGTCCGATCCGGCGTCGTCGTCCTGCCGATGGCTCAGTTCTAGACCTGTCCCGGACGCCCGGCAAGGGGTGCGAGGAGGCACTTTTCATCCACCGTCCACCCACAGGTCTGTCCACAGAAAACTGTGCTCGGCCGCGCCATTCATCCACAGGTCTGTGGACGGAAGTTGTGCACGACGGCGACAGGTCGTGCGCCGTTCGGGTGAGGGCGTCCGCCGGCCTCAGGGAAGGGCGGGGGGCGTGGTCGCCGCGGGACCGGGCACGGCGAACGCGAGGAGCGCGCAGATGTCGTCGCGGCGGGCCGTGGGGCTCATGACGAGGTCGACGACCTCCGCGAGGGCCGCCTGCGCGCGCCCCTCCGCCGCCGCCCGGACCAGGGCGCCGGCGTGGGCCCGCACCCGGTCCACGCCGTCGTCGATCGAGGCGTCGCGGCGCTCGACGAGACCGTCGGTGAACAGCAGGAGCGCCTCGCCGCGCCCGAGGGACGCGGCGTGGCTGCGGTAGGTGGCGTCGGCCTCCAGGCCGAGCATCGGACCCGTGCGGCGGTGCCCCGGGTCCAGCGGGTGGCCGCTGGGCAGCAGCAGCGGGCTCGGATGGCCGGCGAGCGCGAAGCGCAGCGAGGTGCCGTCGGCCGCCACCTGGACGCAGGCCGCGGTGGCGAACTCGGTGCCGCCACCCTCGTTCACGAGCGCGTTGAGCCGGGTCAGGACGGTGCCGGGGTCCGGCTCCTCGCGCGCGAAGATGCGGCAGGCGTACCGGAGCTGCGCCATGGCGCTGGCCGCCTCGACGCCGTGCCCCGTGACGTCGCCCACCACGAGGAGGACCGAGCCGTCCGGCAGCGCGAACGCGTCGTACCAGTCGCCCCCGATCACCCCGACCTCGCCCGCCGGTCGGTACACGGCCGCGACGCCGACCGGCGACTGCGGCAGCGTCTGCGGGAGCAGGGACTCCTGGACGTGCCGGAGCACCCGGGTCTGCTCCTCGGCCAGCAGGGCGCGCTCGAGCGCCTGCGCGGCGAGGCCCGCCGCCGTCGTGAGGAAGCCCTGCTGCTCGGCGTCGAGGACCTGCGGCTCCGGCCACGTGACGGCCAGCGTCCCCAGGGTGGTGGCGGTCGCCGTCAGCGGCAGGTGCGCCAGGGCCGCGGCGCCGGCGACGTCCATGTGCGGACCGAGGTCGGGGAACTGCGCGACGGCGGCCGCGCGGTCGGGGTGGAACAGCGGCTGGCCGGTCCGCGCAGCGACCGCGGGCGGGGCGTCCAGGGTGAGGGGGAACTCCGCCCACGCCTCGCTCGTGCCGTGCGGGAGGGGGTAGAGGCTGACGTAGCGGACCCGGGCCTCCGCGCGGATCACGAGCGCGATCCCGCAGAAGCTCGCGCCGACCGCCGGGCCGAGCACGTCGGTGACGCACGCGGCGACGTCGTCGACCGTGGCGGCGCGACCCAGCCGCCGGCTGAGCTCGAGCAGCGTTCCGGAGCGCGCGAGAGCGCCCTGCAGCCGGGACACGAGCTGCGCGCGGACCTCGCCCTGCCGCCGTCGCTCCGTGCAGTCGGTGAAGAAGATCGTGAGGCCGCCGTCGTGGGGGTGCGCGCGCGCCTCGAACCACGCGCCGACGACGTCGGACCACGCCTCGATCGTCGTGGGCCGCGCCTCGAGGAGCGCCTGCTCGTAGGCGTCCCGGAACGCCTGGTGCTCCGTCAGCGGGTAGAGGTCCCACAGCACGCGCCCCACCGCCCGGGCCGGGTCCAGCCGCAGGAAGCGCCCGCCGGCCAGGTTGAGGTAGGTGATGCACCAGTCGCGGTCGAGCATGAGCACGCCGTCGCCGGCATGCAGGAGGGCACGGTCGACGTCCGGGCCCGGCGCGGAGGGGTCAGCGCCGTCGGGGTCCCGTCCCGTCACCTCCTCGTCCGCCATGGACGTACGGTACGAGGGCCGGTGCGGAGCGCCAGCGGGCCGGGGTCGGCACTGAGCCGTCCGGGTGACGGCCGCTGGTCAGGCGCCGACGTCGTGCAGGTGGTGCACCACGTCGTGCAAGAAGTACCGGCCGAGGCCGAGCACGGTGAACTCCGAGCCGTTGCTGCGCAGACCGCGACGGTCCCAGGCGTCGTCGGGGACGGCCGCGAACCGCGCGGCGACCGCCTCGGCGGCCGTGTGCAGCCCCAGCCCGACGACGGCGGGGTCCTGCTCGCCGTAGCGCTCGCGGAGCGCGGTCTCGTCCTGGTCCCAGTTCGGGAACGACGGGGCGTCCTGCGCGAGCATGAGCCGGGCGCGCTGGTCCATGACGCGGCAGACGTCCCGCACGTGGCAGGCGTACTCCAGGGGGGACCAGACGTGCGGCTCGGGACGGTCCCGGACCCCCTCGCGGTGCAGCACCCCGTCCCAGGCCGCCGCGGCCTCGCGCGTGATCCGGGGGATCTCCGAGCCGGTCACCGCCGTCGCCACGAAGGCGCACTCGGGGCACGGCCGGTCCAGCACCCAGGTCCAGTCCTTCGTGTCCGGCTCGATCGTCATGGCGCGACCCTAGGCCTCACGCGGCCGGTCCGGCCCCTGCAGGGGTGCCGGGCGTCCTCGGATGGAAGGATGGTCGGGTGCCGAAGATCATCGGCGGTTCGCTCAGTGAGCACCGCGAGCAGACCCGCAACAAGCTGTTCGCGGCCCTCGCGACCCTGATGTCCGAGCGCGGGTTCGACGCCGTCACGCTCGCGGAGATCGCCGGGGCGGCCGGGGTGGGCCGCACGGCCGTGTACAACCACGTCCCGGACAAGGAGACGCTCCTCCTGGAGTTCATCACCCACGAGACGGACCAGTGGGTCGGGGCGCTCCAGCGCGCGCTCGAGGGCGTGGACGACCCCGTCCTGCAGCTGCGCACCTACATCCGCCAGCAGGCCGAGCTCAAGCGGGTCTTCCACCTGGCTCCCGGGGGGAGCGAGCTGCGCACCCTGCTCTCCCCGGACATGCAGCGGCGCCTGCGGGAGCACGCCGTGCCGGTCGAGGCGATCCTGCGCGGGATCCTCACCGCGGGTATGGAGTCCGGGGCCTTCGCGCCCCAGCCGCTCGAGACCACCGTGCCGCTCGTCCACGCCTGCCTGTCCAGCCGCTCCGTGCCGGAGGAGGACGGGCCCGGCCGCACGGCGGCGATCGCCGCGACCGAGGCGTTCGTCCTCCGCGCGGTCGGGGCCGACCCGACGACGACGGTGGTCCCGGTCCCCGACGACGTCGCGGGCTGAGCGCCGTCCGGGTGCCGGAGCCGCCGCGCGGGCGCACCCTGGGACGCATGTCCGACCTCCACACGGCCGTCACCACCACCGCCGAGGCCGCGCGACGTCTCGCCGCAGACCTGCCCGACCTGCTCGAGCGGCGCGGCTGGACCGTCGGCACGGCCGAGTCGCTGACCGGGGGGACGGTCGCGAGCGTCCTGGCCGCGGCGCCGTCGGCGCAGGACTGGCTCCGCGGCGCCGTCGTCGCCTACACGCCCGCGGTGAAGTTCGGCCTGCTCGGGGTGCCCGAGGGGCCCGTGGTGACGGAGGAGTGCGCGCGGGTCATGGCCACCTCGACGGCCCGGCTCCTCGGCGCGGACCTCGTCGTGGCCGTGACGGGCGTGGGCGGTCCGGAGCCGGACGAGGGCGAGCCGGCGGGCACGGTCTGGTTCGCGGTGGCCGCCCCGGACGGCGTCCGGACGCAGAAGCGCGTCTTCGACGGGGACCCGCCCGGAGTTCTCACGGCGACCACGGAGCACGCGATCGCACTGCTGCGGGAGACTGCCGGGCGTGACTGAGCCCCGGCCCGCGACTCCTGCCGCGTCCCTGTCGGACGCCCCCGCGCTCGACGTCCCGGTCGGGGAGCCGCACCTCGCCCACAGCCTGCGGGTCCGGCACCTGACGATGATGGGTCTGGGCTCGGCGATCGGTGCCGGGCTGTTCGTCGGGACGGGGGCGGGGATCCGGATCGCCGGCCCCGCGATCCTGCTCTCCTACGTCGTCGCGGGCGTCCTGGTCGTCCTCGTGATGCGGATGCTCGCCGAGATGGCGTCGGCGCTGCCCTCCAGCGGGTCGTTCTCGACGTACGCGGAGGCGGGGATCGGCCGGTGGGCGGGGTTCACGGTCGGCTGGGTGTACTGGGCGACGCTGATCATGGTGCTCGGCGTCGAGATCACCGCGTCCGCGGCGATCGTGCACACCTGGGTGCCGGCGGTCCCGGAGTGGCTCGTCGCCGTCGTGCTCATCGCGGCCTTCGCGGGGGTGAACCTGCGCGGGGTGCGCAGCTTCGGCGAGTTCGAGTACTGGTTCGCGGCGCTCAAGGTCGCGGTGATCGTCGTGTTCCTCGTCGTCGGGACGCTCCTCGTGGCCGGGCTGCTGCCCGACCGTGACCCGGTCGGCCTGACGAACCTGGTCGGCGAGGGCGGGTTCGCGCCCCAGGGGCTGGCCGGCATCGCGGCGGGCCTGCTCGTCGTCGTCTTCGCGTTCGGCGGCATCGAGATCATCACCATCGCGGCCGCCGAGTCCGACGACCCGCAGCGCAGCATCGCCCGCGCCGCCCGCACCATCGTCTGGCGCATCCTGCTGTTCTACGTCGGCTCCGTGGCGATCATGGTGACGGTGCTGCCGTGGACGTCGGAGGAGCTGGTGGCGGGACCCTTCGTGGCCGTGCTCGGGCTGGCCGGCATCCCCGCCCTGCCGACCATCATGGAGGTGGTGGTCGTCGTCGCGCTGATGTCCGCGTTCAACGCCAACCTCTACGGCACGTCGCGCATGGCGTACTCGCTCGCCGAGCGCGGCGACGGGCCACCTGCCCTGCTGCGCGTGTCCCGGGCGGGGGTCCCGTCGACGTCGGTGCTGGTCTCGACCGCGTTCGCCCTGGTCAGCGTCCTGCTCAACTGGTGGCTGCCGCAGGGCGTGCTCGGCATCCTGCTGAGCGCCGTGGGGGCGTCGCTCATCGCGGTGTGGCTCGTGATCGCCGTCGCCCAGATCCGGCTCCGCCCGCGGCTGGAGGCCGAGGGGCGCGAGCTGACCGTGCGGATGTGGGGGCACCCGTGGCTGTCCTGGGTGACGGTGGCGCTCCTGCTCGGCTTCGTGGCGCTCATGCTCACCGACGACGCCGCCCGCACGCAGGCGTTCGCGACGGCGGCGTTCGTGGCGGTGGTCGCGGGCGTCCACGCGGCGCGCGAGGCGCTCCGGCGCCGGGCGGGCCGGGCCGTTGCGGTGGGCTGACGGCCTCAGCCGTGCAGGGGGAGCGTGAGCACCTCCGGGCCGCCGTCGACGACCCGCACCGGCACGCCCCAGTCCTGCTGGTTGAGGTGGCACGCGGGGAACTCGATCCTCGGGTCCGCGTCGCAGGACGCCGCCTGCGCCGTCACGTGCAGCACGCCCTCGGCGACCGCGGGGTTGATCCGCAGGACCCGCTCCAGCGGGACGTCGTCGCCGGCACCCTCGAGGAGCAGCTCCGCCGGGCTCGCCGAGACCTGCAGGCGCGTGGACGGCCCGAAGCGGTCGTCGTACTTCTGGCCGGTCGCGGGCGTGAAGACGACGTCGAGCCGGACCTCGCCGGCGCCGATCTCGCTCACCGGCCGCTGGGTGCGGTGGGCACCGGCGTCGAGGATCTCCCCGGCGAGCCGTGCGGGCAGGCGCAGACGCGTCAGGCGGTGGGCCGCGGACTCGACGACGAGCAGGTCGATCGACCCGTCGTCGTGCACGTCGACGAGCAGGCCCGACGGCTCCGCCAGGTCGCGGGCGAGCGTGGTCACCTCGCCGGGGCCGTCGCCGTCCGCCGCGGGCGCCCAGCGACGGACCGCGCCGTTGTAGGTGTCCGCCACGGCGATCGAGCCGTCGGGGAGGACGGCGACGCCCAGCGGGTGCTGGAGCAGCGCCTGGTCCGCGGCGCCGTCGCGGTGGCCGAAGTCGAAGAGGCCCGCGCCGACGGCGGTGTGCGCGGTGACGGTGGCGGTGTCGTCCGCGGCCTCGCCGGTGGCTGTGCCGGTGCTCGGCTCGAGCCAGCGCAGCGCCGAGACCTCCGAGTCGGCGAGCCAGATGCGCCCGTCGGCGCCGACGGCGAGCCCGGACGTCTGGGCGAACCAGGCCTCGTCGGCGGGGCCGTCCTGCAGCCCCTCGTTCATCGTGCCGGCGAGGCGCCGGATCGAGCCGCGCACGTCGTCGAACGCCCAGATCGTGTGGTTGCCCGCCATGGCGACGACGAACGCGCCGAGCTGCTCCGACCACACGACGTCCCACGGCGAGGACAGCTTCTGCCGGCGCTGGGCCGGGACGGACGCGTCGGCCGTGTCCGGGGCGTCCGGCAGGACGTTGTCCGCGGCGCCGACCATGTACTGGTGCCCGTTGCCGGCGACCGTGATGACCCGGCCGTCCTTGAGCCGGACGCCGCGCAGGGCGTGGTTGACGGTGTCCGCCACGAGGACGTCGTAGCCGAGCCGCCCGCGCAGCTCCTCCGGGACGAGGCAGAGGCCGTTGGGCTCGCTGAACCGCGCCGCCTCCGGCCCGCCGTCGACGAGGCCGCGGTCGCCGGAGCCGATGCGTCGCACGAGCGTCTCGCCGTCGGCCTCGAGCTCGGCCAGGGAGTGGTGTCCGGCGTCGGCGACGAGCAGGGTCCCGCCGGGCAGGCGGACCGCCTTGGCGGGGAAGCGCAGCGTGCGCGCCTCGACGGCCGGCGGGACGTACGGGCCGTCGCCGCGGTGCAGGGTGCCCTTGGCCTCGTGCTCGGCGACGAGCTCGCGGACGAGGACCTCGACGTTGTGGCGGTGCCCCTCCCCGGCCATGTGGCTGACGATGTAGCCCTCGGGGTCCACGACGACGAGCGTCGGCCAGGCGCGGGCGGAGTACGCGGACCAGGTCGTCAGATCGGGGTCGTCGAGGACGGGGTGGTGGACCTCGTACCGCTCGACGGCGGCGGCGAGGGCGACCGGGTCGGCCTCGTGGACGAACTTGGGGGAGTGCACCCCGACGATGACGAGCACGTCGCGGTACTGCTCCTCGAGCTCGCGCAGCTCGTCCAGGACGTGCAGGCAGTTGATGCAGCAGAACGTCCAGAAGTCGAGCAGGACGATCTTGCCGCGCAGGTCCGCGAGCGTGACGTCCTGCCCGCCGGTGTTGAGCCAGCCGCGGCCGACGAGCTCGGAGGCGCGGACCTTGGGCAGGCGGGGAGCAGACGTGGTCACGGCAGTAGTGAACACGACCCGCCCCCGGGAGGCTTCCGGGTGTCCGGTCGCCGGTCGCGCAGGGCGGGTCCGCATGCAGACGGTCACCTGCACGCGGTCACAGGCAGACGGCTACGTGCGGCCGGTCACTGCTGCGGCGTGATGGCCCCGACGACGGCGACACGCACCGGCACCCCGTCGACGTCCGTCGGCAGGTCGTCGTCGTCCGCGGAGGCGAGGCTGACGCGGACGGCGTAGCCCTGGCGCACGCGCACCAGGCCGATGCCGCAGATCCCGTGGTGGCCGACCAGCTCGCTGCGCAGGCGCGCCTTGGCGGCTCGCGCCTGCTCGAGGTCGGCCATCGCTCGCTCCCGGACGCCGGTCGGGTCGCTGTCAGGTGCGGAGCTCGGCGCCCAGCGCCTCCAGCACCGTTCGGATCGGGTTGAGGTACGTCAGCCCTGCTCCATTCTCGCCGCCCGTCTCGCTCCCGGCAAAGAGGAGGCCGATGGCCAGGCCCGTCCCGGGCACGTACACGAGCGACCCGCTGTCCCCTCCGCGGGAGAACGGTCCGGCCGCGAGGCCCTCGACCTCGATCTGGTCGTCGAAGGACACGTCGCCCACCTCCGGGCCGTAGCCCACGACGACGTCGTCGAGCTCGAACGCCGTGACGCGCCCCTGGGTGGTGCCCGTGGTGCGACCGATCTTCTCGACCGTCTCCCCGCCGGCCACCGTCGCGGTGCCGGTCAGCGGGCCGGACGGGTACCCGAGGTCGACCTCCTCCTCCTGCAGGGACGCCACGGCGGCGTCGACGAGTGCGGTGGTCCCTGCCTCCAGGGGGAGGAAGCCCGCGAGGGCGCCGACGCGGTCCTGCGGGTCCCGGCCGCCGTCCGCGGGTCCGGGCTGGAGCACCGGGTCGCCCTCCCGCGCGGCGGGCGACCCGACCAGCACGTGGTGGTTGGACAGGGCGTGCAGGCGGCCGTCCACCGTCACGAAGCCACCGAGGGTGCCGGCCGTGACGTCGACGTGCGCCACGGACACCCCGGGCCGCAGGGGACGCACGCGTCCGGTCTGCCCGACGGCCCGGGCGGTCACGACGGGCGGCCGGGGACCGGTCGCGGGCACGGCGCTGATCCGGCCGGTGCGCCGCACGTCCACCGTCGGGCCCGCGTGCTCCACCGCGCGCCGGGCCAGCATGCG
>NZ_AXCW01000168.1 GCF_000603945.1 Actinotalea ferrariae CF5-4 | reverse complement strand
CCTCAGGCCGGTGGATCAGGGCTGAACGGACGCGTGCGCACGGTACCCATCCGTCACGGCGACCTGCTCGGTACTCCGCGGTCGTCCGCGGACCGCGCGATGACGTCCGCCCCGTGCCACCAGCCCTCCGCGCCGTGCCCGACGCCGGCGATGGTCCACGCGAGCTCGGCTCTCGTTTCCGCGGGGACGACGTCGTCGACGGCCGCTCGGACCTCGGGCGACGAGCGATCCAACGGATGGCTTGCGTCACGATGGCGGCCGACCCGGTGTCGGTCACCGGCGCGTGGCGTTCGGGACGTCGCTGGAACGGGCCGCCGCGAGCACGTCGGCCCTGCTCAGCTCGAGCCCGAGAGGATCGCGCTCCATGCGGTGGAGCTCCTCGGCGGCGCCGCCGCTGTCGCCCGCACCCGCGAGGGCAGCGATCCTGATCTCCCGTGCGACCTGGAGCCGCACGGGGCTCGCCTCCTCGGCGACGCGGGACGCGGCTTCGGCTGCTGTCCGCGCGGCCACGCGGTGCTCGCCGTGCAGGAACTGCGCATAGGCGAGGGCGGACAGCGCTTCACTCAGGTAGTCCGCAGCGTGCTCGCGGCAGAACTCGACGTTCTCCTCGAGCGTGGTGACGGCTCGAGCCCCGTCGCCGTCCTTGATGAGCATCTGCGCGAGGTTGATGTTCTCCTGGGCGGCATAACGCGACGACTCCTCGAGCCGCACGGCCCTCAGGTCGGTCAGCGTGGCCAGCTCGCGCGACCGTGCGATCTCCGCCTCGGCGCGGGCCCACTCCTTCAGCATGAGGAACGCCAGCGCGCGCAGGTTCGCCGTGACGGAGAGGAGCGCGCGCAGGTCACCGTCGGAGAGTGCCTGCCCCTGCGTTGCGCCCGCCATCTGCCGGTCCAGCTCGTCGAGCATCGTCAGGCCCGTCCGCGCCGAACCGAAGCGCTTGATCTCGGCGGCCGCACGGCGATGCCGTGTTGAACATGTCCGTGGGCGCGTGCGCGGCCACGGCGGCAGCATCGAGCAACCGGCGGCAGCACACGTCTCCGACCGCTGCCATGAGGACCCCGGCGAACAGCTGGAGACGGTGCAGACCACTCCCGGCGATCTCGGCCTCACGGGCACGGACCGCCGCCGCCGCGGTGTCGTAGTCCCCGGTGAGGAGGACGAACGCGTCCAGGTGGTCGGCGAGATCGGCGATCGGCAGGGCGAGCAGCAGGCGCGCCGACTCCTCTGCGCTCGGGAGCTGCCATTCGAGGGCGTCGGCGTGGAGGGAGAGGAACCTGGCGGGGTCCTCGAAGCTCCGGACTCCGAGGTCCGTCAGGTAGTAGGGGGCGGCGATAGTCCGTTCCGGTCGCGCTTCGGTCGGCGCCGCAGCCACGAGGAGCCGCTCCATGAAGCCCGGCGCGACGGTCTCCGGCGCGATCGAGCGCGCGAGCTCACGTGCCCACCTGACGAAGTCCACGGTGCCAGCCCTTTCTCGGTTCGGACACGCCGGAGGGGGCCGCCCCTGTGGCGACCCCCTCCAGTGCTCAGATCTTCGCGCCGTGGTTCCAGCCGGCGGGGATGACGGCGAACGTCTTCGCCTGCTGCTCGGTCAGGCGGGTGACGATGCTCTCGATCTTCTGCTGGTCGCTCACAGTGGCCCCCCAGGGTCGGCAGTCGGCGATGACCGCCGCTGCGGTGAAGTGCGGCTCGTGCCGTGTCACGACACTCTCACACGACAGTCACCGCTTCGATGACTGTCTCGGTGACTGGACGGCGTGTCTGCGGAACCGGCGTCACGGCGAGGGATGGTAGGAGCGGTTGACGTGGACGAGGCCGGCCACGTCTCGCACGACACGCTGCTCCAGGACGCGCGCGACCACGAGCGTGCTGCTCGCGACGTCGATCCGATGGACGACGGCTCCGTGGAGCCAGGCGACCGCACCGGCGACGACCGGGTCGCCGCCGAGCGTCGCCCAGTCACCCTCGGCGAAGCGATCGACCCCTCGCGTCGCGCATCGTCGCGCCACCTCGACCTGGTCGTGAGCCAGCAGGCTGACGCTCACCGTCCGGCACGCCCCGACCGCAGGGGCGACGGACGCGGCGGCCGCCACGGAGAACGTGAAGTGTGCCGGCCGCGCGCTCACCGAGGTCACGGACGTCGCCGTGAAGCCGAAGGGCACACTCGCCACGACGCCGGCCACCACCGCCACGCTGCTCGTGTGGCGGCGGAAGACGGCCTTGAAAGCCTCTTCGTCGACCGCCGTCGCCTCGCCGTCCTCGACCGGACGAGATGTCTCGATGCCCCCTGAACGCCCCATCGAACGATTCTGGCAGGCCGTCGGAGACGGCCACGCGATCCGGAGCCGTCCGTGGCCCCACGCGGATCACGGCCCCGGGGTCCGGTCGTCCGCCGATGAGCCGCTCGAGGACCGCCTCAGCGGCTCTCGTCGAGCTGACCACTGTCGGCGAGACGTTGCGCCACGTCACACAGCTTCTCGTTGCGGTGCTGGCTGACCCGGACCAGCATCGCGAACGCCTGCTCCGACGTCACCTTGTGCCGCTCCATCAAGATCCCCTGGGCCTGCCCGATGACCTGCCGGGTCGCCACCGACCGCGAGAGGGCCGCCTGCTCGTGCGCAGCGGAGTACGCGACCGCCGCGTGGGCGGCGAACAACAGACCGACGTGCTCGGACTCGTCGTCGAGCGCCCCGGCCTTCCGCGAGAACAGGTTCAGCGCACCGAGGTCGTCGCCCTCGACGTACAGCTGCAACGCCAGCATGCCCAGGGCACCGGCCGCGACCGCTCCAGCGGCGAATCGCGGCCAGCGGTCGTCGGTGGCCAGGTCGGGCGCCCTCACCGTCAGGTGCTCGTACGCCGTGGTCATGCACGGACCCTCGCCCAGCGTCTCCTGCAGCTCGTCCACGATCCTCGGTAGCTCACTGGAAGGGGCCTCAGAGGTGACCCGGCGGCGCCCCCCTCCACGAGCGTCTCGTGGGGGTCCTGCTGCTGCTGGACGGTCCGGGCGAACTCGCTGAACTGCGCCGCGAGCCCGTCCTGCCCGTCGGAGGTCCCGGTTGCGGAGGTGGACGGCTGCCCACGGCCGTGTGCCTCTACCATCATGGTCCCCTTCGGTGCACGTGGCGGTCGGACGGCGCAGCACAGGTCGACAGGCCACGGTAAGCCACCTACGGTGGCGGTGCGCCGGTGTCGACCTTGACAGCCCAGGGTGGCGGGCACCGGCAGCGGTGGAGCCGCTCATGCACGTGGACCTCACGGCCCGACGGTCGGCGACCGGTGGTGGCCATGGGACGGGGGACGCGCCGCTCCCTCTCGCGGCACCGGAGAGCACGGCCGTCGTCGTCCCGGTCGGCCGGCCAGGTGGCCGACTCGTGCGTCGTCGACGGGCTCGTGACCTCTCCGGACGTCACGGCGCCCCCAGGGCCGACGGCGCCGCGGCGCGGCGCTCGCGCCGTTCGCACGATCTCGGCGCGCGTGGGGAAGCATGACCACCGGTGTCCCGGAAGCCCTCTTCCAGCACGACCTCGTCCTGCACGACGGAGCGACGGCACTGGTCGATCTCATGGTGCCGTTCGTGCTGGACGGCGCCGATCTCGGCGACCGGGTCGTCTTGGTCGGAGAGCCCGCGTTCGTCGACGTGATGCTGACGGCAGTACCAGGCGTCCCCGGAATCGTCGCGGTGCCCCGGTCCGGGCGCGCACGGTTCCCCGGTCGCGACCTCCGCCAGTTCCAGCGGGTCCTGTCGACGCTCGGGGAAGGGCCGCGCCTGCGCGTCGTGAACCAGATGCCGCGCATGGCCCCGGACGCGTGGCACGAGTGGCGTCGCTACGAGGCCGCCGCCAACCGTCTGCTCGCGCAGCACCGCGTGTGGAGCACGTGCGCGTACGCCACCGACGGGCTCGACGCGGGAATGCTGCAGGACCTCGCCACGAGCCACCCCCATGTGCTCACCGCAGGCGGCCGTGAACGGAGTGAGCGGTTCGCGCGCCTCGACGTCCACATCGGCACCTACCTCGACGTACCCCGCCACCCCATCGAGGCGACGGCCCCGCAGCTGTCCCTGACGAACCCGACCGCCGTCGCGGCACGTCGGGCGATCCGCGAGCCCGGCACCGCGATCAGCCTGCCCGCGGCCGCCATCGACGCGGCTGTGCTGGCGGTCAGCGAGACAGTCACGAACAGCTCGCTGCACGGACAGCGACCCGCGCGCCTCCAGGCGTGGACCCGAGACGGACGGCTCACCATCTCGGTCACCGATGCAGGGGCCGGACCGCATCCGCTCGTCGGCCTGGTGCCCGCCCCCGTCGACGAGGGATCCGGCCGCGGGATGTGGATCCTGCTCCAGATGCTCGCTGACATCCGTCACCGCACGGACCGCCACGGCTACACGGTCCGCTTCAGCGTCGGTCACGACATGGTGGCTCTCGCCCCTGGGGGCCCGCAGGCGTCGGCTGCAGGCGACCGCGCCGTCCGGTCGTAGCCGTGCCGTGAGCGGAAGCGGTCTCGGCGGATGCCCGGTGTTCTCCTCCGACGTGGCGAAGAGCGGGCGGCTCCGTCCGCCGACGACGAAGGCCCGGACCATCAGGTCCGGGCCTTCGTCACTGTGTAGCGGGGGGATCACCCACAGATGCGAACGTCGTCTGAGACATCGGACATCGCCCCAGGTCAAGCACTCATGCATGGGCATCTGCACACCCCGGGGCCCAGTCATGTCGCGTATCGAAGCACTCTGTTGAGACACCCGGCGATCGCGGCGCAACAGTCAGGGTGCGGTCGCCCGCGCCCGACCCTCCGCTACGAGCTCCCCCCGGCGCGACGGCGTCAGCTCCTCCCACCTAGATCCGGCGTCCACTCAAGCGCGCGCGCCGAGCGCCGCCGCCAGATCGCGGAGGGCCTCGTACATCAGCTGAACGTCAGTCGCGGACAACGGCTCGTCCTCGTAGACCTCGCCCTCCAGCGCGGCCACACGTCCCTGCGCGTCCCGTACCAGCATGACCTGCCAGAAGACGCTGCCCGCACCGACCTCGAGGAGCCCTTCTTCCTCGCCCTTGAGGTCCAGGCCGACGTCGGCGAGCCGAGAGCGGGTGCGCTCCTCTTCCAGCGACGGGACACCTGAACCGAGAAGGTCGGCAGGCACTCCCCGGGTGATGAGCACTCCCTGCCCCATCCTGACCTCCTGATCAGTTTCAGTGCTGCCGCGCCCGGTACGCGGCGAGCTGGTCCAGCATGACGACCACGTCGCCGTGGAGCTCGTCGGGCCGGAAGGGCGCCCCGTTGCAGACGGCGTCGGGCACGCTGCCGTGGGCGAGCGGGATCACATCGGCCGGGTTCTCGGGCCAGCCGATGTCCATCATCGGCTTGCCATTGCGGTCATCGCGCCGGTCCTTGGTGCGGACGCAGGCCCACTCGGCGCCAGGCACCTGCGCCCGGATGACGTCGCCGACGTGCACGACGACGAGATCCCACAGCCTCATGAGCGCGTCCGACGCCGGGCGCGGACCACCAGGCCGGGGCACGAAGTCAAGATTCGCCTCCCATGCCCACGGCGGACGGCCCGGCGAGGTGTCCTCCTGGGCCTCGACGGCCCGCTGGAAGTACCACTCGTTGAGCGAGCGCAGGCTCTCCCGGGTCGGCTCGAGCACCGGCCCGCCGGTACGAGCCGCCCACTCGTGCAGCACCGCCCGCCGCTCGGGCTCGGACGCCACCCACTCCCCGAACCGTCGTTCCGCCTCGACCCGCGTCAGGTCCAGCCAGCCCGTCACCCTTCGCCACCGGACGGGATCGAGAACCACAGGGACCGGTGCACCGTCCCGTCGGAGTACGTGCACTCCAAACCCGGCGGCAGCCACGACCACGAGATGCCCGCCATCGAAGCGCCCTCGGGCCAGTACACGTCCGTCGAGCACGCCCGGTCCGCGCGTTTCCACGCGAGCGCGGCGTACGCCAGAGCCGCGAACAGCACGACGACGGCTGCCGCTGCGGTGACGAGAACGGCACGACGGACCCGTGGCCGCGCCCGTGTTTCAGAGTCCACCTGTGTCATCTCCGGTACGTCGTCCCGTGCCCGGTCAGGCTCCCACGGCGGAACCGCCGACCGGGCCGTCATCGGCAGCCTGGCCCGATGCGCGCGGGTCGAGCTCCTCGAGCGGCACCGACGACGGGCCACGGGCCCGCCCCCGGCGCGTCCGTCACTGCAGCGGTGCGCGCACGTCCTCGTCCTCGTCTCCGACGCGGACGAGGAGGTGGCTGCCCTCCGGCAGGCGCTTCCCGGCGAGGGCACCGCGCACCGCCTCGACGGTGGTCAAGACGTCCTGCGGATAGACCCACACCTCACCGCCGTCGGGGTTCAGAAGCGTGCCATCCACCTCGGCGACGCCCCGGAGCGCGCGGTGCAGCACGCGTTCCACGCTGCGCGCTGCCGCGGCGCCGTCGGGTCCGGGGAGGACGACGGCGACGCGGGCCGGCAGGGCGGCCGGTTCGGGCGTCGACGCCGGGTCGGACGCGCAGACGGGGGCGTGACCCACGACGTCGTCGGGCCACCGGGCCGTCTCCCCTGGCCACCACACCTGCTCGCGGACCGGCCGGAGGGCACCCCGTTCCAGCTGCACAGGCATCCACCGCTCGAGGGCGACGCTTCCGAACGCGCCGCCGGGCTGGCGCCGACCGCGCTCGCTCAGCGGGACGTGACGGCTGTCGACACGGCGCAGGGACTCGTCCACCCGCTCCACCCGCAGGAGCGTCCCGTCGGGGAACGGCACCTCCGTCTCGACCTCGGGGGGCGGCCACGCAGCCGGGTCGAAGTCGTCACGCCCACCGAGGACCGTCCACGTCTTCCCGACGGCGAGCCCGGACACGTTGACGGCGAGCAGGGCGTCGCCAGGGTCGAGGACGCGGACGTCGTCGAGCGTGGGCGGCGTCGCCCGCGGCGCGAACACGTAGGTCAGGGTGTCGTGGCGCGCGGGCACCCTGACGACGCGTGCCGGCGCGAAGGTGCCGTCCGCGAGCGGGACGACCACCCAGTCGCCGGGCGCGTACGCGAGTCGGGCCACGGGTCGCTCCTCACGTCGGGGGCGGGGTGGCCGGGACCGGCCACCCCCGCCGTGCACGTTACGTCGTTACGAGCACCGGGCGAGGTGTCTCTCGACCAGCCGTGCCCGGGCGTTGAGCAGCGCGTTGCACCGCAGCCTGCTCGATGCCGGAGGAGGTCGCCCGCGACGTCGTAGGTGCGCACCCGGTGCCTACCCGAGGCGACCGCCGTGGCAGTGTCGGTGCAGGCGGCGCCGGGGTAGCAGAGGGCGGGCGCGCGATGCGTGCCTGGGCAGCGGGTGAGCAGCCGCACATGCTGAAGGCCTCGCGTCACGAGTCGCGCCCCCGGCCCGCGACAGGCTCCGTCGAGGACCAGCCCGGGAAAGACGAAAGCCTCCCGGGTGATCCCGGGAGGCTTTCGCGTGAACCTGCGTTCGCAGGTTCCCACAGTAGCGGGGGCAGGATTTGAACCTGCGACCTCTGGGTTATGAGCCGAGCGCACTACCGCCAGCGCACGGCGCTGAGTAGGCTGTTCGCAGGCAAACATGCAGGTCAGCGAAGGATTGCAGGTTCGCCACTGTTCGCAGCTGGCCGCCTCTGTTCGTCGTCGTCTGCCCACATTCTGCCCACACGCCAAGGACGGGAGGTCGTGGCAATGGCCTGGGTCTCCAAGCGTCGCAGCGCCGACGGCTCCGTCCGACATCAAGGGCGCTACCGCGACCCCTTCGGCGAGAAGCGGACCGCCGGGACATTCTCCACCAGCCGGGAAGCGTTGAAGGCGGCCATGAAGGCGGAAGGGAAGGTCGCCGACGGCACGTGGATCGACCCGCGGGGTGGCACCATCACCTTCCGCGAGTACGCCGAGGACGTCTGGCTTCCGTCACGACACCTCGAGGTAAGCACCCGAGCTGGCTACGTGTCCTACCTCCGCAACCACTTCGTGCCGTTCTTCGGTGCGATGACGCTGGCCCGCATCATGCCGTCGACGGTGCAGGACTGGGTCACGCGGGCCGTCGAGCAGGGCCTGTCGCCGCGCTCGATCGCCAAGTACCACGTGATGCTGCACTCGGTGTTCTCCCGGGCGGTGCGCGACCGGCTCATCGCCTTCAATCCGTGCGAGGACACCGAGCTTCCCAAGGTCGTCGCGAGGAGAGCACGGACACTGACTCCCGAGGAGTACACCTCCGTGCTCGCCGAGGTCCCCGACCGCTTCAAACCCCTGGTGATGACAGCGATCGAGACCGGCCTCCGCTGGGGTGAGCTCGTCGCGCTGCGTCCGCGGCACGTGGACTTCCTCCGGCGCTCGATCACGGTCGAGGAGACGATCGTGGAGGTGTCTCGCAAGGACTCCCCCACCGGCGAGCGGATGATCGTCAAGGCCTACCCGAAGAACGACGAGCCACGGACCCTGCGGGTCTCGCAAGCACTCCTCGACGTCCTCGCATCTCGGATCGCCATCCTCGGCCTCGGCCGTGACGACCTGCTTTTCCCGTCACGCGAGGCGGTCGGCGGTCAACCGCTGTCCCGCGCGACTTTCAACACCCGATACTGGAGGCCGGCCATCGAGCGATCCGGCGTCGACTTCAACGTCCGCATGCACGACCTTCGACACGCCCATGCCTCGTGGCTGTTGGCCGGCGGCGCCGACCTCAAGACCGTCATGGAGCGCATGGGGCACTCCCAGATCATGACGACGCAGAAGTACCTGCACACGCTGCCCGATGCCGACGATAAGGCGCTCGCCGCCTTCGAGAGCGTAAGCCGCCGATCGACGTAGTCCGTTGAGCCGTGCGGGGAGTTGCAACGCCCGCGCTGCTCTTCCTGCTGGCGAAGCGATCGACGGACCATGCTCGCCACGGATGCCGGTGTCGCCGTGGCCGCTGCGGCCTCCCTCTCCGATTGAGGTGCGATAGCTGCACCACGTGCCGCGCCCGGACGAGCGTGGGGTGATCTGGAGCCGCCTGAAGTGGTCGGGCATGCAACCCATGATGGCTCTTCGCAGATGAGGGTG
>NZ_AXCW01000167.1 GCF_000603945.1 Actinotalea ferrariae CF5-4 | reverse complement strand
CCAGCCCCCGGGCTGCGGTGACGCCGTCGGCGACGGCGCGCCGCAGCCCGGTCCGGGCGTCCCGCACGTCCGCGCGGCCCGGGAACCACGGCAGGGCCGCGGCGGTGCGCCGGCCCGAGCCGTAGACGAGCAGGGCGAGGAACACGCCGTAGACGGGCAGGTGCCCGATGAGCTCCGTGGTCCCGAAGACGAGCAGCGTGAGGTTGAACGGGACCAGCGCGACCAGCACCGTCACCTGCGGCAGAGCCCCGGACAGGATCAGCAGGCCGAAGAGGATCTCCGACGCGCCCGCGAAGGCGATGAACACGTCGAGCGGGACCGGGAGGCCGAGCACCTCCGGCAGGTTCATCTCCGGGTGCTCCGCCAGGAGGTTCCGCGCCAGGTCCGGGTTCGTGAGCTTCTCGCTGAACGCCAGGGTGATGAGCGCGACGCCCACGAACACCCGCACGAGCAGCACGGCCCAGCGCAGGTGCGCGTCGCTCGGCGTGACCCGCCCGAAGGTGCGGTCCGAGGGCGGCAGCACGGCGAGGAAGAGGGCGACGGCAAGGGTGTCGGCCGTCTCCAGCAGCGCGACCGGACCCGCTGCCAGGAGCACGGGCGGCCCGAGCAGGACCACCCCGAGCGCGGCGACGCGCAGCCGCGCGCCCGTGATGAGCCAGATCCCGACGGCGGCCTGGACGACACCGGCGAACACGCCACCGGGCACCTCGTCGAGCGGCAGCGACGGGGTGAGGAACGCCCCCGTCACCGAGTACGCCAGCAGCGAGACGCCCATGTGGATGCCCAGCAGGCGGGGGACGTAGGGGGCGAGCCGGCCCAGGGGGGCCAGCAACGGCAGCTCCGGCGTGGGCAGGCGCCGCGCGACGAGCCGCCACGCCACGGCAGCGGCCACGACGGCAGCCGTCAGGAGCAGCGGGACGGGCGAGAAGAAGAAGCCCCAGTCACCCCCGGCGGCCGGGTCGGCGAACCACCGCGCGTGAGCGGCGGCCGGTCCGGCGACGACCACGCCGCCGAAGAGGGCCAGGGCGGTCGCCGCGGCGACGCGAGCGGCCGGTCGACGGTCGGCCGTCGGGCGCAGCCGCGGGCGTGCGCCGGCGGCGAGGGAGCGGTGCAGGGCGGGACGGTCGGTCGGCATGCGGGAGGTCATGTCGGCCCTCGGGTTCGGTGGGGGCGCCGGGGTCCCGGCCCCTTCAGGTTACGAACCGCGGGCGGGGAAATGGCACAGCGACGACCTGAACATGACGAAGATCACGGCTCTGGCGTCTCCGTGAACGGCCGCCCCACCGACCTCCCCCGGCGTCATCCCCGCGCGTCCGCCCGCGACCGCTCACGGGGCCGGCGGCACACTTGCCCCCATGACGACCCCCTCACCAGGACCTGCCGGGCGCGGTTACGACGTCGCCGCCTTCCGCTCCCGCTTCCCCGCCCTCGCCGAGGGAGCCGCCCACTTCGACGGGCCGGGCGGCTCGCAGGTGCCGCTCGAGGTGGCGCAGGCCGTGGCCGACGCGATGACCTCCGCGACCGCGAACGTCGGCACCGTGACGCGTGCCGAGCGGCGCGCCCGCGACGTCGTGGTGGGCGCCCGCGCGGCGCTGGGCGACCTCCTCGGGGTGGACCCCCGCGGCGTCGTCGTCGGGCGGAGCATGACCCAGCTGACGTTCGACCTGGCGCGGACGCTCGCGGCGGGCTGGGGGCCGGGCGACGAGGTCGTCGTGAGCAGGCTGGACCACGACGCGAACATCCGGCCGTGGGTGCTCGCCGCCCAGGGGGCCGGGGCGACGGTGCGGTGGGCCGACTTCGACCCGACGAGCGGCGAGCTGGAGACCGAGGCGGTGGCGGCCGTCGTCGGCGAGCGCACGCGCGTCGTCGCCGTGACGGCCGCGTCCAACCTCATCGGGACCCGACCCGACGTGCCCACGATCGCCCGCGTCGCGCACGACGCCGGGGCGCTCCTCGTCGTCGACGGGGTGCACGCCACCGCGCACACCCCGACCGACGTCGCCGCCCTCGGCGCCGACGTCTACCTCTGCTCGCCCTACAAGCTCCTCGGTCCGCACCTCGGCGTCATGGCCGCCGACCCGGCGCTCCTGGAGACGCTGCGGCCCGCCAAGCTCCTGCCGTCCACGGACGCCGTCCCGGAGCGGTTCGAGCTGGGCACCCTGCCCTACGAGCTGCTCGCCGGGTGCACGGCGGCGGTCGACGTCGTCGCGGGGCTCGGCGACGAGGCGCTCGGCGGCACCGGGTCGACGCGGCGCGAGCGGGTGCTGGCCGGCATGGCGGCGGTCGAGGCCCACGAGGACCGGCTGCTCGCGCGGCTCGAGGCCGGCCTGGCCGAGCTGGGTGGGATCTCGTCGTGGTCCCGCGCGCGCCGCCGCACCCCCACGGTGCTGCTGCGCGTCGACGGCGTCCCCGACGCCCGAGTACGTCAGCACCTCGCGGACCAGGGCGTCAACGCGCCGAACGGCTCCTTCTACGCGCTGGAGGCGTCCCGCCACCTCGGGCTGGGCGACGCCGGTGCGGTACGGGTCGGCCTGGCGCCGTACACCGACCACGACGACGTCGAGCGCCTCGTCGAGGGTCTGCGAGCGGTGCGTCCGTGACGTGAGAATGACCGTTTTTGCGTCACTTTGACGGGCGAGCCCCCTCCTCCGGACCGTCGATCATGGCCGTTCGCCGTTTGATCACCTACTGGTCGTCAGAATTCCCTGCTGTTAACCTGCCGCGCGTCAAGCCCGCACAAGGAGGTCGCGGGTCTGCCGCTGGGGGGCGGCGCGCGGAAGCACGATGAGGTGCGACCTCCGCTAGACGAGGAGTGAGATGAACTCACTGGTCCTTCTTGTGGTCGGCGTGGGGACGATGGCCCTGGGTTACGCCTTCTACTCCAAGCACCTGGCACGGCGGGTCCTCCGCCTGGATCCGGACTACCGCACGCCGGCGCACCAGATGAACGACGGCGTCGACTACGTGCCGACGAACAAGTTCGTCCTCTGGGGCCACCACTTCACGTCGGTCGCGGGTGCCGCGCCCATCGTCGGCCCGGCGATCGCCGTCATCTGGGGCTGGCTCCCCGCCTTCATCTGGGTCACGCTCGGGACGGTCTTCTTCGCCGGCATGCACGACCTCGGCGCCCTCTGGGCCAGCGCCCGGCACCGGGGTCAGTCGATGGGCTCCCTCTCGGGCCGGTACATCGGCGCGCGGGGACGGAACCTCTTCCTGGTCGTCATCTTCCTGCTGCTGCTCATGGTCAACGCGGCCTTCGCCGTCGTCATCTCGGGACTGCTCGTGTCCACCCCGACGGCGGTCATCCCCACCTGGGGCGCCATCGCGGTGGCCCTGGTCATCGGCCAGCTCATCTACCGGTTCAAGGTCGGGCTCCTCTGGCCGTCGATCGGCGGCGTCCTCGTCCTGTACTCGCTCATCGTGATCGGCGACCGTGTCCCGGTCGTGCTCCCCGAGACGGTGCTCGGCCTGCCCGCCGCGTCCTTCTGGATCGTCGTGCTGTTCGTCTACGCCGGCATCGCGTCGATGCTGCCGGTGTGGGTCCTGCTGCAGCCGCGCGACTACATCAACGGCCTCCAGCTGTTCATCGGCCTGGGCATCCTCTTCGCCGCGGTCGTGATCGCGTCCCCGACCGTGGTGGCGCCGGCGTTCAACACGAACCTGCCGGAGAACACCCCGAGCATCGTCCCGCTGCTGTTCGTGACCGTCGCGTGCGGTGCGATCTCGGGCTTCCACGGGATGGTCTCCTCGGGCACGAGCTCCAAGCAGCTCAGCAAGGAGACCGATGCCCGGTTCGTCGGGTACTTCGGCTCGGTCGGCGAGGGCCTGCTCGCACTCGGCGCGATCATCGCCGCGACGGCCGGCTTCGCGACCCTGGCCGACTGGGAGGCCGTCTACAGCGCCTTCGGCAGCGGGGGCGTCGGGGCCTTCGTCGCCGGCGGCGGTGCGATCCTCAACACCGGCCTCGGCATCCCGGTCGGGCTGTCGGCGACGGTGCTCGCCACGATGGCCGTGCTGTTCGCGGCGACCACCATGGACACCGGGCTCCGCCTCCAGCGCTTCGTGGTCCAGGAGGTGGCCCAGATCGCGGGCAAGCGCGTCGGGACGGTCGCCGCCACGCTCATCGCCCTGGCGTTCTGCCTGGGCCTGGCGTTCGGCGCGGGCGGTGACGGTGCCGGCGGCATGGTCATCTGGCCGCTCTTCGGGACGACCAACCAGCTGCTCGCAGCGCTCACGCTGTCGATCATCTCGGTCGTCCTCATCAGGGCCGGTCGCAACCCGATGTACACGCTCGTGCCGCTGGCGTTCGTCCTCGTCATGTCCGTCTACGCGCTGGCCGTCCAGGCGGTCCAGTTCTACGAGCAGCAGAACTGGCTGCTCTTCGGCATGGACGTGGTCATCTTCGTCGCGGCGCTGTGGGTGGCGGTCGAGGCGGCGCAGGCGATGAACCGCGAGCGCAAGCGGGCCGAGCCGGACCCGGTCGTCGGTGACGTGCCGGAGCCGGAGTCCGCGGCGGGCGTCGGAGCACCGCGCGCGTGACCTCCTCCCGTCGGTCCGGGGAGGGGGCGACCGCCCCCTCCCCGGACCTTCTCGCACGCGTGAGGTCCGGCCTGGGCGCCGTCGGTCGGGGACTCACCGAGTTCTACGTCGCGCCGTACCGCCGCACGTTCGCCCGGGCGCGCCGCGACGAGGAGGACCTCCTCCGGCTGGTCGTCCTCGCGGAGTCCCTGGGTGTCCCCGACCCGGCGCGCTGGTACACGCTGGAGCTGCTGCCGGTGCTCTACGACGACGTCCACGAGTGGCACCGGCGCGTCGGCCTCGACCGCTCGCCCCTGGAGCACGTCTCGTGCTGCTGAACCTGCCCGAGCTGGTGGCCGCGCGCCGCGTCGTCGTCGTCGGGGGGAAGGGCGGGGTCGGCAAGACCGCCGTCTCCTCCGCCGTCGCGCTGGGTGAGGCCCGCCGCGGACGACGCGTCCTCCTCGTCTCCACCGACCCGGCGCACAACCTGGGCCACCTGTGGGGGGCCGACGTCGGCGACGCGGGGACCACGCTGGCACCCCGGCTGGACGCGATCGAGATCGACCCGGAGCGCACCACCGAGGAGCACCTGCGCCAGGTGGGTGAGCGTCTCCGGCGGCTCATGCCGCCGCATCTCGCCGGAGAGGTGGACCGGCACCTGTCGCTCGCGCGGGACGCACCGGGGATGCACGAGGCCGCCATCCTCGAGCGCGTCGCCGAGGTGGTGGAGGCGAGCCTGGCGTCCTACGACCTGCTCGTGCTCGACACCGCACCCTCGGGCCACACCGCGCGCCTCATGGCCCTGCCGGAGACCCTGACGACGTGGACCGACGGCCTGCTGCGCCGCGAGGAGCGTGCCCGCCGGCTCGGTGAGGCGGAGCGCGGGGTGTCCGGCCGCACCACGGCGCGGGACCGGCAGGGACGGACCCTGGCGGACGACCCCGCCGCCGGGGTGCTCGGCGCTCCCGCGGGTCCCGTGGAGACGGAGCAGGGCGACCGGAACGCGGAGATCCGCGACGTCCTCCTGCGCCGACGCGCGCGTTTCGCGCTGCTGCGCTCGGTCTTCACCGACCCCGCGGCGACGGCGTTCGTCGTCGTGCTCGCCGCGGAGCGGCTGCCCGTGCTGGAGACGGTCGAGCTCGCGGAGCAGCTCCGCCGTGCCGGGGTCCACCTGGGGGGGCTCGTCGTCAACAAGCGGTCCCCCGCCGACGGCGGTCCGCTCCTCGCCGCGCGCCGCGCGCACGAGGACCAGTACCTCCGGACGCTGGACGACGCGCTGCCGCAGGCCCCGCGGGTGGAGGCCCCGCTGCTGCCGGACGACCTGGTCGGAGCCGCCGCGCTGCAGCGCTTCGGCGAGGTGCTGGGGTTCGGGCGCACCGACGTGCGCTGACAGGCCCCGGCGCGGAGCCGCCTCAGGGGTTGGACAGGTCCTCGAAGATCAGGAAGGTGTGGGTCGAGAGGACGCCGGGGATGGCCTGGAGGACGTCGAGGACCACCCGGCGCAGCGCCTCGTTGTCCCGTGTCCGGACCAGCAGGATCACGTCGACGTCGCCGCCGCCGACGAGGGCCATGTGCTTGACCTCGGGGACGTGACGGAGCCGCTCGCTCAGGTCGCGCCAGGAGTGCTGCCGGACGGTCAGGGTGACGTAGGCCGACGTCCCGAGCCCGCTCCGCGCCGGGTTCACGACCGCGCTGAACCCCTCGAGGACACCGAGGTCCTGGAGGCGTTCCAGGCGGCTGTAGGCGTGGGAGCGCGAGATGTTGACCACCTCGGCGAGGGCGCGCACCGACATCCGGCCGTCCCGGGTCAGCTCGTCGAGGATCCGGCGGTCCGTCTCGTCCAGCTGGATGTCCATGTGTCGCCGCCGCTCCCTCGCACCGCCTGAACGTGGGCCATTCGACCATACAACCGGAAAGGACCGGGCCAAATGTCCGAGGTTTCCGGCCCTGCCGCGCCCATCCGACCATGACGCGCCATAGTCGAGGGAGCACTCGACGAGGAGGCGCGCATGTCTGCGGACCGCACCGCGGTGGATCCGGGAACGTGGAGCTCGGCCCTGGACGCCGTGCGGCTGCTCGATGCCGACGGCAGCCCCGTCACGCACGACCGGTACGACCCCGTCCCCCTGCCGGACCTGCTGGAGCACTACCGCGCGATGGTGCTGGGCCGGCGGTTCGACGACCAGGCAGGGGCCCTCGTCCGCCAGGGCCGCCTCGCGGTCTACCCGTCGTCGCACGGGCAGGAGGCCTGCCAGGTCGCCGCCGCGCTGGCCCTGCGACCCGGCGACTGGCTCTTCCCCACCTACCGGGACAGCGTCGCGGTCGCCACGCGCGGCGTGGACCCGGTCGAGGTGCTGGCCTGGCTCCGCGGTGACTGGCACTGCGTGTTCGACCCGACCGCGCACCACGTCGCGCCCCAGGCGACGCCGCTGGCCACCCAGCTCCTGCACGCCGTCGGCGTCGCCCACGCCGCGCGCCTCCGGGGCGAGGACACCGTGGTCATGGCGCTGTGCGGCGACGGCGCGACGAGCGAGGGCGACTTCCACGAGGCGCTGAACTTCGCGGCCGTCTTCCACACCCCCGTCGTCTTCCTCGTGCAGAACAACAAGTACGCGATCTCCGTGCCACTGGCGCACCAGTCGGTCGCGCCGTCGCTGGCGTGCAAGGGCGTCGGGTACGGGATCCCCGGGATCCTCGTGGACGGCAACGACGTCGCGGCGCTGTCCGCCGTCCTCGGTCGGGCGGTCGCCGACGCCGCGGCCGGCGGCGGGCCGGTGCTCGTGGAGGCGGACACGTACCGCATGCACGCCCACACCAACGCCGACGACCCCACGCGCTACCGGACCGACGAGGAGGTGCGCTCCTGGGAGTGCCGGGACCCGATCAGCCGAGTCCGCACCTACCTGCGGGACGTGGGCGCCCTGGACGACGCGGCCGAGCAGGCCCTCGCCGCCGAGGCCGAGGCGCTCGCCGCGCACGTCCGGGAGGGGCTGTCCCGGGCACGACCCAGCGAGCCCGACGACCTCTTCGCCCACGTCTACGCCTCCCCCACCCCCCAGCTCCTCGCCCAGCGGGACCTCCTGCGCGCCGAGCTCGCCACCGAGGAGGCAGACCGGTGAAGACGACGATGGCGGGCGCGCTCAACGCCGCCCTGCGCGACGCGATGACGGCCGACCCCACCGTCGTCGTCTTCGGG
>NZ_AXCW01000166.1 GCF_000603945.1 Actinotalea ferrariae CF5-4 | reverse complement strand
TGTTCCGCGTCACCGACGGCCTGACCGCGCAGTTCGGCGAGCAGCGCTGCTTCGACACCCCCCTGGCGGAGTCCGGGATCATGGGGCTGGCGATCGGCATGGCCATGAACGGCATGCGCCCGGTGGTGGAGATGCAGTTCGACGCGTTCGCCTACGCCGCCTTCGAGCAGGTCGTCAGCCACCTCGCGAAGACGGGCAACCGCACCCGCGGGCGCGTGCGCCTCCCCGTCGTCGTGCGGGTGCCCTACGGCGGCGGGATCGGGGGCGTCGAGCACCACTGCGACTCCTCGGAGTCCTACTACGCCCACACCCCGGGGCTGACGGTCGTGGCGCCGGCCACCAACGAGGACGCGTACGGGCTGCTGCGCCAGGCGATCGAGAGCCCCGACCCGGTGATCTTCCTGGAGCCCAAGCGCCAGTACTTCACCAAGGAGGAGGTCGACACCGAGGTCGGCGTCCCCCCGATCGGGCGGGCCGTCGTGCGCCGGGAGGGCTCGGACGTGACGCTCATCGCCTACGGCCCGGCCGTCCCGGTCGCGCTGGCCGCCGCGGAGCAGGGCGCCCGGGAGGGACGGAGCATCGGGGTCGTCGACCTCCGCTCGATCGTGCCCTTCGACGACGAGACGGTGACCGCCGCGGTCCGGGCGACGGGCCGCGCGGTCGTCGTCGCGGAGGCCTCGGGCTTCGCCTCCGTCGCCGCCGAGGTGGTCGCTCGGGTCAGCGAGCAGTGCTTCCACCATCTCGCCGCGCCGGTCCGTCGGGTGACCGGGTTCGACATCCCCTACCCCCCGCCGACGCTCGAGCGGCACCACCTGCCGTCGGTCAACCGCGTCCTCGACACCGTCGACGAGCTGCAGTGGGACGAGTCGTGACCCGCGAGGTCTTCACCCTGCCCGACCTCGGCGAGGGGCTCGCGGAGGCGGAGGTCGTGCGCTGGCTCGTCAAGGTCGGGGACCACGTGGAGGTCGACGCACCCGTCGCCGAGGTCGAGACCGCCAAGGCGGTCGTCGAGGTCCCGTGCCCGTACGCCGGTCTCGTCGCCTGCCTGCACGGGGACGAGGGCGACGTCATCGCCGTCGGCTCGCCCCTGGTGTCCGTCGACGCGGGCTCGGAGTCCACGGCGCCCACGGTGCAGGCGTCCGAGCCGGTGCCGGGCGCGCCGCAGCACGCGGCCGCGGCGACGTACGTGGAGGAGGAGCGCGCCGGGTCCGGCAACGTGCTCATCGGCTACGGCACGTCCGAGGCGGTCGTGGCTGGCGGCGGACGCCGGGCCGCGCGCCGGGCGGCCGACCGCGTGGCGAGCCCTGCCGCGAGTCCGGC
>NZ_AXCW01000165.1 GCF_000603945.1 Actinotalea ferrariae CF5-4 | reverse complement strand
TGGCGGGTCGGGGGGACGGGGTGGCTGCGGTAGAGTTCTCGGGTTGCCCGCTGGTCGGGCGACCCTGGGGACCTCAGCCGCATCACGAAGGTTGGTCCCACACCCGCCGGGGAACACTCCGCTGCGGGTCGTGCCACGACAACGACAGGAAGTCTCTCTGTGTCCTCTGTGACTCGCGCGCGCCGCCAGGTGCGCCTCTCCCGGGCCCTCGGCCTGGCCCTGACCCCCAAGGCCGTCAAGCACTTCGAGAAGCGGCCCTACCCGCCCGGCGAGCACGGTCGTGCCCGCCGCCGTACCGAGTCCGACTACGCGGTGCGTCTGCGGGAGAAGCAGCGTCTGCGCGCCCAGTACGGCCTGCGCGAGAAGCAGATGGCCCGGGCCTTCGAGGAGGCGCGCAAGACCCCCGGCCTGACCGGTGAGGTCATGGTCGAGAACCTCGAGACGCGCCTGGACGCCCTGGTGCTGCGCGCCGGGTTCGCCCGCACCATCCTGCAGGCCCGTCAGGTCGTCGTGCACCGCCACGTGCTGGTGGACGGCAAGATCGTCGACCGCCCCTCCTTCCAGGTGAAGCCGGGCCAGACGCTCCAGATCAAGCCCCGAAGCCAGGCGAGCGACCAGTTCCTCGTCGCGGCCGCCGGTGCCCACCGCGACGTCCTGCCGGCCGTGCCGGGCTACCTCGACGTGCAGCTGGAGAAGCTGAGCGCCGTCCTGACGCGCCGCCCGAAGCGCGCCGAGGTCCCGGTGACCTGCGAGGTCCAGCTGGTCGTCGAGTACTACTCGCGCTGACCCTTCCGGGACGCCCCGCAGCCACGACACCCGTCGACCGGCTGCGGGGCGTTCCCGTACCCGGGCACGGCTCGCCCGGCACGACCAAGGCGCGCACGCCCGCCCGGTAGGGTCGGACCCGCCGTCCACCCCCGCAGAAAGGCCCCCAGATGTCGCTCGGAGACGTCGCAGGTCTCATCGCCGCGATCGCGTTCGTCGCGCTCGTCGGCTTCCTCGCGCTGCCGCTCATCAAGCTGGGCAAGGTGTTCGACGCCGCCACGCAGTCGGTCAAGGACATCACCGACCACGCCCTGCCGGTGCTGGACGAGACCGTCACGACGGTCGCGACGACGAACGCGCAGCTGATGAAGGTCGACACGATGACCACCTCGGCCGCCGAGATCAGCCAGAACGTCTCCGCGCTCACCGCCCTGGTCTCCGCGACCATCGGCGGGCCTCTGATCAAGGTGGCCGCCTTCAGCTACGGCGTGCGGCAGGCGCTGTCCGGGCTGGCCGAGAAGGTCCGTCGCTGATGGCGCGCCTGTTCTGGGTGGCCGTCGGCGCGGCCGGCGCCGTCGTCGTCGCACGCAGGCTGCAGGAGACGGCCCGGCGCTACACGCCCGCGGGGGTGGCCGAGCGGGTCGAGGTCGCGGGGGAGCGGACCACCGAGGCCGTCGGCAGCGCCCTGGAGCGCTTCCGCACGGCCCGCGCCGAGCGCGAGCAGGAGCTGCTGACCACGCTCCTGGTCACCCCGGAGGACGGCGACCCGCACGCGGTGCTCGGTCGTTCCCGGCGCGAGCGGGACGCGTGGGGAGCCGCGACGTCGTCGTCGGGGGGCTCCGGACGCCGTGGCACCGCGGCGGGCCGGGACGTCGCCACGGGCGGGGCCCGTCCGTCGGGACGGGTGGACGACTCCGAGCCGTTGTACGAGTTCTGACGCCGCCGCACGCGACCCACACCGTGCACCGGGCCCGACGGGCCCACCGATGATCGACCAGCGGGCCCACGGGCCGCGACAGACGTGAGGGACACCATGCGGACCGCCGAGATCCGACGCCGTTGGCTCGACTACTTCGAGGCGCGCGACCACGCCGTCGTGCCGAGCGCCTCGCTCGTCTCCCCGGACCCGTCGACCCTGTTCACCATCGCCGGGATGGTGCCGTTCATCCCGTACATGCTCGGCCAGCAGACCCCGCCGTGGAACCGCGCGACCAGCGTCCAGAAGTGCGTCCGCACCCTCGACATCGAGGAGGTGGGCAAGACCACCCGCCACGGCACGTTCTTCCAGATGAACGGCAACTTCTCCTTCGGTGACTACTTCAAGGAGGGGGCGATCGAGTACGCGTGGGAGCTGGTCACCGGCTCGCAGGCGGACGGGTTCTACGGCTTCGACCCCGACAAGGTCTGGGTCACCGTCTACCACGACGACGACGAGGCGGCGCGCCTGTGGCGCAAGGTCGCGGGCCTGCCGGAGGAGCGCATCCAGCGCCGCGGCAAGAAGGACAACTACTGGCACACCGGCCAGCCCGGCCCTGCCGGCCCCTGCTCGGAGATCTACATCGACCGTGGGCCGGCCCACGGCAAGGACGGCGGCCCCGTCGTCGACGAGGACCGGTTCCTGGAGATCTGGAACCTCGTCTTCATGCAGTACGCGATCGAGGACGTGCGGTCCAAGGAGGACTTCACGATCACCGGCGACCTCGCGCAGAAGAACATCGACACCGGGATGGGCCTCGAGCGCGTCGCGTACCTGCTCCAGGGCGTCGACAACATGTACGAGATCGACGAGGTCTTCCCGGTCATCGCCGCAGCGCAGGAGCTGTCCGGACGCCGCTACGGGGCGGACCGCGACGACGACGTGCGGATGCGCGTCGTGGCCGACCACGTGCGCTCCTCCCTCATGCTGATCGGCGACGGGATCACGCCGTCGAACGAGGGCCGCGGCTACGTGCTGCGCCGCCTGCTGCGCCGGTCCGTGCGCGCGATGCGCCTGCTCGGCGTCGACGAGCCCGCGCTGCCGCACCTGCTGCCGGTGTCGCGCGACGCGATGAGCGCCTCCTACCCGGAGCTGGCCACGGACTTCGACCGGATCTCCCGGGCCGCGTACGCGGAGGAGGAGGCGTTCCGCCGCACGCTGGTGGCGGGCACGACGATCCTCGACACCGCCGTGGCGCAGGTGAAGACCGCCGGCGGGGCGACCCTCGGCGGGGAGCAGGCGTTCGCGCTGCACGACACCTACGGCTTCCCCATCGACCTCACCCTGGAGATGGCCGCCGAGCAGGGCCTGGCGGTGGACGAGCAGGGCTTCCGCGACCTCATGCAGGCGCAGCGCGAGCGGGCCCGTGCCGACGCCAAGGCCAAGAAGGGCGGCGCTGCGGGCACGACCGTCTACCGCGAGCTGCGGGACCAGGGCGCTACGGAGTTCACGGGCTACACGGAGCTGACGACGCCGTCCACGATCCGCGGGCTCCTGCGCGACGGCGTCGCGGTGCCGGCGGCCTCGCAGGGCGACACCGTCGAGCTGGTGCTGGCGCGGACGCCGTTCTACGCGGAGTCCGGCGGGCAGGACTCCGACGCCGGTGTCATCACCGCCGACGGCGCGCGCCTGGAGGTGCTCGACGTCCAGCGCCCGGTCAAGGGCCTGGTCGTGCACACGGTGCGGGTGGCGGAGGGCGAGGTGGCCTCCGGCGCCGAGGTGCTGGCCCAGGTCGACCCGGAGTGGCGGCGTGGGGCGCGGCAGGCGCACTCGGGCACGCACGTCGTGCACGCGGCGCTGCGCGAGGTGCTCGGGCCGAACGCGCTGCAGTCCGGCTCCTACAACAAGCCCGGCTACCTGCGCCTGGACTTCTCCTGGAACCAGGCGCTCTCCGCCGCGACGCGCAGCGAGGTCGAGGAGGTCTCGAACAAGGCGATCCGCGAGGACCTCGGGGTCAAGTGGCAGTACATGACCCTGCCCGAGGCGAAGGCCTGGGGCGCGATCGCGCTGTTCGGGGAGACCTACGACGAGCAGGTCCGCGTCGTCGAGATCGGTGGGCCCTGGTCGCGGGAGCTCTGCGGCGGGACGCACGTGGACCACTCCAGCCAGATCGGCATCATCGCGCTGACGGGGGAGCAGTCCGTCGGGTCCGGGTCGCGCCGCGTCGAGGCCGTCGTCGGGCTGGAGGCGTTCCACCACCTGGCCCGGGAGCGGGCGCTGGTGACGGCGCTGACCGACGCGCTCAAGGTGCGCCCAGAAGAGCTGCCGGAGCGGGTGAGCGGGCTCGTGGCGCGCCTCAAGGACGCGGAGAAGGAGCTCGCCGGCCTCCGGCAGGGTCAGCTGCTCGCGGCGGCCGCCTCGGTGGCCGCCGGCGCCGCCGACGTCGGGGGCGTGCGCGTGGTGACGCACGAGGCCGGCGCGGTCGCCTCGGCCGACGACCTGCGAACCCTCGCCCTGGACGTCCGCCACCGGCTGGGCGAGTCCCCGGCCGTGGTCGCGGTCGGCGGCGTGGCGAAGGACCGCCCCGTCGTCCTCGTCACGGTCAACCCGGCGGGGCGTGCGCTGGACCTGCGCGCCGGCGCCCTGGCGAAGGTCGCGGCAGGCGCCCTCGGCGGCGGGGGCGGTGGCAAGGACGACGTCGCGCAGGGCGGCGGGACCGACGTGACGGCGCTCCCGGCCGCGCTCGCCGCAGTCCGGGGCGCCGTCGCCGAGCGCGCGGGCGGCCGCTGACGTGACCCTCTCAGCGGGCGTGCCCCGAGGGGTCCGGCTCGGCGTCGACCTCGGCACGGTCAGGATCGGCGTCGCGGCCAGCGACCCGGACGGCCTCCTCGCCACGCCGGTCGAGACGGTCCCGAGGGACCGGACCGGCGCCGGTGCGGACGTCCGGCACCTCGCCGGGCTCGTCGCCGACCGGGCCGCCGCGGTGGTCTACGTCGGCCTGC
>NZ_AXCW01000164.1 GCF_000603945.1 Actinotalea ferrariae CF5-4 | reverse complement strand
TTCGTCAGCACGGGACGTCCGCACGTACTGTGGGATCTTGGCGCGCGCGATCGCACCCGTACCGGTGCGGCTCGTGGACGAGCGGATGACCACGGTCACCGCCCATCAGGCGCTGCACGCGTCCGGGCGATCCGGGCGGCGCCACCGGCAGGTCGTCGACCAGGCGGCCGCGGTGGTGATCCTCCAGTCCGCGATGGACACGGAGCGCACCACGGGGGCGCGGTGCGGGGAGCTCGTGGACGAGCACCCGCCCGGGGTCGCCCCCAGCGCAGGCTCGGGGTCGGCTGGCAGGACGGACGAGCGAGGCGCAGGGTGAGGGCGCAACAGGAGGCTGGACTGTGAACGACGTGTTCCTGGACGAGGTGATCCGCCCGGATCCCGCCGAGGAGGGCGGCTCCCGCCGCCGGGTCGGGCGCGAGGACCGTGAGCGCAAGCGGCGTCAGCGTCGTCGGCGCAGCATCATCGCCGTCCTCATCGCCCTGCTCGTGCTCGGGGGAGCGGTCTACGCCGCCTTCCAGTTCGTGGGGCCGCTCCTCTCCTCGGTCGCCGACCGCGAGACGCCGGTCGAGGACTTCCCGGGCCCCGGCACGGGCAGCGTCGAGGTGACCATCGAGGCGGGCGCGTCCGGCGGCCAGATGGGCGCCACCCTCGAGGAGGCGGGCGTCGTCGCGTCGGCGACGGCGTTCTCCCGCGCGTTCGCCGCGAACCCCGATGCCGCCGGCATCCAGCCGGGCACGTACCGGCTGATGCTCGAGATGCGCGCGCAGGATGCCGTGGCCGCCCTGCTCGAGGGCGGGAACCGCGTGCAGACCCGCGTGACGATCCCGGAGGGCCTGCGCGCCGACCAGATCCTCGAGCGCCTCTCCTCCGTGACGGCAGTCCCGGTCGCGGACTTCCAGGCCGCCATGCAGGACACCGCGGCGACGGGCCTGCCCGCCGAGGCGGGGGGGAACTACGAGGGCTGGCTGTTCCCGGCCACGTACACCTTCGAGCCCGGCACCACGCCGACCGAGATGATCGCGCAGATGGTGGGCCAGACGATCGCCCGCCTCGACGAGCGCGGCGTGCCGGCCGAGCAGCGCGAGGTCGTCCTGACCAAGGCGTCGCTCGTCGAGCGCGAGGCGCGCTCCGCGGAGGACCGCCGCAAGGTCGCCCAGGCCATCGAGAACCGGCTGGCGATCGACATGAAGCTCGACATCGACGCGGCCGTCGCGTACGGGCTGGGCAAGTCGGGGACGGAGCTGACGCGCGACGACACGGCGAACAGCGACACCCCGTACAACCTCTACCGGTACACGGGCCTGCCCCCGACCCCGATCGCATCGCCGAGCCTGCAGTCGATCGACGCGGTGCTCGACCCGGAGCCCGGCCCCTGGCTGTTCTGGGTCACGGTGAACCTGGAGACGGGCGAGACCCGCTTCGCGGAGACCTTCGCCGAGCACAACCAGAACGTCCAGCTCCTGCGGGAGTGGGAGGCCCAGAACGGGTGAGCGCCGTCTCCACCGGTGCGGTGCCCACGGGTGACCGTCCCCGCGCCGCCGCGCGCCGGGCGGCCGTGCTCGGGCACCCCATCGCGCACTCGCTGTCGCCCGTGCTGCACCGCGCCGCCTACGCGGCGCTCGGTCTGGACTGCTGGCAGTACGACGCCGTCGACGTCCGGGAGGAGGAGCTGGCGGGGTTCGTCGCCGGGCTCGACGGCTCCTGGGCCGGGCTGAGCCTGACGATGCCGCTCAAGCAGACCGTCCTGCCGCTGCTGGACCACGTGGAGCCGCTCGCGGACGTGGTCGGTGCCGTCAACACCGTGCTCGTCCAGGCGGCCCCCGGGCGCCCGGTCCTGGTCGGCGCGAACACGGACGTGCACGGCGTCGTCGCCTCCCTCCGGGAGGGCCTGGGGGAGCAGCGCCGGATCGCCAGCGCGGTGGTCCTCGGGGCGGGCGCGACCGCCGCCTCCACGCTCGCCGGCCTGGCGGAGCTCGGCTGCACGACCGCCCAGGTGTTCGTGCGGTCGGTCGGTCGCGCCGGCGCGACGATGCGCGCCGCGCACCGGATGGGGGTGGAGCCGCGGTTCCTCCCGATGGACCCGGCCGAGCGCCTGCTCGACGCGATGCGGACGGCCGACGTCGTCGTGTCCACCCTCCCGGCCCGAGCGGCGGACCCCTTCGCCGCGAGCCTGGGCGACGCCGTCGGCGGCGTGCTGCTCGACGTGGCCTACGACCCCCGGCAGACGGCGCTCGGCACGGCCTGGCGCGCCGCCGACGGTCGGGCGGTCGGGGGGGAGCGGATGCTCCTGCACCAGGCGACGGAGCAGGTGCGGCTCATGACGGGCCTGCCCGCACCCCGTGCGGCGATGGAGCAGGCGCTGGAGGCCGCGCTCGCCGGGTGATCACCCTTCACTCTCCCGGGTGAGGTGCCGATAGAGAGGGAACGAGGTGCCCACGCACCCCGTGCCCCGCGGCCCACCCTGGGAAGGACACCCGTGAAGCAGCTCGGCGACATCCTGCTCGAAGAGGGACTCGTCACGGAGGGCCAGCTCATGGCCGCTCTCGACGAGCAGGCCATGCGGGGTGAGTCCCTGGGCCGGGTGCTCGTCGAGATCGGGATGCTCACCGAGACCCAGCTCGTCCGTGCGCTCGCCAGCCAGGTGGGCATGGAGTTCGTCGAGCTCGCCGAGTACCCCGTGGACCGGGCGGCCGTCGCGCTCCTGCCGGGCACGCTGTGCCGTCGGTACACCGCCCTGCCGGTCGGCATCCAGGACGGGTACCTCATGCTGGCGATGGCCGACCCCGGGAACGTCGTCGCGGTCGACGACGCCCGGACCCTGTCGGGCCTGCCGGTGCGCACGGTCGTCGCGACGCACGACGACCTCAGCGCCGCGATCGACCGCTACTGCCGCGCCGACGACGAGATCGACGACCTCGCATCCGCGTTCGAGGACGCGATGGTCCCCGACGCCGTCGACCTCTCCCAGGTCGGGGACTTCGTCGAGGACGACGCCCCGATCGTGCGGTTCGTCAACATCCTCGTCCAGCAGGCGATCCAGGACCGCGCCTCGGACATCCACATCGAGCCCGCGGAGACGGACCTGCGCGTCCGCTACCGGATCGACGGCGTGCTGCACGAGATGCAGCGGGCGCCCAAGCAGATCCAGGGTGGCGTCATCTCCCGTCTGAAGATCATGAGCGACATCGACATCGCCGAGCGCCGCAAGCCGCAGGACGGCCGCATGTCCGTGGCGCACAACGGACGCAAGATCGACCTGCGCGTGGCGACGCTGCCCACGGTGTGGGGCGAGAAGGTCGTCATGCGCATCCTGGACAACTCCACGGCCAGCCTGGACCTGCGCGACCTGTCGTTCCTGGACGACAACTTCGAGGTCTACCAGGAGTCCTACACGAAGCCCTACGGGATGATCCTGGTCACCGGGCCCACGGGCTCGGGCAAGTCCACGACCCTGTACGCCACGCTCAACGCCGTCTCCCGGCCCGAGATCAACGTCATCACGGTCGAGGACCCGGTCGAGTACCGGCTCGCCGGCATCAATCAGGTGCAGGTCAACCCCAAGGCCGGGCTGACGTTCGCCGGGGCGCTGCGGTCGATCCTGCGGTCGGACCCCGACGTCGTGCTGCTCGGTGAGATCCGTGACCACGAGACCGCGCAGATCGCCATCGAGGCGGCGCTCACCGGTCACCTCGTCCTCTCGACGCTGCACACCAACGACGCCCCGAGCGCCGTGACCCGCCTCATCGAGATGGGCATCGAGCCGTTCCTCGTCGGGTCCGCGCTGGACTGCGTGGTCGCCCAGCGGCTCGCCCGGCGGCTGTGCTCGAAGTGCAAGGAGGCCTACGTGCCGAGCGAGGTGGAGCTCATCTCCGCCCGCTTCCCGTGGGTGCCGGGGGAGGAGATCCCGACGCTGTTCCGCCCGGCGGGCTGCAGCGCGTGCTCGCGGACCGGCTACAAGGGCCGGATGGCCGTCCACGAGGTCATGCGCGTGACGGAGGAGATCGAGCGGCACGCCGTCGCGCACTCCTCCTCGGCGGAGATCGCCCGGACGGCCCGCGAGCAGGGCATGGTCACGCTGCGCGACGACGGCTGGACGAAGGTCCTGCTGGGGGAGACCTCCATCGAGGAGATCCTGCGCGTCGTGGCGTAGCAGCACGAGTCGGCTGAGGAGGCGAGACGTCCGGTATCGCCCGATCACAAGCGGTCGAACGCTCAAGCCGAGCCGGATCCGGTCGATGACACACCGGGGGACGTCCGTCGGACGACCATGGACGAGAGGGCCGCTGTGAACCAGTTCTTCCCGGAGCCCCAGGGCGACCGCCCGGCTCCCCAGGCGCCCCCGCTCGGCGGCCCACCGGCCTCGTTCGGCGCACCGGCCGCGCCCCCGGCCGCCGGCCGTCCCGCTGTGCCCTCCCTCGAGCCGGTCG
>NZ_AXCW01000163.1 GCF_000603945.1 Actinotalea ferrariae CF5-4 | reverse complement strand
CGGGGGCCTCATCGCCCCTCGCCTCCCGCGCCGTCGCCGACGGCCGCCAGGACCGTCGGGGCGAGCTCCGTGACGTCGCCCGCCCCGACCGTGAGCACGAGGTCGCCCGGGCGCGCGAGCCGCCCCGCCGACCGGGCCGCCTCGACCCGGTCCGCCACGAAGGACGCAGCGGGGTGCCCGGCGGCGGCGAGCCGGTCGGTGAGCAAGGCACCCGTCACCTCCGGGTCGGGATCCTCCCGTGCCGCGTAGACGTCTGTGACGACGACGACGTCGGCCGCGGCGAGGGCCGCGGCGAACTCGTCCGCGAAGGTCCGGGTACGGGAGTACAGGTGCGGCTGGAACAGCACGACCACCCGGCCGTTCCCGGCGACCGGGCGCGCGGCCGCCAGCAGGGCGGCGACCTCGGTGGGGTGGTGCGCGTAGTCGTCGACCACCCGGACGCCGTGCGCGCTGCCGCGGTCCTCGAACCGGCGCCCCGTGCCGTGGAACAGGGCCAGGCCCGCCGCCGCGACGTCCGGGGCCACCCCGAGCAGCCGCGCGGCCGTCCAAGCCCCCGCGGCGTTGAGCGCGTTGTGCGACCCGGGCACGGCGAGGTCGAGCCCGACGACCTCGCCGTCCGGCCCCGTCACGGACACGGACCCGCCGTCGGCGGTCGCGGTCCACGGGCCGACCCGGACGTCGGCGTCGGGCGCCGTGCCGTAGGTGCGCACGCGGACGCCCGCCTCCCGGGCGGTGGCGGCGAGGCGACGCGCGCCGTCGTCGTCCGCGCACGCGACGAGCCAGCCGCCCGGCTCGACGCGGCCGGCGAACCGGACGAACGCCGCCTCGAAGGCCTCGCGCGTGCCGTAGTGGTCCAGGTGGTCCGGCTCGATGTTCGTGACGACGGCGACGTGCGGCCGGTACGCGAGGAAGGAGCCGTCCGACTCGTCGGCCTCCGCCACGAGGACGTCGCCCGTGCCGTGCCGGGCGCCCGCCAGGGCGTCCGCGGCGGCCGGCTCGAGGCCGTCGGTCGTCAGCACCGTCCCGCCGATGGCCCAGGACGGGTCCAGGCCCGCGTGCAGGAGCGTCACGCCGATCATCGCCGACGTCGTCGTCTTGCCGTGGGCGCCGGCGACGGCCACGGCCCGCCGGTCGTCCATGAGGGCCGCCAGGGCCTGGGACCGGTGGAGCACCGGGATCCCCCGCTCTCGGGCCCGGACCAGCTCGGGGTTCGTCGGGCGGATCGCGGTCGAGACGACGAGGGTGTCGGCGTCCTCCACGTGCGCCGCCGCGTGGCCCACGTGCACGCGGACCCCGGCTGCGCGCAGGGCCGTCGTCGTCGCGCCCTCCTTGGCGTCCGAGCCGGACACCGTCACCCCGCGGGCCCGCAGGAGCGCGGCCACGGTCGACATGCCGGCTCCGCCGACGCCGACCAGGTGCGTCCGCCCGAGGTCCGCCAGCCGCAGGCGCTCGCTGCCGTCCGCATCCGTCACGTCGCCACGTCCTCGATCAGGTCCGCCACGCGGGCCGCCGCGTCGACGACGCCGACGGACGCGGCCGCCTGGGCCATCTCCGCGAGCCGACCGGCGTCGGTGACGAGCGGGAGGACGTCGTCGCGGACCCGGTCCGCGGTCATCTCGGCGTCCGCGACGAGGAGCCCGCCACCCGCGTCGACGACCGGGCGGGCGTTGAGGCGCTGCTCCCCGTTGCCGATCGGCAGCGGGACGTAGACGGCGGGGATGCCCAGCGCGGCGAGCTCGGACACGGTGCCGGCACCGGCACGGGCGACGACCAGGTCCGCCACGGCCAGGGCGAGGTGCATGCGCGTCAGGTACTCACGGACCTGGTACCGCCCGGCCTGGGCGGTGAGGCCGGCGCGCGCCGCCTGCGCGACGGCGGCCCGCACGGGCTCGGCCTTGTCGCGCCCCGTGAGGTGCAGGACCTGGACGCCGGCGCGGAGCAGGTCCGCGGCCGCGCCGGACACGGCCTCGTTGAGGCTCCGGGCCCCGAGCGAGCCGCCGGTGACCAGCAGCGTCGGCAGGTCGGGGTCGAGCCCCAGCTCGGCGGCGGCGCGCTCCCGCTCCCCGACCGGGTCGGCGGCCCGGCCCTCGGCCAGGGCCAGGACGTCCGGCCGCAGGGGCAGCCCGGTGACCTGGGCGTTGCGCAGGGGCGTCCCGGGGAACGTCACCGCGACGGCGGCGGCCCACCGCGCGCCCAGCCGGTTGGCGAGCCCGGGTCGCGCGTTCTGCTCGTGCACGACGACGGGGACGCCACGTCGCCGCGCCGCCAGGTACGCGGGGGTGGCGACGTAGCCCCCGAAGCCGACGACGACCCGGGCGCCGCTGGTCTCGATCGCCGCGTCGGCGGCGTCGACCGCGTCGCGCAGGCGCGACGGGAACCGGAACCAGTCCGCCGTCGGGCGGCGCGGGAACGGCACGCGGGGCACGGTCACGAGCTCGTAGCCGTGCGCGGGGACCAGGTCGGCCTCGAGCCCCTCGGCCGTGCCCAGGACGACGATCCCGGTCCGGTCGTCCCGGTGGCGCAGCTCGTCGGCCACCGCGAGCAGCGGGTTGACGTGCCCCGCGGTCCCGCCGCCGGCGAGGAGGACGGACTCAACCACGGGCACCTCTGCGGGACAGGACGGCCAGGGACCGGCGGACGGTGACGGCGCGCGCGGACAGCGCCTCGGCGGCGCCCGGCTCGTTGCGGGCGAACGCGAGGAGGACGCCGAGGGCGAGGAGGGTCGTCACGAGGGCCGAGCCGCCCGCGGAGACGAGCGGGAGGGGGACGCCGATGACGGGGAGCAGCCCCACGACGACGCCCATGTTGATGACGGCCTGCCCGATGATCCACGCCCCGATGGCACCTGCGGCGACCTGGACGAACGGGTCCGTGTGCCGGCGCACGACGCGGGTGACCCCGACCGCGAGCACCCCGAAGAGCGCGACGACGAGCAGGGTCCCCGGCAGGCCCAGCTCCTCGCCGATGATGGCGAAGATGAAGTCGTTGTGCGCCTCGGGCAGGTAGGACCACTTCTCGGTGCTCTCGCCGAGGCCGACCCCGGTCCAGCCGCCGGACGCCAGGGCGATCGCCCCCCGGAAGGGCTGGTAGCAGGCGCCCTGGGTGTCGCAGTCCCCGGAGAAGAACGAGGTGATGCGGCCGACCCGGTTGTCGTTGGTCATCGCGAGCGCCGCGACCCCCGCTGCCGCGACGAGACCTGCCAGCACGAGCATCCGGATCGGCACGCCCGCCACGAACAGGGCGCCCGCGACGAGGACGAGGACGACGATCGCCGTCCCGAGGTCCCGCCCGTAGAGCACGAGGGCGAGGACGGCGCCCGCCCCGATGACGGCGGGCACCACGACGTGCTGCCAGCGGTGCAGGAGGTGCCGCTTCGTCGCCAGGACCGCGGCCAGCCAGACGGCCAGGGCCAGCTTGGCGGCCTCCGAGGGCTGGGCCGTGAAGCTGCCGAGGCGGAACCACGCCCGGTTGCCGCCGACCTCGTAGCCGAACGGGATGACGAGGAGCTGCAGGGTGAGCGCCAGGCCGAGCGCCGGCCAGGCGATCCGGCGGTAGAACCGGACGGGCAGCAGGCTCGCGACCACCGCGAGGGGGACGCCGACGAGGGCGAACCGCGCGTGGTTGACGAAGATCGCGTACGGCGACTGCCCGCCGGTGGCGCTGAGCGAGTCGATGCTCGAGCTGGACAGCACCATGACCAGGCCGATGGTGAGCAGGAGCGTCGTGGCCCCCGCGACGAGGTAGTAGCTCGTCACGGCGCTGTCCCACGCGCCACCCGCACGGCGCCGCCGCGGGGCGGCCTCGACGTCGTGGGTCCCGACCGCTGCTGCCATCACGGCCCTCAGCCGGTCGCGTCCAGCGCGCGGACGGCCGCGGCGAACGCGTCGCCCCGGTGCGCGTAGGAGTCGAACTGGTCCATGGAGGCGCACGCGGGCGCGAGCAGCACCGTGTCACCCGGCTGGGCCTGGGCGCGGGCCTGCGTCACGGCGTGGGTCATCACGGAGCCAGTGTGTGCCGGGTCCACGATCGACACGGGGATTCCGGGCGCGTGTCGGGCGAGCGCCTCCGTCCACGGCTCCTGGTCCGTGCCGATGAGCACGACCGCGCGCAGGCGGTCCGCCCGCTGGGCGACGAGCTCCTCGAAGCGCGCGCCCTTGGCCAGGCCGCCCGCGATCCACACGACCGTGCCCGGGGCGGCCGGCCCCAGGGACGCCGATGCCGCGTGCGCGTTCGTCGCCTTGGAGTCGTCCACGTACGAGACGCCGTCGACGACCGCGACCACCTCCCGACGGTGCGCCCCGGCCCGGTACGCCCGCAGGCCGTCGCGCACGGCCGACGCCGGGACGCCCTGCGCCCGGGCGAGGGCCGCGGCCGCCAGCGCGTTGGTCACCACGTGGGGCGCGAGCTCGCCGTCGGGGCCGGCGAGGTGGCGCAGGTCCTCGAGGGTCCCGAGCTCCGCCGCCGAGCGCTGCCGTGCGGGGTCGTCGAACGGCAGGTGGAACGACCGGTCCACGAGGATGCCGTCGACGACGCCGAGCTGCCCCGGCGCGGGCGCGCCGAGGGTCACGCCGACCGCCCGGGCACCGTCGGCCACGTCGGCCTGCTCGACCATCCGCTCGAGCGCCGGGTCGGCCGTGCCGTACACGCACGCCACCTCGACGCGCTCGTAGATGCGCGCCTTCGCGGCCGCGTACTGCTCGAAGGAGCCGTGCCAGTCCAGGTGGTCCTCGGCGACGTTGAGCACGGCCGCGGCGCGGGCGGCCATCGTGTGCGTGAAGTGCAGCTGGAAGCTGGACAGCTCCACCGCGAGCACGTCGTGCGTGGGGTCCGTCGCCGCCTGGACCACCGGCGTCCCCACGTTGCCGACGGCCGGGGCGTCGAGGCCCGCGGCCGCGAGGACCGAGGCGAGCATGCTCACGGTCGTCGTCTTGCCGTTCGTCCCCGTGACGACGAGCCACGGCGCCGGACCGCCGCCCGCGGCGCGGTCCACCCGGACCTGCCACGCCAGCTCGACCTCGCTCCACACCGGGACGCCCCGCCGGACCGCGGCGGCGAGCACGGGGTGGTCCGGGGCCCAGCCCGGCGAGGTGACGACGAGGTCGAGGCCGGCCAGGTCGACGTCGGCCGCGTCCCGCAGGTCCGCGTCCGGGGCGTCGTCGTCGAGGGTCGTCACCACGGCACCGCGCTCGCGCAGCACCTGGGCCGCGGCCCGGCCGGAGACGCCGAGCCCGGCGACGAGGACGCGCGCGCCGGAGAGCTCGACGGGGCCGGTGGCGTCCGCCATCAGCCCGCCACCCACTCGGCGTAGAAGACCCCGATGCCGGCGGCGACGAAGAGGCCCGCGATGATCCAGAACCGGATGACGATCGTGACCTCGCCCCACCCGGACAGCTCGAAGTGGTGGTGCAGGGGCGCCATCTTGAAGACCCGGCGGCCGGTCATCTTGAAGAAGCCGATCTGGATGACGTCGGAGAGGACGACGAGGACGAAGAGGCCACCGATGATCGCGGCGAGGATCTCCGTGCGGGACAGGATCGACAGGCCGGCGAGCGCACCGCCGAGGGCCAGCGACCCCGTGTCGCCCATGAAGATCTTCGCCGGGGACGCGTTCCACCACAGGAACCCGAAGCAGGCCCCGGTGATCGCCGCGGCCACGACGGCCAGCTCGAGCGGGTCCCGCACCTCGTAGCAGCGCGGTCCCGCCGACGCCAGGGAGGAGCAGCGCTGGTTGAACTGCCACACCCCGACGATGACGTAGGCGCCGAAGACGATGAGCGACGTGCCGGTCGCGAGCCCGTCCAGGCCGTCGGTGAGGTTCACGGCGTTGGACCAGGCCGTGATGAGGAAGTTGGCCCAGAGGACGAAGAGGATGAGCCCGAGCGTCGCCCCGGCGAACGCGAGGTCCAGGTTCGTGTCCCGGATGAAGGAGATCTTCGTCGAGGCGGGGGTCCGGAAGTTGTCGTTGGGGAACTGCAGCGCCGCCACGGCGAAGGTGACGCCGACGAGCCCCTGGCCGACGATCTTCCAGCGGGCGCGCAGACCCAGGCTCCGCTGCCGGGAGATCTTGATGTAGTCGTCGAGGAACCCGACGAACCCCAGGCCGGTCATGAGGAACAGCAGCAGCAGCGCGGACGCACTCGGCACGTTCCCGGTGATGATGCTCGAGCCGGCGAACCCCAGCAGCGTCGCGCCGATGATGACGACGCCGCCCATCGTCGGCGTCCCGCGCTTGGTGAAGTGCGCGGTCGGCCCGTCCTGGCGGATGAACTGCCCGTACTGGCGGCGCACCAGGAACCGGATGAACAGCGGCGTGCCCAGGAGCGCGATGACCAGCGCGAGCCCGCCCGACAGGAGGACGGCGATCATCGAGGCGCCTCCGCGGGCATCCCGTCGTCGGCCCCGGTGAGCAGGTCCCCGAGGCGCCACAGCCCCGATCCGTGCGAGGACTTCACGAGCACCACGTCACCGGGCCGCATCTCCTCCTGCAGCCACGCGTACGCCGCCTCGACGTCGGGCAGGAGCCGCGACTCCTCGCCCCAGGACCCCTCCTGGAGGGCACCCATGTGCATGGCGCGGGCGCCCTCGCCGACGACCACCAGGCGGTGGATGTCCAGGCGCACGGCGAGCCGGCCGACCGCGTCGTGGGCCTCGACGTGCTCGTCCCCGAGCTCGAGCATCTCCCCCAGGACCGCGATGCTCCGCCGCCCGGCCCGGGCCCGCACGGCCAGCGCCTTGAGCGCCGCGCGGACCGAGTCCGGGTTGGCGTTGTAGGAGTCGTCGATGACCGTCACGCCGTCGGGGCGCTCGACCACCTGCATGCGGTGCGGGCTCAGGGCCGTCGCCTCGCCGAGGCGCTCGGCCACCTCGCCGACCGTGAGGCCGAGCGACAGGCAGCAGGCGGCGGCGGCGAGCGCGTTGGTGACGTGGTGCTCGCCCACGAGGCGCAGGTGAACGTCGGCCTCCACCGGGCCGGCGGGCTCGCCCGTCCGGTCGGGAGCGCCCGGCAGGTCGCCCACGACGAGGCGGAAGCTCGCCCGGCCCTCCGGGTCCAGGCGCACGTCCGTGGCGCGGACGGCGGCGCGCTCGCTCTCGCCGAAGAAGACGACCGGCCCGGGCGAGAGCGGGGCCATCGCCCGGACCCGCGGGTCGTCGACGTTGAGCACCGCGGTCCCCCCGGGGACGAGCCCCGTGACGATCTCGCTCTTGGCCTGCTGGATCGCCTCGACCCCGCCGAACTCGCCGAGGTGCGCGGAGCCGACGACGAGCACGGCCGCCACGTCCGGCGCCGCGATGTCCGTGAGGTAGGCGATGTGCCCGAGCCCGCTCGCCCCCATCTCCAGGACGAGGAACCGCGTCCGGGTGTCCGTGCGCAGGACGGTCAGCGGCAGGCCGATCTCGTTGTTGAAGGACTTCTCCGGCCACACGGTCGGGCCCGAGGCGGACAGGACCTGCGCGAGGAGGTCCTTCGTCGTGGTCTTGCCGACCGAGCCCGTCATGGCGACGACGCGGAGCTCCCCCGTGCGCCGCAGCCGGCCCAGGACGCCGCGGGCCAGGGCGCCCAGCGCGGCCACGACGTCGTCGACGAGGACGACCGAG
>NZ_AXCW01000162.1 GCF_000603945.1 Actinotalea ferrariae CF5-4 | reverse complement strand
GCAGGGGCGCGCCGTCGTCGTCGGTCACCGGGCGGGTCGCCAGGACGACCGACGCCCCGGCGGCGACCGCGCGCGCGGCGTAGTCGTGCCCGTCGACCTGCTCCCCCGCCAGGGCGACGAAGAGCGCGCCCGGCCCGACGAGGCGCGAGTCGACGACGACGTCGCCGGTCACCGCCGCCTCGCCGTCGCCGGCGACCTGCCCGTCGACGAGCTCGGCGACCTCCGCGGCCGTCAGCCGGATCACGCCTGCCCCCCGGTGGCGGCGAGGAACACGTCCCGGTCGTTGTAGCGGTGGAACACCCCGGCGATCTCCTGCGTCGGTTCGTGGCCCTTGCCGGTGACGATGATGGTGTCCTCCGGACGGGCGAGGTCGAGGGCGAGCCGGATGGCGTCCGCCCGGGAGTCGGACTCGTGCAGGTCGGTGCCGTCGGGCCGCTCCTGGAGCGCCCCGCCGAGGATCGCCGCGCGGATCTCCTCCGGCGGCTCGGACCGCGGGTTCTCGTCCGTGACGACGACGACGTCCGCCAGGCGCGCGGCGATCTGACCCATGACGGGGCGCTTGCCGCGGTCCCGGTCGCCGTCGGACCCGAGGACGATCAGGAGGCGCCCGGGTGTGATCGGGCGGACGGCCTCGAGGGCCAGCGTGAGCGCGTCCGGCGTGTGGGCGTAGTCGACCAGGCAGAGCGGGTGGGTCCCGCCCCGCTCGACGACGCGCTCCATGCGGCCGGGGATCGCCGGCGCGCCGCTCACGGCCGCGGCCGCCACGTCGAGGGGCACGCCCGCGCGCAGGGCTAGCACGACCGCCACCGCCGCGTTGGACACGTTGACGAGCCCCGGCAGCGGGCTCGCGGCGCCGATCGAGGTGCCGTCGGGACCGGTCAGGGTGAAGGACGAGCCGACGCCGTCCAGCCCGACGCTGGCGTCCGTGACGCGCCAGTCGGCGTCGGCACCGCCCACGGCGTCCGGGCGCGTCGCGACCGCGTCGACGGGGATGACCCCGCCGGAGCGCAGCTCCGCCGCGAGGCGCGCGCCCCACGCGTCGTCGACGCAGACGACGGCGCGCCGGGTGCGTCCGGGCGCGAAGAGGCTCGCCTTCGCCGCGAAGTACCCCTCCATGTCCCCGTGGAAGTCCAGGTGGTCCCACTGCAGGTTGGTGAAGCCGGCGACGTCGAGCTCGAGGCCGCCCACCCGCCCCAGGGCCAGGGCGTGCGAGGACACCTCCATCGAGCACGCCGTGACGCCGCGCTCGCGCATGAGCGCGAAGAGCCCGTGCAGGACCGGCGCCTCGACCGTCGTGCGCGGGCTCTCGATCGCCTCGTCGCCGACGCGCAGCTCAACCGTGCCGATGACGGCGGTCCGCTCGTGCACGGCCCGGAGCGCCGCCTCGACGAAGTAGCTGGTCGTGGTCTTGCCGTTGGTCCCCGTCACGCCGACGGTCGTGACGTCCCGGGCCGGCCGGCCGTAGACCCAGGCCGAGATTTCGCCCAGGCGCTCCCGCGGGTCATCGACGACGAGGACCGGCAGGTCCGCCGCCGGGCCGCCCGACGCGCGCAGGCGGGCCGCGCCGTCGTCGTCGGTGAGCACCGCGACGGCGCCGGCCGCTGCGGC
>NZ_AXCW01000161.1 GCF_000603945.1 Actinotalea ferrariae CF5-4 | reverse complement strand
CGTGGCGACCGCGCTCGCCGTCGGGCGCCGTCGGACCGTCCGCGTCCCCGCCCGCCGGGGCGCGCTGGCCCTGGCCGCCTGACCCACGCCCGGCACGGCGACGGCGCAGACCCCCGCGGGGATCTGCGCCGTCGCCGTCCTGTCAGCGCAGCCAGCTGTTGCCGACGATGCGGCCCCAGGGGCGACCCAGACCCGCCGTGTCACCGGCGAGGGTCGTGGCCGCGATGATGAGCAGGGCCGCCTCGACCCAGTGGGAGGTCGTCACGGGGTTGTTGCCACCGATGACCCACGGGATCTGCGTCATCCACATGAAGACCATGAGGAGGGTGCCGGAGACCGCGGCGACCTTGAGCCCGATGCCGAGCGTCATCGCCAGGCCGATGCCGAGCAGGCCGACCATGAAGAGGATGTCGCCGAACGGGTTCTGGAACACGGACTGGAAGAAGCCCGCGAACGGCCCCTCGGCGCCGCCGATGTAGCCCTGGGCCGGGGTCCCGCCGTTGATCCACGCCCGCTCGGCCGGCGTCGCGTAGCCCAGGCCGAAGAGCTTGTCGACGAAGGCCCAGAGGAAGATCCAGCCGATGACGATCCGGCCGAAGGCCAGCGCGTAGCGGGCTGCGGGCCGGGTGACGACCTCCTCCTGGAAGACCGTCGTGGTGCTCGTGCCCGTCGGACGGGCGGTGGTGGTGGACATCTTCGCCTCCTGCGTCTGCGTCGCGCGCGGAGGCTCCGTTGCCCCGCACGTCCTCGTCCACGGAATCGCCGTTCGTGCGTCGCGGTTCCTGGGACCCACGCTAGGGAGGGCGAGTCGTCTGCACCTGAGACCTTTGTCACGGGGCGCCCCGGCGGTATGTGACGTGCGTCTCGGAAGATGGCGCGCCGACGGCGCCCCTCCTGCACGCGCCGACGGCGCGGAGGGCCCTGGGGTCCTCCGCGCCGTCGGCGGTGCTGCGTACGCCAGCGTGCTCAGCCCTGGGTGAGCGGGAACAGGCTCTCGTCGTTCTCGTACACCTCGGCCGCGTTCTCCTGGGTGACGATGAGCGGCGTGAGGAGGTAGGCCGGGACGACCTTGACGCCGTTGTCGTAGGACTCGGTGTCGTTGACGTCGGCCTCCTCGCCCGCCTGGAGGGCCTTGATCGTGGCGATGGTCTGGGCGACCAGCTCACGGGTGTCCTTGTAGATCGTCGAGTACTGCTCGCCCGCGACGATCGACTTCACGGACTCGACCTCGGAGTCCTGCCCGGTGACGACCGGGGTCTCCTTGCCGGCCTGCGCCACGGCGGTGAGCGCCGCGCGGCCGAGCGTGTCGTTGGGCGACAGGACGCCGTGCAGCTCGGTGTCCGCGTAGGAGCCGGACAGGATCGTGTCCATGCGGCGCTGGGCGTTCTCCGCCTTCCAGCCCTGCGTGGCGACCTGCTCGAACGTCGTCTGGCCCGAGACGACGACGAGCGTGCCGTCGTCGATCCGCGGCTGCAGGACGCTCATGGCGCCCTCGAAGAACGGCGTCGAGTTGGCGTCGTCCGGGGAGCCGGCGATGAGCTCGATGTTGTAGGGGCCCTCGCCCTTGCGCTCGGCGAGGCCCTCGAGGAGCGCCGTGCCCTGGAGCACGCCGACCTGGAAGTTGTCGAAGGCCACGTACAGGTCGACCGCCTCGGTGTTCTTCACCAGCCGGTCGTAGGCGATGACGTAGGCGCCGCCGTCCTTGGCCGCCTCGAGCTGCGTGCCGAGCTGCGAGCCGTCGATCGCGCCGACGACGATGACCTCGGCGCCCTGCTCGACCATCGCCTGGATCTGGTTCTGCTGCTCGGTGACGCCGCCGTTGGCGAACTGCACGATGGGCTCGAAGCCGGCCTCGCGCAGCCCCTCGTTGAACAGCTCCTCGGCGAGCACCCAGTTCTCCGACGTCTTCTGCGGCAGCGCCACGCCGATGGTGGCGTCGGCCGCGAAGCCGGCCTCCTCCTCCGCACCGGCACCGGCGTCAGTCGTGCCGCCCTCGCGGCCGCCGTCGCCGCAGCCCGTGAGGACGAGGGCGCCTGCCATGGCCGTGGCGGCCAGTGCGAACGTGGTCCTTCTCATCAGTGGTTCGTCCTTTTCCTTCGTGCACCGACCGGTGCGGTGGTGACCGTCCGCGCGTCGGTGCACGGGCGGGTCGTACGGGGGTGGGAGCGGCGGAGCCGTCCTGGTGGGAACGGCGCACGCCGTTCCGGTGGGAGCGACCGGCGGCCGTTCCAGGGTGTGCTCGGCCGACCCACCGGCGCGGTGCCGGCGGGACGGTCGGGATCGGGGTCGTGGGTCGTCGTCAGCGGCGGGCGGCCGCGCGGGTCAGCTCCTCGTGGCCGGCTCCGGGGCCGGGGCGTCCGGCACAGCGGGGTCCGCGGTGCCGCCCTCGAGCAGGGTCTGGCGCCGCCGGTTCTGCAGGAGGAGCCCGATGATCGACGGCCGCCCCTGGGTCTTGTTGTAGACGTCGAACGCGACGGCGGCGAGGAGCACCAGGCCCTTGATCATCTGCGTGCTGTCCGACCCGACACCCATGAGCTGCAGGCCGTTGTTGAGCACCGCCATGACCAGGCCGCCGATGATCGAGCCGACCACGGTGCCGACGCCGCCGGAGACGGCCGCCCCGCCGATGAAGACGGCGGCGATCGCGTCGAGCTCCCAGTTGGTGCCGTCGAACGGGCCGGACGCGGTGGACCGGCCGATGAAGACGATGCCCGCCAGCGAGGCCAGCACCGACATGTTGAGCATGACGAAGAAGTTCGTCCGCTTGATGTTGACGCCGGACAGCGCGGCGGCCGCCCGGTTGCCGCCCACGGCGTAGACGTGCCGCCCGGTGATCGTCCGGTTGCTGACGAAGGCGTAGACCAGCGCCAGGACCAGCAGGATCACCCCGGCCACCGGGAAGGACGTGCCGACCCGGCCCGAGCCGAACACGTACGTCAGGCCCACGATCACGAGGGAGAGGATGGCGACGCGCGTCACGACGGCCCACATCGGCACCGGCTCCGCGCCGAGCCGGCGCTCGGAGGCGCGCCGCCGGCTCTCGCGCCACACCAGCGCCGCGATGGCGACGACGCCGAGCAGCAGGGTCGAGTTGTTCAGGCCCGTGCCCGGACCCCACTCGGGCAGGTAGCCCGCGCCGAGGTACTGGATCTCGTCCGGGACCGGGATCGTGTTGGACTGCCCGATCGCCTGGTTCGCACCGCGGAACAGCATCATGCCCGCGAGCGTCGTGATGAAGCCCGGGATGCCGACGTAGGCCACGAGGAAGCCCTGCCAGGCGCCGATCACAGCCCCCACCCCGAGCCCCAGCAGGATGCCGGCCCACCACGGGAAGCCCCAGTCACGGATGGCGAGGGCGACGATGATGCCGGTCACCGCGGCGACGGACCCGACCGAGAGGTCGATGTGCCCCGCGATGATCACCAGCACCATGCCGATCGCGAGGATCAGCACGTACGAGTTGCCGTTGATGATGTTCTGCATGTTGGTGGACGTCAGCACCTTGCCGCCCGTCCACACCTGGAACGCCAGTACCAGTGCGAGCAGGGCGAAGACCATGCCGAACTGGCGTGCTCCCCCGCTGAAGATCTGCCCCAGTGACTTCATCGTCGTGTCTGTCCTTCGCCTGCGTCAGTTGGACATGACCGACGACGCGCCGGTCATGAGTCGCATGAGGTTCTCCTGCGTGGCGTCGTCGTGGTCGACGTCGCCGGTGATGGAGCCCTCGAAGAGGGTGTAGATGCGGTCGCAGAGACCGAGGAGCTCCGGGAGCTCGGAGGAGATGACGACGACGCCCTTGCCCGCGTCCGCGAGGCGGTGGATGAGGCCGTAGATCTCGTACTTCGCGCCGACGTCGATGCCCCGCGTCGGCTCGTCGAGGATGAGCAGGTCCGGCTCGGTGAACATCCACTTGCCGAGCAGCACCTTCTGCTGGTTGCCGCCGGAGAGCTTCGAGACGCCCACCCGGACCGACGGCGTCTTGACGTTGAGGGACCGGCGGTACCGCTCGGCGGCCTGGTGGACGCGCGTGCCGTCGATGACGCCCCGCTCCGCCACCTTCTCCAGCGCCGCCGCGACCACCGTGTCCTCGATGCTGTCGAGGAGGTTCAGACCCAGGGCCTTCCGGTCCTCCGGGACGTACGCGATGCCGTGGTCGATGGCCTGCTGGACGGTGTGGGCCTCGATCGGCGTCCCGTCCTTGAGGATCTGCCCGCGCAGGTAGCGGCCGTAGGTGCGACCGAAGAGGGACCGGGCGAGCTCGGTGCGGCCGGCGCCCATGATCCCGGCGAAGCCGACGATCTCGCCCCGGCGGACGTGGAAGCTCGAGCCCTTGCACACGAGGCGTCCCGGGACCTGCGGGTGCTCCACGGTCCAGTCCCGCACCTCGAAGAACGTCTCGCCGATGGACGGGTGCCGCTCCGGGAAGCGCGACTCCAGCGCCCGGCCGACCATCCCCTGGATGATCCGGTCCTCGCTGACCTGGCCCCCGCCGCTGCTCAGGGTCTCGACCGAGCGGCCGTCCCGGATGATCGTGATCGCGTCGGCGACGTCGGTGATCTCGTTGAGCTTGTGGGAGATCATGATGCAGGTCAGGCCCTTGGCGCGCAGGCCCCGCAGCAGGTCCAGCAGGTGGGCCGAGTCGTCCTCGTTGAGGGCCGACGTCGGCTCGTCGAGGATGAGCAGGCGGACGTCCTTGGCCAGGGCCCGGGCGATCTCGACCAGCTGCTGCTTCCCGACGCCGATGTTCTTGATCTGGTCGTCCGGCGACGCGTCGAGGCCGACCCGCGCCATGAGCTCGACGGCCCGCGCCCGGGCGGTCTCCCAGTCGATGCCGAAGGGCCCGCGGACCTCGTTGCCGAGGAAGATGTTCTCCACGATCGACAGCTCGGGGATGAGCGCGAGCTCCTGGTGGATGATCACGATGCCCGCGGCCTCGCTGGCCCGGATGTCGTGGAAGCGGACCTCGGCGCCCTCGTAGACGACCTGGCCCTCGTACGTGCCGTGGGGGTACACGCCCGAGAGCACCTTCATGAGGGTCGACTTCCCGGCCCCGTTCTCGCCGCAGATCGCGTGGATCTCGCCGGCGTGGACGGTGAGGCTCACCTCGTCCAGGGCGCGCACGCCGGGGAAGGTCTTCGTGATCGAACGCATCTCGAGGATGACCGGTGCGGTCGACATGTCCAGCCCTTCTCGTGCGGCAGTGCACTGAGACGTCCGGCGCGTGCCGGTTCGGGACGCCCGGCGGACCGGGTGCCACCGGCGGCGTCGCCGGCTGGAGGAGACGCTAGGGACTGGCGGGCGTTGGCGTCAACCAATGAAGCCAAGAACTCAAGACCGTGACGAAAACGTAACCGGACTCGTGACCGTTGGGTCTTGCTGCCGCTTTGTCATCATCGTGTGAAGCCAAGCAGCATCGCCGGTGACGTGGCGCGCGGGGCCAGGCGGCGGCGGAACCCCGCACGAGCCCGTTCAGCGGAAGGCGCGCCCCCGGGCCCCGGGGGCCCCGGTGATCGCGGCCACGATCTCCTCCTGGGAGGAGGACGCGGCGTCGAAGGAGCCGTTGTTGCGCCCGTGGCGCAGCACCTCGACCCGGTCGGCGACGGCCAGCACGTCGGCCAGGTCGTGGCTGATGAGCACGACACCCAGCCCCATCTCCCGCAGCCGCGTGACGAGCTGCAGCACCTCCGCCGTCTGGACGACCGAGAGCGCCGCGGTCGGCTCGTCGAGCACCACGACCCGCGGGCGGGTGATCATCGCGCGGGCGATCGTGATGGCCTGGCGCTGGCCGTTCGACAGCTCGTTCACCGTCCGGTGAACCGACGTGATCCCGGTCGTGAGGTCGTCGAGGATCTGCCGGGCCTCCCGGACCATGCGCTCCTCGTCGAGCGGCCCCCCGGGTCGCACGCGCAGCTCGCGGCCGAGGAAGAGGTTCGCGACGACGCTGAGGTTGTCGCACAGCGCGGGATCCTGGAAGACGGTCGCGATCCCCAGCGCGTGGGCGGCGCCCGGCGAGGAGATCGTCACCGGGGCGCCGTCCATCTCCACGAAGCCCGCGTCCGGCTGCTCGACGCCGGCGACGACGCGGGCGAGCGTGGACTTGCCCGCCCCGTTGTCCCCGACGAGCGCGACCACCTCCCGCGCGTGGACGTCCAGGTCGACGGCGTCCAGCGCCTCGACGCGCCGGTAGCGCCGGGTCACCTGGCGCAGGGACAGCACCGGTGTGCGGGACCACGCCCCGAGACCGTCCGTCGTCATGGGAACCACCGTCTCCTCCTGCACGCCTTCGGGCACGAGCACACTCCCCCGCCTCATTCCGACGCGCTCGCGAGCGCGGGGACGTCGAGGACGGTCGTCGGCACGTCCGCCGACTCCAGCACCAGCATGACCGCCCCCATGACCTCCGCCCGTTGACCGAGCTCCCCCCGCACCACCTCGAGCGGCGCGATGTGGTTGGGCAGCACGCGGCGGCGGATCGCCTCGCGGACCGGCCCCACGAGCACCTCCCCCGTGTCGGCGAGCTCCCCGCCGACGACGACGCACTGCGGGTTGAGCGCCACGGAGAGCCCCGCCACGACGGTGCCGATCGTCGCACCCGCGTCCTCGACCACCTGCCGGCAGCCCGGGTCGCCGTCGTTCGCCAGCGTCACGAGGTCCTGGAGGGTGAGGGGGCCGCGGCTCGCGCGGAGGGAGGCGAGCAGCTGCTGGGCGCCGACGACCATGTTGAGGCAGCCGCGGCTCCCGCACAGGCAGATGTCCCCGGTCGGGTCCACCTGCACGTGCCCGATCTCGCCCGCCGTGCCGGCGAAGCCGCGGTGCAGCCGTCCCGCGATCATGACGCCCGCACCGGTCCCGAAGGACGCGCGGACGTAGACCGAGTCCTGGAACGGCCGGGACGCGCCCAGTCGGCTCTCCGCGAGGGCCCCGAGGTTCGCGTCGTTGTCGACGAGCACCGGCCGGCCCAGCCGCTTGGTCATGACGTGGCCGATCGCGACGTCGTCCCAGCCGCGCATGATCCCGGGCACGGAGATCACGCCGGTGGACGCGTCGACCGGTGCGGGCACGCCCACACCGACGCCGAGGATCTCCTCCTCGTCGCCGCCCACCCGGTCCAGCAGCTCGGACAGCAGCCGCGCGGCGCGGTCGAGCGTCGTGTCGATGCGGTGCTCGAAGGGCAGCGGCAGGGTCTGCTCGGCGAGCACCTCGTGACGCGTGTCCGCCACGGCGACGCGCAGGTGCCGCAGGCCGATGTGGACGCCGAGCGCGATGCCGGTCCGGTGCGCCAGGGTGACGAGCTGGGCGCGGCGGCCGGAGCGGACCGTGTTGCGCACCTCGAGCAGCCCGGAGCCGGACAGCTCCCGGACGATGTTGGAGACGGTCGCGGCGGAGAGCCCGGTCGCCCCCGCGAGCTCGACCTGGGTCAGCCCGCCGTGGCGCCGCAGGACCTCGACGACGGCGGCGCGGTTCGCCTCCTTCAGGGCGGTCTGCGAGCCCGACATCGTGCTCCGCCTCCCGTCCCGTCCCGGACCGGCGCACCGCGTGCGCTCTCGTCAGCCCGGTCCGCCGTCCCCCGCCGCCGCGCGCACCGCACACGGCTCAGCCGGACGATACCGCCCGGGCCAGGGTTCCCGGCCGCAGCGCGAGGAGGCGCTCGGCGTGGGCCAGGGCCACCCGGTCGTGCTCGTCCGGGGTGAGGACGCGCAGCACGTGCAGCTGCACGGCGAGTCCGTCGAGCATCGCGGTCAGCTGGCGCGCCGCGTCGTCCGGGTCGTCGCACCGGCCGCCCCCCGCCGCGCAGGCACGCCGCAGCAGGCCTGCCGTGTGCTGGTCCAGCGCCAGGTGGTGGGCGCGGAGCGCCGTGGCGAGCTCGGGGTCACGCGGCGCCTCCGCCCAGGCGTCGATCCACACCAGGTAGTGGACCTCCACCGACGACGTGCACCAGTCCGCGAGCGCGACGAGCGGGTCGTCGACCGTCGGCGGGAGCTGGGCGAGCTCGTCCCGCACCGCCCGGTCGAACGCCGCCGCGAGGAGCGCCTCGCGGGACGGGAAGTAGTGCCGGATGAGGCCGTGCGCGACACCGACCTCGGCGGCGACGTCGCGCAGGGTCACGGCGGCGAAGCCCTTGCGTGCGACCAGCGCGATCGCGGCCCGCACGAGCTCCTCGCGCCGGTCCTCGGCGGACTTGCGGGAGACGGTCACGGGCGCAGCCTAGCGGGTGCTGTTGTCCAGGTGGACAAGAACCGCTACCTTTGTTGTCCATGCGTACAACAGCACCGTTTACCCGCCTCGGCAGGACCCCCGGCACGGGCACGGCCTACCTCGGCATGGTCGTCGCCGCGGGTGGCACGATGGTGCTGTTCCCCCTCTTCCCGGCCCTGCAGGAGTCCCTCGGCCTGTCGACGGGCAGCCTCGGGCTCGTCGCGGCGGCGGGCTTCGGCGCCGCCCTCGTGACCGAGCTCCTGCTCGCCCCGCAGGCCGACCGGGGTCACGTGCGCCGCATGGCGGTCGTGGCCCTGACCCTCGTGGCGCTCTCCCTCGCCGCGTCCGCCCTGGCGACCGAGGCCTGGCACCTCGTGGCCGCCCGCGCGGTCTCGGGCGTGGGGCTCGGCCTGTACCTGCCGGCCGCCGCCGGGCTGCTGGTCCGCCTCGCCCCGCTGCGTGCGGGCGAGGCGCTCGGCCGGCTGGGCACCGCGGAGCTGGGCGGCCTGGCCATCGGTCCGCTCCTGGCCTCGGCCGCCCTCGCCTGGACCGACCCGGCCACGGTCTTCGCCGCCGCGGCGGTCCTCGCGGCGGTGGGCGCCGTCGTCGTCGGGGTACGGCTGCGGGAGCCGGTCGCGGACGACGGCGCCCCGGTGCCGCCCGCGCTCGCGTTCGACCTGCTCCGCTCGCGCCGGGTCCTCGGCGCCGTCGTGCTCGCCGTCGCGGTCTACGTGCCGATCGGCGCCTACGACGCCGTGTGGCCGCGCTACCTCGCGGACCTCGACGCGAGCACGCTGCTCATCGGGCTCAGCTACGCCCTCTTCGCCCTGCCCTTCATGGTCGTCGCGACGCCGGCGGGTCGCCTCGCCGACCGCATCGGCGGTGGGGCGACCTTCGCGCGCGGGATCGTGGCGCTCGTCCTGCTCATCGCCGCGTACGGCGTCATCCGCCACCCCGGGCTCGCCACGGGCGCGGGGCTCGTCGAGTCCGGCGCCCAGGCGTTCGCCGCGGTGGGCGCGGCGGCGGCCATGGCGCAGGCGGTCGACCCGTCGCGGGCCGG
>NZ_AXCW01000160.1 GCF_000603945.1 Actinotalea ferrariae CF5-4 | reverse complement strand
TCTCGCCGGCCGCTCTCGGCGGCCGCCGAGGGTTCGGCGCTCCCGGCCGACGGCGGCGTCAGCCCCCGAGGCGCCGCTGCACCGTCCGGAACGCCAGGCGTGCGACCCACAGGAACCCGGCGACGCTCGCCGTCTGCACGCCCCGCCGGGCCGCGGTCCGCCGCCGGCCGCGGAACTCGTGGACGGGCCAGCCGTGCTCGGCCGCGTGGCGGCGCAGCCGGACGTCGGGGTTGATGGCGAACGGGTGGCCCACGGCGGAGAGGATCGGCAGGTCGTTCGTGGAGTCGCCGTAGGCGTAGCAGTCCTCGAGGTCCAGGCCCTCGGTGCGGGCCAGCTCGTCCACCGCGCGTGCCTTCGCGGCGCCGTGCATGAGGTCACCGATGAGGCGCCCGGTGTAGATCCCGTCCTTGTGCTCCGCGACGGTGCCGAGCGCGCCCGTCACCCCGAGGCGGCTGCCGATGAGCCGGCCGATCTCGATGGGGCTCGCCGTGATGATCCAGACCTGGTGCCCCCGGGCGAGGTGGTCGGACAGGAGCGCCTGCGCCCCGGGGAAGATCCGCAGCGACAGCACCTCGTCCCAGACCTCCTCGCCGATCGAGGTGATGTCGGCGACGGACCGCCCGGCCACGACGCTCAGCGCCCGGGAGCGGATGTCCGCGATGTCCTTGAGGTTCTCCCCGAACGCCAGGTAACGGAGGTGCTGGCGGGCGACCTGCGCGATGTCCCTGATCGAGACGAACCCCCGGCGGCGCAGGCCCACGGCGAGGTGGAACGCGCTGGCGCCGCGGATGATCGTGTTGTCGAGGTCGAAGAACGCGGCCACCGGCGGCGCCGGGTCGGGGATGCCCTCCTCCTCCACGGCGGCGCGCGCCGCGGCGCGACCGTGCTCCTCGACGTCCTGCTCGAGCTCGTCGGGACCGTACGGGTGCACCTCGAACTCGTCGGTCGGCTGCGCCACCCCGTCACTGTATCGGCGGGCCCGACCGCCGTGCCCACCCGCCCTCCGCTCACCCACCACCCGCCGCGCCCCGCCGCGCGACGGCGCCCTAGGCTGGGGACGTGAGCTCTCCTGCAGCGGACGGCGCCCCGGCGGGCCGGGTCGTCCTCTACGGACGGGCCGGCTGCCACCTGTGCGACGACGCCCGCGACGTGCTCGCCGCCGTCGTACCCGCGGACCTCGGGTGGACGGAGGTCGACATCGACACCGACCCCGGGCTCCAGGCCCGCTACGGGGAGTACGTCCCCGTGGTGACGGTCGACGACGTGCAGGTGGGCTTCTGGCGTGTGGACCCCGAGCGGGTGCGCCGGGCCCTGGGGAGCCGCCCGTGACGCCGGTGCCCCCGGCCACGGTCGCCCGCCTCCCGATCTACCTGCGGGCGCTGGACGAGCTGGTCGGGCGGGGGACGCCGCGGACGTCGTCCGGGGAGCTCGCCGCGCTCGCGGGGGTCGGCCCCGCCCAGCTGCGCCGGGACCTGTCCTACCTGGGGTCGCACGGCGTGCGGGGCGTGGGGTACGAGGTGGCGCACCTGCGCGCGCAGGTGGCCGCCGCCCTGGGGCTCACCCGCGACCTCGCCGTCGTCATCGTCGGCGTCGGGAACCTGGGTCAGGCGTTCGCGACGTACGTGCAGGACTACGAGGCCGACGGCGGTCAGGGCTTCCGGGTGGCGGCGCTGCTCGATGCGGCACCGGACGTCGTGGGCACGCGGGTCGGGCACCTGGTCGTCGAGCCCGCGGCGTCCCTCGAGGATGTCGTGGCCCGGGAGGGTGCGACGGTCGCGGTGCTCGCGACGCCGGCCGGGGTGGCCCAGGAGGTCGCGGACCGGCTCGTCACGGCGGGCGTGCGCAGCATCCTGACGTTCGCCGCCCGGGTGCTGCGCGTGCCGGACGGCGTGGACGTCCGGTCCGTCGACCTGGCCCGGGAGCTGCAGATCCTCGCGTTCCACCAGCAGACCCGCAGCGCGACGACGTGAAGGGCCGCCCGGGCGGCACGACGACGTGACGCCCCTGCCCGGGCAGCACGACGCCGCCGGACCCGGGGGGAGGTCCGACGGCGTCGGTGTCGGTCGCGGGGCGTCCGACGGCTGCTACCCGGTCGCGGCGAGGCGACGCGGGAGGCGGCTCAGGCCTGGCGGATGGCCGAGACCTCGAGCGAGATCTTCACGGTGTCCGAGACGAGCACGCCACCGGTCTCCAGCGCGGCGTTCCAGGTCAGGCCGAAGTCCTTGCGGGAGATCTCCGTGGCGGCGGAGAACCCGGCGCGCGGGTTGCCGAACGGGTCGGTCGCGGTGCCGTTGAACTCCGTCTTCAGCTCGACGGACTTCGTCACGCCGTGGATCGTGAGGTCACCCGTGACGACGTAGTCGTCGCCGGCCGGGCGGACGGAGGTGGAGGTGAAGGACCACGTCGGGTAGGTCTCGACCTCGAAGAAGTCGGCGCTCTTGAGGTGGCCGTCGCGGTTGGCGTCGCGGGTGTCGATGGTGGCGGGGTCGAGGGTCGCGGCGACCGCGGAGACGGCGAGGTCCTCGCCGACGGTGATGGTGCCGTCGGTGATCGCGACGGTGCCGCGGACCTTGGCGATGCCGGCGTGGCGCACCGTGAAGGCCGCCTCGGAGTGGGAGGCGTCGATCGCCCAGGTGCCGGCGGTCAGGCCGGTGGGCAGAGTGGTGAGGGTCTCGCTCATGGTGGTGTTCCTCTCGGGCGGGCTGGTGCGGCAACCGCCGGCGGCGGTGTCCGAAGTTGAAGCGTCAACTAACTAGTTGATAGTTGTACTACAGTGGTGGGGCGGGCGCAAGCCCCCCTGTTACGGTTCGGCGGCGAAGGAGGTGCGGCATGACGACGACGTCCGACCCGACGGCCCCCGGCCCGGAGGCGCCCGGCACGGATGCGCCCGGGACGGATGCGCCCGGCACGGCGGCCCCCGCGGTCGCGGAGGGCACGCGCTGGCTCACCGCCGAGCAGCAGCGCTGGTGGCGCGCGTACCTCCTCGGCACCGCCGCCCTCCAGGACGCCCTCAACCGCCAGCTCGACGCGGACGCCGACATCTCCCTGAGCGAGTACGAGATCCTCGTCCGGCTGTCCGAGGCGCCGCGCCGCACGGTCCGCATGTCCGAGCTCGCGGCCTCCGTCATGCACTCGCGGAGCCGGCTCACGCACACGGTGTCCCGCATGGAGCGCCGCGGCCTGGTCGAGCGGCGCGCCTGCGAGGACGACGGTCGCGGGATCAACTGCACCCTCACGCCCGCCGGCTTCGACCTGCTCGACCGGACCGCGCCCGGACACGTCGGCGCGGTGCGCACGCACCTCGTCGACCTGCTGTCGGACGAGGACTTCCGGGTCCTGGGCCGCGTCATGGAGCGGATCGCCGAAGGCCCGCGCGAGGACTGAGACCCTCCTCACAGCCGTCCGTGATCGCTCCGGGGATGAGCGATACTGGGGACATGCCCCCGGTGACCACGACCACCGTCCACCTGCTGCGCCACGGCGAGGTGCACAACCCCGGCGGCGTCCTCTACGGCCGGCTCGACGGCTTCCGCCTGTCCGAGCGCGGTCAGGCGATGGCGCGCCGGGTGGCCGACCACCTCGGCGGCTCCGGTCCGGCGGGCGCGCCCCGCCACGACGTCGTGCACGTCGTCGCCTCGCCGCTGCTGCGCGCGCAGGAGACGGCTGCGCCCATCGCCGCCGCGTTCGACGTCGCCGTCGCGACCGACGAGCGCCTCCTCGAGGCCGAGAACCGCTTCGAGGGCCTGACCTTCGGGGTCGGCGACGGCTCCCTGAGGCGGCCGTCCCACTGGCCCCTGCTGTGGAACCCGTTCCGTCCGTCCTGGGGGGAGCCGTACCGGCGGCAGGTCTCGCGCATGCTCGAGGGCATCGCCGCGGCACGCGACGCCGCCCGGGGCCACGAGGCCGTCGTCGTCAGCCACCAGCTGCCCATCTGGGTCACGCGGCAGGCCCTCGAGGGCCGCCGCCTGTGGCACGACCCGCGCCGGCGCGAGTGCACGGTGGCATCGCTGACCTCGCTGCACTGGGAGGACGACCGCTTCGCCGGCGTCACCTACTCCGAGCCGTGCGCGGACCTGCTCCCCGACGCCCCGATCGTCCCGGGGGCGTGACGGTGGGCACCTCCTTCGTGCGCACCCCGGGTCGCACCCGACGCGTGCTCGCCGCCCTCGCCGCCGCGGCGCTCCTGGGCGGCTGCGCGCCGAGCGTGACCGGCGGCTGGACCGAGAGCGGCACGCAGGCCGGGTACGTGACGGGCGACGGCTCCGTGACGACCTGGCCCGTCGGCGACCGCACCGGGCCCCTCGCGCTCACCGGCACGACGTACGACGGCGACACGGTCGACCTCGAGCAGTGGCGCGGCGACGTCGTCGTCCTCAACACCTGGTACGCGGCGTGCCCGCCCTGCCGCGCCGAGGCCGCCGACCTCGTGGCTATCTCCGAGGACTACGCCGACGACGGCGTGCGGCTGCTCGGCATCAACTCCCGCGACGACGCCGGCAACGCCCTGGCCTTCGAGCGCACCTTCGAGGTCCCCTACCCGTCGGTGCACGACTCCGGGGGGACGGCGCTGGCCGCCCTCCAGGGCGTCGTGCCCGTGCAGGCGGTCCCCACGACGGTGGTTTTGGACCGCGAGGGCAACGTGGCCGCGCGGATCCTCGGCCTGGCGGACGCCTCGACCCTGCGCACGCTCATCGACGACACCCTCGCCGAGGGCGCATGACCCAGCGGCGGCCGGCGTGCCGGCCCTGACGGGCGTCGCGGCGAGCGTGGGCGACGTCTTCCAGTCGACGGTCCTCAGCGGCTCGATGCTGCTCGCGGTCCCGTTCGCCTTCGTGGCCGGCCTGGTGTCCTTCGCGTCGCCGTGCGTCCTGCCGCTCGTGCCCGGCTACCTCGGGTACGTGTCCGGGATGGCCGGGGCGCAGGGCGGGCGCGGTGGACGGTCGGGGCGCGGCGGGAGCGCCGGCGGGTCCGGCGGCGGGAGCACCGCGACCCTCGCGAGGGTGAGCCGGGGACGCGTCGTCGGGGGCGTCGCGCTGTTCGTGGCGGGGTTCACGGCCGTCTTCGTGCTCTTCGGGGTGCTCGCTGGGTCGCTCGGCTCGCTGGTCAACGAGTGGAGCGACCCGATCACCCGGGTGCTGGGCGTCGTCGTCGTCCTCATGGGGCTCGTGTTCCTCGGCTGGATGCCCTTCGCGCAGCGCGAGCGGCGCCTGCACCTCGCGCCGACGGCGGGGCTGTGGGGCGCCCCCCTGCTGGGCGTCGTGTTCGGGCTGGGCTGGGCGCCCTGCATCGGCCCGACCCTGGTCGCCGTCTACACGCTCGCCCTCGACGAGGCCTCGGCGGGGCGGGGCGCCGTGCTCTCGGTGGCCTACTGCCTCGGCCTGGGGCTGCCGTTCCTCCTCATCGCCCTCGCGCTGGACCGCTCCGCCCGCGTCCTGCGCGTGCTGCGCGAGCGGCGTCGGCTGATCCAGCAGATCGGCGGCGCCGTCCTCGTCCTCGTGGGCCTCGCGCTGGTCAGCGGCCTGTGGACGGCGTGGACGAACTCCCTGCAGGGGCTCATCGGCGGCTTCGAGACGGTGGTGTGAGGTGAGCACGACGGACCCCCGGCACGACGACGCCACGCACGACGACGCCACGCATGACGACGCCCCGCACGACGCGCCGGACCGCCACTCCGACCAGGACGCCGCCCGGCTCGACCACGGCCCGGCGGACCACATGAGCACCCCGGAGCCGGAGGCGCCGTCCGCCGCGTCGCTGCCCACCCTCGGCGTCGTCGGGACCCTGCGCTGGACGTGGCGCCAGCTCACGAGCATGCGCGTGGCGCTCATGCTCCTGATGCTCCTGGCGATCGTGTCCGTCCCGGGCTCGGTGCTCCCGCAGAAGCCCGTCGACCGGCCCGCCGTGGCCCGGTACATCGTCGAGAACCCCACGCTCGGCCCGCTCCTGGACCGCCTGGGCTTCTTCGACGTCTACGCCTCGGCGTGGTTCTCGGCGGTGTACCTGCTGCTGTTCATCTCGCTCGTCGGCTGCATCCTGCCGCGCACCCGCGTGCACCTGCGGGCCCTGCGGGCGCGGCCGCCCCGCACGCCGCGCCGCTTCGACCGGTTCACCGTGCGCGGCGAGGTGGTCGTGGCCGCGGCCCCGGACGACGTCGTCGCTGCCGCGCGCGCGGCGCTGCGCGGTCCCGTCCGCCTGCTGCCCCGCTTCCGGGTCGACGACGACGTCGAGGCGGGGGGCGCGCGCACCGTCGCCGCCGAGCGCGGGTACGTCCGGGAGAGCGGCAACCTCCTGTTCCACCTCGCGCTCGTGGGGATCCTCGTCTCCGTCGCGACCGGGCAGCTGCTGCACTACCGCGGCCAGGCGCTCGTCGTCGAGGGGCGGGGCTTCGCGAACTCCGTGACGGACTACGACACCTTCGAGGCGGGGACGGCGTTCGACCCGCGGTCCCTCGTGCCGTTCACCCTGACGCTCGACCGGTTCACCTCCGAGTTCACCCCGGACGCCCGTGCCCTGGACTTCCTGGCGGAGGTCACGGTGGCGGAGCCGGGCGAGGAGCCCCGCGAGGCCGACATCCGCGTCAACTCCCCGCTGACGGTCGGCGAGGCCAAGGTCTACCTCCAGGGCAACGGGTACGCGCCGGACGTCACCGTGCGCGACGCCGCCGGGGAGGTGGCGTTCGCCGGGGCCGTGCCGTTCCTGCCGGAGGACCCGGTCTACACGTCCCGGGGGGTCGTGAAGGTGCCGGACGTCTCCACCGGCGAGCAGATCGGTCTGGTCGGCTACCTGCTGCCCACGGCCGAGGTGACGGAGGCGGGCGCGCGGTCGATCTACCCCCAGCCGTTCGAGCCGCTCCTGGTGCTGACGGTCTGGACCGGCGACCTCGGGCTCGACGACGGCGTCCCCCAGAACGTCTACGAGCTCGACGACAGCGAGATGACGAACCTGCTCGACGACGAGGGCCGGCCCGTGACGTTGTTCGTCCGACCGGGTCAGACCGTGGACCTGCCCGACGGCCTCGGCTCGTTCACGTGGGAGGGCCTGCCCCGCTTCGTCGCCCTGGACCTGCGGCACGACCCGGCGCTGACGTGGATCCTCGTGTCCTCGCTCCTCGCGCTCGCGGGCCTGTCCCTCTCGCTGTTCGCCCCCCGGCGGCGCCTCTGGCTCAGGATCGCTCCAGGTGAGGGACGTACAGTGGTGACCGCTGCGGCGCTCGCGCGCAGCGACGACGTCGGGCTCCAGGCCGAGCTCGACCGTCTCCTGGGGGCGGTGGGGGAGCGCTGCGGCCCGGTCCTCGAGCCGGCAGCGCACGACTCGGACGACGACGCCCCGGCACGCGCCGGGGCCGGCGGAAGGCATGACCTGTGACTCTCGGCGAGCTCAGCCACATCATCGTGTGGGGCGCGACCGCGGCGTACGCCGTGGCGCTCCTGGCGTTCTCCTTCGACCTCGCGAGCCTCGCGGACCGCGTCGGTGCGACGCGGCGTGACGGTGCGGTGCCGGTCAGCGCCGGTGCTGCCCGCGCCACGACCGCGAGCGCGGCCGTCGGCACGGTGACGGCGGCGTCGACCCTCACCGACGCGCGCCCGACCGGCCGGCTCGCGGTTCCGGTGGACGGCGGCGGTCCGCGACGGGCTGCCTCGATCGGCATGGCCGTGACCGTGGTCGGTCTGCTCCTGCACGTCGTCGGCGCGGTCACGCGCGGCCTCGCCGCCGGCCGGGTGCCGTGGGCGAACATGTACGAGTTCACGCTCGTCGGCACGCTCGTCACGATCGTCACGTTCCTCGCCCTGTGCCGCACGCGGGACCTGCGGTTCCTCGGATCCTTCGTCCTGGGCCTGACGACCGTCGCCCTCGGCGTCTCGCTCGTCGGCTTCTACACGCCCGCCGCGGGCGTCGAGCCGGCGCTGCAGAGCCCGTGGCTGGTGATTCACGTCTCCATCGCGACGATCTCGACGGGGCTCTTCACCGTCGCCTTCGCCGCGAGCGGGCTGCAGCTGCTCAAGGACTCCCGCGAGGCGCGGCTTAGGACCGCCGACGGCGACGCCGCGGTCGCCGGGCGCGGGCTCGCCGGGTCCGCCTGGCGCTGGCTCGACGTCCTGCCCTCGCTGCGGGACCTCGAGGCGCTGTCCTTCCGGATCAACGCCGTCGGCTTCGTCCTGTGGACCTTCACGCTCATCGCCGGTGCGATCTGGGCCGAGGCGGCCTGGGGCCGCTACTGGGGCTGGGACCCCAAGGAGGTCTGGAGCTTCGTCGTCTGGGTCGTCTACGCCGCCTACCTGCACGCGCGCACGACGCGCGGCTGGTCCGGCCGCCGGGCCGCATGGTTCTCCCTCGTCGGCTACGCCACCGTGATCTTCAACTACACGGCCGTCAACCTCGTCTTCCAGGGCCTGCACTCCTACAGCGGCGTCTGACCGGTCTGCGCCCTCGGCGCCCTCGGCGCCCTCGGCGCCCGCACGCCTGCCGCCTGCGTCCTCGCGCACGCCGCGGGGAGCGCAGACCTGTCGCGAAATGCGCGCTGGGGCACCGAGTTGTCGCGAGGCGCGACGGGGAGCGCGAAGTTGTCGCAGGACGCGAACCTGGCCCGACGCGAACCGGGCCCGATGGTGGCGGGTGAGGGTGGCCCGGCTGCGGGTGGCGGCTCAGAGGGCGCGCGTGCCGTCGGCGTCGGTGGGGGCGTCCGTGGAGGTGTCGGTGGTGGTGGTCGGCCGCTGCTGGCGGCGCAGGCGCTCGGCGACGGCGTCCTCCTCCGCCTCGTCCTGCTCGACGGCCTGCGCGAGGCGCGAGCGGCGCTGGCGGTGGGCGGCGCGCTCCGCCATCCAGGCGCCCGCGGCGTCGCGCTGCCGCGCGAAGATCACGTAGGACAGCCCGAACGCGATCACGGCCGCGACGAGCGGCACGAGCCAGCCCCGCGCTCCCACGAGGAGCAGCAGGCCGAGGGCGGCGCCGAAGAGCGCCAGGCGGAGCAGGGAGTAGGTCACGACCGGCACTCAGCAAGCGTACGGCTGGCCCGGCTTACCCTTGACGCATGGGTCGAGTTCTCGTGTACGTGGTGCCCGTCGCGCTGGCGGTCTACGCCCTCATCGACCTCTGGCGCAGCCGCCCCGAGGAGCGCGCCGGTCTGCATCCCGCCGTGTGGGCGCTGCTGATCGTCCTGGTCCCGGTCGTGGGGCCGGTCGCGTGGATCGTCTCCAGCCTGTACCTCCGGTCCCAGCAGCGGGCCGCCGGCCGCTCCGCCCGCCCGCAGCGACCCGGGACGCCGGGACGCCCCGGTCGCCCGCCGCGCCGCCAGGGCCCCG
>NZ_AXCW01000159.1 GCF_000603945.1 Actinotalea ferrariae CF5-4 | reverse complement strand
GCCCCGACCCGCCCGGCGGAGGCCCCGGCCGCAGGCGCGGCGAGGGCGGCCGCCGGGCGCAGCACCTCAGGCCCCGACGGGGAAGCCTGGCTCGTAGGTCGGCGAGTCCGGCGGCCCGCCGTCCCAGGCGGCCGGGGCGGCGAGGACAGGGTGGTTCGGGTCTGCGTCGAACGGCACCTTGCCGACGCGGAACTGGGCCATCATGTCGTGGTCCTCGTGCGGCAGGTTGTGGCAGTGGATCATGTAGCGGCCACCGGGGCTGCCCTCGGGCACGGAGAACCGCATGAGGAGCCGGACGGTCTCGCCCTCGCCGACGTAGACGGTGTCCTTCGGGCCGCGCTCCCACGCGAAGGGCCGTCGGTCGCGGGTCGAGTTGCGCCACAGGACGGCGAAGTCCACGAGGTGGATGTGCACGGGGTGGAACCAGCCGCCGGAGCTGTTCTCCACCTCCCAGATCTCCACGTCGTCCACATCGGGGTCGGCGATGACGCGCTGGTACCCGCTGCTGACGACGTCCGCCCAGGTGTGGTCGTTGATGCTCCACGCGTTGGTGATGTCGTCGTGCTTGAGGCGCATCCGGGTCGTCCGCCGCGCCATCTGCGGCGTCAGCGCCATGACGGCGTCGGCGTGCGGGTGGACGTCCAGGGCGGTGGGGACGGCGTTGTTGGCGCCGTCGAACGCCTCGTCCGTCACGAGGAAGCGCATCACCTTGTTGGTGTGGTCGTAGTTGACGTTGTTCTTGTTGCTGGCGTTGAGCAGGTCCACCGCGGTACCGGGGGCGTACCTGCGGAAGTCGACGAGGATCTCGTACCGCTCGCCGCTGCCCTGCCGGAAGCTGCCGACCGGCTGCGGGACGCGCAGCATGCCTGCGTCCGTCGCGACGATCGTCATCGCCTCGCGCGTGCTGAGCGAGAGGCGCCACGACCGGGAGATCGACCCGGCCACGACCCGGAACCGGTACACGCGCCGCTTGACCCGCATGACCGGCCACGGCACGCCGTTCACCAGGACGACGTCCCCGTAGAGGCCGGAGTGGTCGTCGTCGTCGTACGCCAGGGAGCCGTCGGCCGCGAACATGGCGTCGGACAGGAGCAGCGGGACGTCGAACTCCCCCTGGGGGAGCTGTGCCTCGTCCCAGGCGTCGCGGACGTGGAACTGGCCGACCAGTCCCGAGTAGACGTTCTGGGCCGTCGTGTGTGCGGCATGGTCGTGGTACCACATGGTGCGCGCGCCCTGGACGCAGGAGTACCGGTACTCCTTGACCTGCCCGGGCAGGGACAGGTCGCTCGCGTACCCGTCGTACTGCGGGAGCGAGGCGTTCCCGTGCAGGTGGGTGGCCATGGCGAAGGGGTGCCCGAACTGGGGGTGCGTCGCCGGCAGCGCGTTGCGGACGCGCAGGCTGACCCGCTCCCCGTCGGCCACCCGGATCGTCGGGGAGGGCAGCACGCCGTTGTAGGTCCAGACGGGCGTGGACAGGCGCGTGAGCACCGCGGCGGCGGCCTGCTGCGCGGTGACGCTGTACTTCACGAGGGGGCCGGCCTCGTCGACGGTGCGCTCGTACGGCCTGAGCACGGCCGGCCGCCGGAAGGGCTGGCCGTACGGCCGGGGGAAGTCGCGCGCGGACAGGTAGCTCGCGCTCTTGCTCATCGCCCGTTCCCCGAGCGGCGTGGCGAGCGCGCCGACCCCGAGGATCCCCAACGCCCCCAGCTTCAGCACGTCCCGTCGTTCCATGGCCGATCACTCCTCCGCCGTGCTCCCCACCCCGTCGGGTGCTCGGACCGGGCGGCCGCTCGGTCCTGCGCACGACAGTGGTGCGGCGCCGTGACACCCGGATAAAACCGGTCCGACCGCAGAGGCGCTGTGACGGCTCTGTCACGCGTGGGTGGTGCCGTGAGCGGGTGCTGCAGCGGGTGTCTGGAGAGACGGGTGCGCGTGTGGCCGGACCGACGGCGCGCCGACGACGGGTCGTCGGGCTCGGCGCCGGCGTCCTCGCGCTCCTCGTCGTCCGTCTGGTCCTGGTCGCGCCGGTAGCCGTCTCGGGGCAGAGCATGACGCCCACCGTCGACGACGGCGCGGTCGTGCTCGTCGCGCTCCGGGCGGATCCCGCAGGGCTGGGCCGCGGCGACGTCGTCGTCCTGCGGGACCCGGAGGGAGCGCTGTCGCTCAAGCGGGTGGCCGGCCTGGCCGGGGACACCGTCGCGATCCTCGACGCGGTGCTGACGGTGAACGGCCGGGCGGTCGACGAGCCCTACCTGGACCTGGCGACCGTGGACGGCTCGTTCGCCCCGCAGGTGCTCGTGCCCGGGGGGCACGTCTACGTCCTCGGGGACAACCGGGACCGGTCGGTGGACTCGCGCGACTACGGCACCGTCCCGCTCGAGGACGTCCTCGGCCCGGTCCTGCTGACCTGGTGACCTGGCACGTTCACGCGGGCGTCACGCCGGCGGGCCACGGTGGTGGGGCGCCGGCTTCCGGTGCCCCCGTGGGTCCGATCCTCCCGACCTGCCCCTGGGGTGCGGTGCCCGGTGAGCAGCGGCCGCTCACCGGGCACCGTGCGGTGCGTGCCGGCCGGGAGCCGTCCGTGGGATACGTTCCGGCCGTGCTCCCTGACAGCCCGCTCCGCGCGCCCGGACGGGCGGCCGCGTGAGGACGGCGACCGTCGTCGGCGGTGGACCTGCCGGGTTGATCGCCGCGGAGGTGCTCGCCGGGGCGGGCGTGGCGGTGACGGTCTACGACCGCATGCCGTCGGTGCCCCGAAAGTTCCTGCTCGCCGGGCACGGCGGGCTGAACATCACGCACAGCGAGGGCCGCGAGCCGATGTTGAGCCGGTACGGGCCGTCCGCCGACCGGCTCGCGCCCGTGCTGGCGGCCTTCGGCCCGGAGGAGCTGCGCGAGTGGTGCGCCGGGCTGGGCGAGCCGACGATGGTCGGCTCCAGCGGGCGGGTGTTCCCGCGGTCCTTCCGTGCGACCCCGCTGGCGCGCGCGTGGCTCGCGCGCCTGACCGACCTGGGGGTGCGGCTCGAGCGGCGGCAGCGCTGGACGGGCTGGACGGACGACGGCGCCCGGCTGGTCCTCACCGCGGACGACGGCGCCACGACGGAGGTCGCCGGCGACGTGACGGTCTTCGCGCTCGGGGGCGCGTCGTGGCCGCGGCTCGGGGCGGACGGCGGCTGGGTCGAGGCGTTCGCCGAGCGCGGGGTGGCGGTCGCACCCCTGCGGCCGGCGAACGTCGGGGTGCGCGTGGCGTGGAGCCCGGACGTCGCCGAGCGGTTCGCCGGGGTGCCGCTCAAGCAGGTCGGGCTGGCGGTGCGGGGGCACGGCCGACCGGTCCGGGGGGACGCGATGGTGACCCGCACCGGGCTCGAGGGCGGCCCGGTCTACGCGATCGGTGCCGCCATCCGTGACGCCCTCGACGGCGAGGGGTGCGTCCTCGAGGTCGACCTGCGGCCGGACCTCACCGCCGCGCAGCTCGCCGACCGCCTGCGCCGTCGTCGGCCGAAGGACTCGGGGTCGACGTGGCTGCGCCGGTCGATCGGGCTGGACCCGGTGTCGATCGCCCTGCTGCGGGAGGCGGGCGGCGGCGCGCTGCCCACGGACGCGGCCGCCGCCGCGGCCCTGGCCAAGGCGGTGCCCGTGACGGTGACCGCGACGATGCCCATCGACAGGGCGATCTCGACCGCCGGCGGCGTCGCGTGGTCGGAGGTCGACGGGTCGCTGATGCTGCGCCGGATGCCCGGCACGTTCCTCGCCGGGGAGATGCTCGACTGGGAGGCGCCGACCGGCGGGTACCTGCTGCAGGCCTCTTTCAGCACCGGCGTGGTCGCGGCCCGGGGTGCGCTGTCCTGGCTCGAGGGGCGCCAGGTGCGCTGACGCGCCGCCACGTGGCACGCGGGACAGACTGATCGGCATGGAGCGGCGGCGTCTTCTCGACGGGCTGGTGGGGGCCGCCGTCGCCGTGCTCGTCCTGGTGCTCGTCGGCGTCGTCGGGTTCCTGGTGCTGAGCGAGCCGGCGGGCCGGGCGGACGGGCCGTCCCCGCGTCCGACGGCGGGCGGGGGGCCGGGGGACCGGGCGGGCGACGCCCCCGCCGCGCCGACGGACCTGAGCGACGGCGAGGTGTGGATGGGTGACGTGGCCCTGGAGGCCGGGTCGCTCGCGACCGCGGACGGCCTGCTCCACGACGTGCAGGCCGAGGGCGTGGACGTCCGGACCGGCCCGGCCGGGCTGACGGCGGCGTCGATGGTGCTCGACGCGACGGTGCCGTTCGAGCTGGTGGCGGAGCAGATCGGCGAGGGGGTCGTCGTCGGGGCGGGACCGCGCGGCGAGGCGACGGTCGAGCGCAGCGCGGAGCTGCTGGGCCGGCGTCTGAGCGTGTCGGCGCGGGGGACCGTCGAGGTGGTGCAGGGCCGGCTGGTGATCGAGCCGACGTCCATCGACGTGGGCGGGGGGTCGTTCCTCTCCGGCGTCCTCGCGGCGCTCGTGCGGGAGGCCGTGACGATCGAGCACACGATCCAGGGCATCCCCGAGGGCATGGTGCTCGACGACGTCGCGGTGCAGGGCGACGGGTTCCGCGCGCGTCTGGTGGGGGAGGACGTCCGGCTTGCGCCGGGGGACCTGGCCATCGCGCCCTGAGGCGGCTCAGCGCTGGTCGGTCACACCGTTCGACGCCGGGCCACCTCGAATCGCGCCTACGTCGTGGTGCTGGTGCACGTCAGTGACCCAATCCGCTCGTTTGACGGGAATGATTCTCATTCTTAGTGTTGCCGTGTCCAGCGGGCAGCGACAGAAGAGAGCAGCGGCACATGAAGCAGGGCATCCACCCCGACTACCACCCCGTGGTGTTCCGCGACCCGTCCGCGGGGTTCGCGATCCTCACCCGGTCCACCGTGACGTCGTCGGCGACCGTGCAGTGGGAGGACGGCAACACCTACCCGGTGGTCGACGTCGACGTGTCCTCCGCGTCCCACCCGTTCTACACCGGGCGCACGCGCGTGCTCGACACCGCCGGGCGGGTCGAGAAGTTCCGCCGGCGGTACGGCCTCAGCGGTCAGGAGGACGCGCGATGAAGGTGCGGGCCTCCCTGGCGTCCCTGAAGAAGAAGGAGGGCTCGATCGTGGTCCGTCGACACGGGAAGACCTTCGTCATCAACAAGAAGAACCCCCGCTGGAAGGCCAGGCAGGGCTGATGGCCGTCCCCAAGCGCCGCACCTCCCGCAGTCGCACCCGCTCGCGGCGCGCGCAGTGGAAGGCCGCCCCGGTCGACCTCGTGCCCCTGCGCGTCGACGGCACGGACCTCCGCGTCCCCCGACGCCTGGTCCGCGCGATCCGGCGCGGCCTCGTCGACGTCACCACCCTGTGACCCCCGTCCCGCCCTCCGCGGCGGCCGGCACGCCCACCGACACACCCGATCACCAGGAGACCTCATGCCCATGACCCGCACCGACGTCGTCAGCTCCGTGGCCCAGCGCGCCGGACTGACGACGGCGCAGGGCGACGCCGCCCTCACGGCCCTGCAGGACGTCCTCGTCGAGGCCCTGCGCGCCGGTGAGGCCGTCCGCATCCAGGGGCTGCTCACGGTCGAGCGCGCCGAGCGTGCCGCGCGCACCGGTCGCAACCCCCGCACCGGCGAGGCGCTCGAGATCCCGGCCGGTCACGTCGTGCGCGTCTCCGCCGGCAGCGTCCTGAAGGCCGCGGTCAAGAGCTGAGGCGTCGGGCGGCCGCGGGTAGGGGCCGCGGTCACCCCCAGCGGGGCTCTCGCGCCCGGGGAGTCGGCGGGCGTCGAGTTCGTGCTCCCTCTCGTCCGTGGCGAGAACGACGAAGGGCCCGTCACCCACATCTGTGCGGGTGACGGGCCCTTCGTAT
>NZ_AXCW01000158.1 GCF_000603945.1 Actinotalea ferrariae CF5-4 | reverse complement strand
GAGGGTGTTACCCCAACACGCTTTCCAAGTGGCCTGGAGGGGTGTGGAGCGGGTGCGGGCGGGTGCGTTTGGGCTGGTCAGCGGTGTGCGCGGGCGACCGTGCGTAGGCCCGGACGGGTCCGTCTGGACACGAACTGCTACCAGAACTGCTACCGCTGGACGGGCCCGGCGGGGTGCCAGGGTGTCAGTTCCGGATCCCCGGGTCGGCGAGGATCGCCCATGTGTACGAGGCGCCCTGACGGCCCTTGAGCGCGCTCGGGCCGTCGGCGGGCATCATTGCGGCCGCCTTGCGGAAGTTCGTTTTCGAGAGCGAGCGGTTGACCTCGCTGCCGTCGCGCGTCACCCGTAGGTAGTCGCCCGGCACGGCGTAACTGAACGGCAGTCCCGTGATCGTGTGGAACGTCTCGCCCGCATGCCGCTGGATCCGGCGCCAGACCTCCTCGAAGTCGCTCATCCCGCGAGTCTCGTGACAGCTGGAGCGGGGAACAAGACCCGGATTGCCGCCAAGGTCACGTCGTAAGGGAGCGTGATGCCACGCGGGACCCGCTGACTGAGTTCGCCTTGTTGAAGCGGATCTTCAACTTGGGCTTGCGCGTGCTCCCGTCGGGCTGCCGACCCTGAGCCATCACGGCGAACTCTTCGCGTTCAAGCGCGGCTTCGAGTGCTGCACGATCTCGCAGATGGTAGGCATCGAGTCGCAGGGGCCGGAACGCGGACTTGAGGGTTCGAGATCGGTCGTGCGCAGGACCGGCGCCCCGGAGCTCGCGGTGCCACGCGTCAAAGGCGGCGTCGGAGTAGTCGGGATCACCGGTGAGGACGATGAAGCCGACGCCCCCCGGCTCATCGAGACCGGCCTCGATGGCGTCGCGGTCGTTCAGGAGGGCGGCAGCCTCGCCACCTCGGCTGTGAGCCTTGAGGTCCCACGTGGACCGCAGTGCATAGTCGAACGAGGTGTTGAGGATGCGCCTGGGGCCACCGCCGAACGCGTTGACGAGCGCGGGGATCCCGACGTATTCGAAGTACCACCCGATCCACTCAGTCTGGCGCCAGTGGCGGAACTCGGCGTCCCGCATCGTCTCCACGCAGTGACGCCCGTCCCAAGCGGCGTCGATGGCCTCGGCCAAAGCCGCGAGCAGTGCCGCTGCTTCTTCACTCGGAGTGGCGAACACCTGCTCGGCGTCCTGCCCCAGCAGGCCGAGGCGTCGCTCGCCCGCGGCCAAGAGGTTGTTCAGGCCGTCGAGGGTGATGGTGTGGCCTGCGGACCAGGCGCGAGGTGTCCAGCTAGCTCCCAGGGCCACTGCGATCGACGCGCCGAGCTCGACCTTGTTGCGCGAGGTGTCGACTCCGAGTCGGAGCCCCTCCGCGAGGTTGATCAGGACGGACTTGCGCTCCTTGCTGCCCGGGCCGAGAACCTGAGGCCCCGACCGGGTGAGCGCAGAGATCCGGTTGACTGCCTCGATCTTGCTACGCGCCGGACGGAATCCGCCGATGCCGAGCTCGGCAGCAAGCGCCTCCTCGATCGCGGAGCGAACGGTTCGCTGGTGCAACTCCAGGGTCGCGGCCTCGAGGAGCGTGTTCAGGCCGTACAGCGTGATGGTGGACCCGCGTGACCACGCCGCTGGTGTCCAGGATGCCCCGAGAGCCTGAGCGACGTGACCGCCGAGGGTGGGCTTCGGTGAGCGGGGATTGACTGGAAGGTTGAGACGGTGCGCCAGCGCGAGCAGCACGGACTTCTTCTCGGTGCTGCCTGGTCCGAGTGGTTCCGGCGGAGCGCCGGCGAGGGCGTAGAGCCGCGCGACAGCCTCTGCCTTGGAGGCGGCGGGGAGAAAGGCGGCGGCCGGGTCCATCACCGCGCAGGCTATCGGCGGCCGAGGATCTCTCGGAGACGTTCATCGGGTGAGATCGGAGCGTCGAGCACCGCGGAGACGATCCGTTGTCCCGCGGAGGTCCTCTTGAGGATCTCTTCGTCGCGCGCGACATGGGCCTTCAAGACGTGCCACACCGCGCCGACGTTCACACCGTTGCCGAGCTGGCGATAGGTGGCCGAGCCGGGCTGCGTGCCGAAGGTGAACTCGTCCGGCAACCCTTGGAGCCGTGCCGCTTCTCGCGGACTCAGTCGACGACCGCGAGGCCCGATGATCGACGTCTGGGTGATGGCGACGAAGGCGGGCAGGTAAGTGGGCCGCTTGGCCCTGATGCCCGACGGTCGGAGATGCATCACCGTGTCCCACAGCCGCGGCGTGTCTTGGGCCTGCCACTCCAGCTTGCGCCGCGACGGTGGGAAGGCCTCGGTGAAGACACCCCACTTCGCGGCCCACGCGTCGATGACTTCACGATGGGCTTCGTAGAACCTCGAGTTCTTGACGAGGAAGTCACGCTTCCAGGCCGGAGTCTCAGGTGACGCGACACTCGCAGCCAGCTCTGCCGCCCTGATGCGCGTGGTCGGCCACGAGTCCGCCCACAGGGGGAACCCGGGAAGCCGGCGACCGTTGCGCGCTTCCCACATGAGTTGGACGAAGTCGTCCCAGGCGTCGATCCACAGCGTCTCCGACGCCGAGAGGTCACAGCCGGAGACGTGGTGGTCCGGGTCGAGGAAGTCGTCGAGGGACCACTCCTCGGCGGGGTCGAAGCCAGCAAGGCGAGTCCGAGGCGTCACCACCGGCTCGGGCCCGATGCGCCCGCCGACGTCGTCCGGGTCGTACGTCGCGGTGATGAAGACCCGCTCACGGACCTGAGGGCGGCCGCCGTGCGAGGGCGGGATCTGGTGGGGGGAGAACACGGCCGGGGTCTCCGACACTCGGTAGCCCTCCTTGCGCAACGTCTCGACGATGACCTGCCACTCATGCCGATGGCGAGGCCCTGCCAGGTTGCGCACGTTCTCGAGCAGCAGCACTGAGGGGTGCTGAGCCCGCACGATGTTGAGGATGTTCCAGTAGAGCGTTCCCCGTGTCTCGTCCATCCCCCGCTGGGCGCCGGACTTGGAGAACGGCTGGCACGGGAAGCCCGCGGCCAGAACATCGTGGGCGGGAACGTTCATGATCGCGTCGGTGGCGTCCCGCGTGATGTCCCCGAGCGGGCTGTGGCCCCAGTTGAGCTCGTAGACCTTCGCCGCCCTCGGGTCGATCTCCACCGAGTACACGCCCTTGCCGCCAAACGCGGTGAGCGCCGCAGCGAAGCCGCCGATGCCAGCGAACAGGTCAGCGAAGCGGAACGCCGGCTCGGTGGACATGCGTGAAGCTTAGAACGCTCGTTCGAGCTGCACAAGCTTCGCCGCGTGTCGGTGTGCGCGTGTCGAGCCGGGCGGTGCCTGTGGATCAGTCACCGTCGGCGCGCGACGATGGAGGGGTGCCGCCGACCTTCCACGTACCCGCCCACCCCGGCTCCACGGGCGAGGTGGTGTCACGGCGCATGAGCACCGTCAAACGGGCTCTTCGCAGATGAGGGTGT
>NZ_AXCW01000157.1 GCF_000603945.1 Actinotalea ferrariae CF5-4 | reverse complement strand
CCGGCACCCCCGGCACCCCTGCCGCCGGACCGGCCCGGCGGCTCCGCGGCCGGCTCCGGCGCCGGCTCCCGCGAGCTGTTCGCGGTGCGGCCCCGCACGATGCCGACGAACGTCTCGATGTCCGGCGACGTCCGGTCGGTGACCCAGGCGAGGTGCACCGTGGACGTCGGCGCGTCGGTGACCGGCCGGTAGCGCAGGTCGGTGCGGTCGTGCAGGCGGGCCAGCGACTGCGGCACGACGAGGACCCCCGCTCCCGCCGCCACGAGCTCGACGGCCTCCGCCGTCGTGGGTGGCACGGGCAGGAGGCTCGCCTCCCCCGGGGGGTCGACCCAGCCGAGCACGTCGTCGGCGGGGACGAGCAGCGTCTCGTCGGCGAGGTCGGCGGCGGTGACCTCCTCGGCGGCCGTCAGCAGGTGCCCCTTCGGCACGACGACGACGCTCGCCTCCGTGTACAGCGGGATCGCGCTGAGGCCGTCCGGGCGCTCGGCCAGCCGCACGAGGCCGACGTCGGCCCGGCCCTCCCGCAGGACGGTGACCTGGTCGTGCACCGTGGCGTGGACGAGCTCCAGCGGCGTGCCGGGGCGGCGGTCCCCCCAGGTGCGGACCCAGCGCCCGGGCGTCGTGCCGGGCACGAGGAGCAGCCGGAGTGCGGGACGTCCCGCGATGCCGGAGCCGTCCGGCGGCGGGGTCTCGTGGTCCATCGGGGCTCCCTTGACGCGTCCGGCCGGGCGCCGCCCACGCTACCGGGGCCGGTGCCCCCCGCCCGCCCGTATCCTGGCGCCGTGACCGACACCCCCGCGAGGCGCGAGCGCCAGCCCCAGTCCATGAAGGCGTCGACGGCGGCGGCGAAGCTCGAGATCTACCTGCCCGCGGCGCCGGAGGAGTTCCAGGGCTCCACCGTGACGCGTGAGGAGCTCGCGGCCCTGCAGCAGGACCCGCCGCCGTGGCTGGTCGAGCTCCGGAAGAACGGTCCGCACCCGCGCTCCGTCGTGGCGGCGCGGCTGCGCGTCTCGACGAGCGGCCTCGCCCGCGCCGGCGTGACCCAGCCGCTGACGACGGCGGAGCTCGAGGCCCTGCAGGCCGCGCCGCCCGCATGGCTGCTGCGCGAGCGCCGGGTCTTCAAGGACGTCCGGGCGCAGGAGCAGCGCCTGCGGGAGCGGGACGCGGCCGAAGGGCGCTGAGCAGCCGCGCCGGTCTCAGGGCGCGGTCGCGGCGGCCGTCCGCGCGGCGAGACCGGCGACGACCACCGAGAGCAGCAGGACGCCCAGCCCGAACGCCGACCCGAGGGTCGTGACCCCCGCCAGCACGCCCGCGAGGGAGACCGCTTCGAGGATCGCTGCGACCGTGGCGAGCACGACCCCCGCGAGGGCCGCCTCGCGCAGCGTGCGGGGCCGTCCCGCGTCGGCGCGCCGGCGGCCGGTGGCCACCCAGACCACGAGGGCCGCGGGGACGGCGGCGGCCACCATCGCCAGGGCGGTCGCGGCCCCGAACGGCGCGTCCTGCACCACCGTGAGGACGGTACCCCCGGCGACGGCCACCCCCAGCTGGAGGGCGCAGGCGGAGAGCAGGAGGGTCGACCACGGGCGGTGCCGCTCGGCGCTCGGCTCGGGCATCGCGCCCCCTCCACGTCGGTGCCCGTCGACCGGGCACGCCCGCGGGCGATCGTAGCGAGGCGGGAGCAGCCGGGGCCCGGCCGCGCGTCGGCGCCGTCAGGCGTCGGCCGCGACGAGCAGGAGCACGAGGCCCAGGACGGCCGCACCGGCGAGCGCGAGCCCGACCAGCGTGCGTGACCGCCCGCGGCCGGGCCGGGCGAGGATCGCCGCGCCGACCGCCCCGACGAGGCCGAGCGGCAGGAGCGTGGAGCCGGCGATGCGCAGGCCTTCCGGGACGTCGAGCGAGGAGTAGGTGAGCAGCGCGACCCACCCGACCGCCGCCAGGGCGAGCGCGCCGGAGACGAGCCCGACGGTCCCCGTCGTCGGCGCCGTGCCACTGGTCCTGGTGCTCATCGTGGACCTCCCTCGTCCTCCATGATCGTGCGGTCCGCGCAGGGGTGGCAGGGCCGAAGGACCCCTGCATGCCCTTGGTCCCTGGCGCCCCTCACGGTGCAGCGGTTCGGTGGGTCCTGGGAGGCGGCCATGGGCAGGCACGCACAGGTCATCGACGTCGAGGGTCTCCAGAGCCTGATCGAGGCGCTGGCATCCCGCGGCTTCACGGTCATGGGGCCGCGGGTCCGCGACGGCGCCGTGGTGCTCGCGCCGGCACCACGGTGAAGAACCTCGTCGCGGCCGTGGTCCTCGTGGGCGTCGTCGCCGCTGGCGGCCGCGCCGGCGCACGTCTGACCCGGCCGACCGTCCGCCGCGAGTGGGTCGGCCTCGGGGTCGTCGCCGTCGTCGGCGGCAGCGTGCCGTTCGTCCTGTTCTTCGAGGGGCTCGCCCGGGCGTCGTCGGGCCAGTCCGCGGTCATCCACAAGACGCTGCTCGTCTGGGTGGCCCTGCTCGCCGTCCCGCTGCTGCGCGAGCGTCTGACGGCCTGGCACGGCATCGCCGTCCTGCTGCTCGTGGTCGCTCAGGTCGGGCTGGTGGGCGGCGTGCCCAGCGCGCTCGCCTCCGGCGAGCTCATGATCCTCGGTGCGACGCTGCTGTGGTCGGTCGAGGTGGTGCTGGCCAAGCGGCTGCTGGCCGGCCTGTCGTCCTGGACGCTCGGCGTCGCCCGGATGGCCGGGGGGTCCGTCGTGCTCGTCGTGTGGTCCGCCACGCAGGGTCACCTCGCCGGCCTCGGCGCCGTCGAGGCCGCGGGCTGGGGCTGGGCGCTGCTCACCGGTGTCGTCCTCGCCGGGTACGTCGCCACGTGGTTCGGGGCGCTGGCCCGGGCCCAGGCCGTCGACGTCACCGCGGTGCTCGTGCTGGCCGCCCCCATCACGGCGGTGCTCTCCGCCGTGGTCGACGGCACGGCCCTGGGCCCGCAGGCCCTGTGGCTGCTCATGGTCGTGGCCGGTGCGGCCCTGGTGAGCCGGCAGGTGTGGGTGCGTCCCGCCCTGCCCGCGGTGGTGCCCGCGACGTGAGCGCCGCGCGCACGGCCGCCGTCGGCGGCTCCGTCGGGGGCCCCGACGGCGGGCCGCTGCTGTTCGCGCGCTACGCCTACCCGCCCAACGAGCTGGGCTACTGCGGCCCGGACGCCTCCCGCGAGCTGCTCGAGCGCGCGAGCGCGGCGACCGCGGGAGGCGTCCCGGACGACGGCGGCCTGCGACTCCAGGCACGCGGGTTCGAGGGCGCGTGGCCCTACCTCGAGCTCATCGCCCACGCCCACGGGCTGGCCGACCCGCTGGACCGGCGGGTGGTCGAGGCGTACTGGGTGGGCAACGACCTGCTGCGCGGGGTGAGCCGTGCCGCCCTCGGGGCGTGCCTCGAGGACCGGTTCCGGCCCCGCGGGCGCGCGGCGTGGGAGGGCGTCGCCGGGGCCGTGGGGGGACCCGGACGGGCGGTGCCGCACCACAGCTTCCACGTGCTGGCGGTGTACCCCTGGGTCGGGCTGCTGCGCTCCGGCCTGCGGGACGAGGCGCTCCGCGTCCTCGACCGCTGCCGCATCCGCTGGGGCCGCGTGCTCGAGGTGTCCGGGGGCCACGCCGTCATCCGCTCCCGCCCCCTGGTGTGGGACGGTCACCGGCTCGGCGAAGGACCGCCCGTCGTGGAGCGGGTGGTCACGCGCGTGGACGGGTACGGGCTCGCGCCGGCGCTCGCGCCGGGGGACTGGTGCTCGGCGCACTGGGACTGGGCGTGCGACCGCCTGGACCACCGCGGTGTGGCCGCGCTGCGCTCGTGGACGCGGCACCAGCTCGCCGTGATCGACGGCCTCGAGCGGCCGGCCCCGGCGCGGGTGCTCGCGTAGCCCGGAGCGCGCTCGAGGCGCTCCGCACCCGTCGGGGCGCCACGAAACAAGGAATTCACACGGGACTTTCCGTGCAGAACAGGGCACAACGGACAAGGGGTACTTGGCGGTAACATCCTGGGGTGGTCCAATACAGCCTGCTGTGACACTCAGTCACAGTTCGAGGTATGGGGGTCACATGTCACGCAGGACGATGGCCGCAGCAGTCGCGGCCTCGGTCGCGATCGTGGGGGCAGCGTTGCCCGCCACGGCGCAGGTGGGCGCCACGAGCGCTCCCGTCACCACACCGCCCGCCGTGGCGGACGAGAGGGCCACGATCACCCCGGCGCAGGAGCAGGAGCTCGTGCAGGGCCGGTACGTCGTCCTCATGAAGGGCGACCCCGTGGTCGCCTACGCCGGGGGCGTCCCCGGCATCGCCGCGACGAAGCCCGCCGAGGGCGAGGGCGTCACCGCCGACAGCGCGTCCGTGCGCGAGTACGTCCAGCACCTCAGGGCCGAGCGCAAGGAGGCGCGGAAGGCCGCGGCCGTCCCCGAGGCGGCGGTGGAGACCGAGTACAGCTTCGCGGTGAACGGGTTCACCGCCGAGCTCACCGAGGAGCAGGTGCAGCGGCTCGCCAAGCAGGAGGGCGTCCTCGCGGTGCGCCCCGACACGCTGCAGCAGCCGCAGACCGACGCCTCCGGCGAGTTCCTGGGGCTGACCGGCCCCGGCGCCGCGTGGGCCGAGGGGTACACCGGCGAGGGCGTCGTCGTCGGCGTCATCGACACCGGCATCTGGCCCGAGCACCCGTCCTTCGCCGACGACGGCACCTACCCGGACCCCGTGGGTGTCGCCGAGGGCATCCCGTGCGAGTTCGGGACCACGCCCGGCAACGAGGACGACGCACCGTTCGAGTGCAACAACAAGCTCCTCGGCGCGCGGGACATGCGCGTCGCCTACAACAGCGTCGTGGGCCCGGAGCTCTACGACTCCGCCCGGGACGCGGACGGCCACGGCACGCACGTCGCCTCCACCGCGGCCGGCAACGCGGGCGTCCAGGCCGAGGTGCTGGGCTCGCAGATCGGTGCCGTCAGCGGCGTCGCACCCCGCGCCCAGGTCGTCGCCTACAAGGTGTGCGGTGACGCGGGCTGCTTCACGTCCGACCTCGCGGGTGGCATCGACCAGGCCGTCGCGGACGGCGTCGACGTCATCAACTACTCCATCGGCGGGGGCGCCGGACCGGTCGGCCCGGACGACCTCGCGTTCCTCTTCGCCAACCAGGCGGGGATCTTCGTCGCGACCTCGGCCGGCAACGACGGCCCGGCGCCCGGGACGGTCGGCTCGCCGGCCGTCTTCCCCTGGCTGACGAGCGTCGGCGCGTCGACCCACGACCGCGGCTTCGGCGGCAGCGTGACGCTCGGTGACGGGCGGACCTTCGACGGGGCGACCATCACGGGCGGCCTGCCGCAGACCCGCGTCGTCGACGCGGCGGACCTCGGCAACGAGCTCTGCCTCCTCGACACCTTCGAGACCGACCTCACGGGCACCGTCGTGCTCTGCAAGCGCGGGCAGATCGCCCGCGTCGAGAAGAGCCAGGCCGTCTTCGAGGCGGGCGGAGCCGGGATGGTCCTCTACGACGTCAGCGACGACGCCGCGCTGGTCACCGACAACCACTGGGTGCCGTCGGTGCACGTCGGCCTCAGCGCCGGCCTGGCCGTCAAGGCGTACGTCGACGCGCAGGGCGAGGCGGCCACGGTGGCCATCACCGGCGGCGAGACCGTCGAGGCGCAGGGCTCCGTCATGGCGGACTTCTCCTCCCGCGGGCCCAACGCGGTCACGGCAGACGTCATCGTCCCCGACGTGACGGCCCCCGGCGTGAACATCCTCGCGGGCCACACGCCGACGCCGCCGCTCGGCGCCCCGGGTCAGCTGTTCCAGTCGATCAGCGGCACGTCGATGTCCAGCCCGCACGTGGCGGGGCTCTTCGCCCTGCTCAAGCAGGCGCACCCGGACTGGTCGCCCGCGGCGGCCAAGTCGGCGATCATGACGACGGCGCGCCAGGACGTGGTCAAGGAGGACGGCACCACGCCGGCCGACCCGTTCGACATGGGTGCCGGGCACATCGACCCGAGCGGCACGGACAAGGGCTCGGTGTTCCAGCCGGGCCTGGTCTACGACGCGGGCTTCACCGAGTACCTCGGCTTCCTCTGCGGCATCGAGGCCGACGTGTTCGGGGACTCCGAGGCGTTCTGCGGCGGGCTCGCCGCGGACGGCGTGCCGACGGACCCGAGCGACCTCAACCTCGCCTCGATCGCGATCGGGGAGCTGGCGGGCAGCCAGACCCTCACCCGGACGATCACCAGCGTGACCGAGGAGAACGCCGCTCTCACGTACCGCGCGCGCGTCGAGGCGCCGGAGGGCTTCGACGTGACCGTCAGCCCGGCGCAGGTCACCCTGCGCCGCGGCGAGTCGGCCACCGTCGAGATCACCGTCACGACGCGGGCCGGCGCCCCGGAGGGGGAGTTCTCCTTCGGCTCGCTGACGTGGCAGTCGCTGCGCGGCAACGGCCGGAACGCCAAGGCCGGTCCGTACGAGGTCCGCAGCCCGATCGCCGTCCGCGCGGTGGCGATCGACACCCCGCCGGTGGTCACCGGCACCGGGACCGAGGGCACCGTCAGCGTGCCCGTCGTGTTCGGCTACCAGGGCGAGTACGCGGCGACGGGCCACGGCCTCGTGGCGGCCACCGTCACCGACGGCACCGTCGGGCAGGACCCCGACCAGACGGCGTTCACGCCGGACGACGGTGCGGGCATCACGGCGCACACGTTCGAGGTGACCGACGCCGCCGTCGCGCGCTGGCGCCTGGTGGAGGGCACCTCGGCCACGGACCTCGACGTCTTCGTCGTCGGCCCCGACGGGGAGCAGGTCGCCGCCAGCACGAACGGCGGGACGGACGAGCTGGTCACCCTGACCACCCCGCAGCCGGGCACGTACACGGTGTACGTCCACGGCTGGCAGACGGGCGGGGCGACGATCTCCTACGGCCTGGAGAGCTGGCTCGTGCCCCTGGCCACCGGGGGGTCCCTGACGGTCGACAGCGCACCGACGGAGGCGACCATCGCCTCCCCGGGTGAGGTCGTGGCGTCGTGGACCGGCGCGACGCCGGGTGCGGACCACCTCGGTGCCGTCGCCCACCACCGCGGTGGCGAGCTGCTGGGCCTGACGCTCGTCGAGGTCACCGGCTGAGCCGGGCGTGCGGCTGAGCCGGCCGCGCAGCGCGACGGCGGGGGCGTCCCGGGAGGGGCGCCCCCGCCGTCGTGCGTCCTGGCCGGCGTCGGACCTCACGCCTCGGCGCGGAGGTCCCCCGGCGGCCGCTCAGCGGTCGGCGTCGGTCTGCGCGGGCGGCTCCGGCCGCTCGCACCAGAAGAGCCCTCGACGGCCGCCGGAGTGGTACTCGGCCGTCCGGCCGTCCACCTCCAGCACCACGAGCCGGCCCGGCGTCAGCGCCTGCGTGTACGCCATGCCCGGGACCGGGCAGCCGAGCGACCCGTCGCGCCACGTGACGGCGACGTCGCGGACCACCGTGACGGTGGACGCGTCCACGCCGAGCCGCGCGGCCAGGTCGGCGACGGCGTCCTCCACCGCGGCGCCGACCTCGACGGGCGGCGTGGCCGGCGTGGGACCGGGCTCGGGGGTCAGGATCACTGTGGGCTCCGTGGGTTCCGCCGGCTCTGTCGGCTCCGTCGGCTCGGGTGTCCCCGGTCCTCCGGGTGGCGGGGTCGTCCCGGCGGCAGGGTCGGACGGGTCGGTCCGGTCCGGGCCGCCCGGCGCGCAGCCGGCCAGCGCGAGCAGGAGTGCCGCGGCCGCGAGGGCCGCGGGGTACGTGCGTCTCATGGTGTCCCCCTTCCCGGCCATCCTGCCTCAGCCCGCCTGGTCGTACGCCTCCACGACCGCGACGTCGAGCGCGAACTCGACGGGGAAGCTGCCGAAGAGGAGCCGGCCGGCCTCGGTCGCGGCGTCGCGGACCGCCGCGGCCACGTCGCCGGCCAGCTCCTCCGGGGTGTGGACCACCACCTCGTCGTGGAGGAAGAGGACGAGGTGGGGGCGGGGGTTGCGTCCCCGCTGCGGCGCGGTGCCGGCGGGGGGCGGGAGGTCGAGCAGGCGGCGTCGCAGCGCCGCGATCCAGCACAGGGCCCACTCGGCGGCCGTGCCCTGCACGACGAAGTTGCGGGTGAACCGGCCGCGGTCCCGGCGCCGGCGCTGGGCCTCCCGGGCGGCCTCGGGGCCGGCGCCCTCGACGGAGGCGTCGCCCACGGACGCGCGCCACGCGCCGCCGGGCGGCGGACAGGTCCGTCCCAGCCACGTGCTGACGACCTCCCCGCGCTCGCCCGCGCGGGCGGCCTCCTCGACGAGGCCGATCGCCCGCGGGAACGCCCGGGTCAGCCGGGGCATGAGCACCCCGCCCGCGCCGGTCGTCGCGCCGTAGATGGCGCCGAGCATCGCGTACTTCGCCTCCTCGCGGGTGTGGACCGCGCCTGAGTCGACCACGCCGGCGTACAGGTCGGCCTGCCGCCCGGCCGCGGCCATGGCCAGGTCCCCGGCCATGGCCGCGAGGACGCGCGGCTCGAGCTGGGCCGCGTCCGCGACGACGAGCCGCCAGCCGGGGTCGGCCCGGACCGCGGACCGCACCACGGCCGGGAGCTGGAGCGCACCACCCCCGCTGCTCGCCCAGCGTCCCGTAACCACGCCGCCCGGGACGTAGTCCGGCCGGAAGCGGCCGTCGTGCACCCACTGCTCGCGCCAGGCCCAGCCGTTCGTGCTGAGCAGCCGGGCGAGCGTCCGGTACTCCAGCAGCGGCTCGACGACGGCGTGCCGGAGCGCGGCGATCTCGTGCCGCCGCGTGCTCGTGACCTCCAGGCCCGCGCGCCGGAGCGCGCGCAGGAGGTCCGGCTGGGAGTCGAGGTTGAGCCCGGGCTGGTCGAGCAGGGACCGCACGCGCGCGGCCAGCGCCTCCAGCCGTGCGGGCCGCTCGCCCGCGCGGGGCCGGGGGCCGAGGAGCTCCTCGAGGAGCGCGTCGTGCGCCGCGGTGCTCCACGGCAGGCCGTCGTGGTGCATCTCCGCCGCGACCAGCGCACCCGTCGACTCCGCGGCGACGAGCAGCCGCAGGCGTCCCGGCTCGTCGGCCCCGGCGACCGCCGCGAGCTGCTCTCGGAGCTCGGTCAGGCAGTCCGGACCGTCGCCGTGGCCGGGGTCGTCCAAGCCCGGGTCGTCGAAGAGGCTCGCCGGCGCGTCGTCGGCGTCCGGGACGACGGCGCTCGGCGTGTCCCAGGAGCCCGGCTCCGCTCGCGCCAGGACCGATCCGGCGCACCGTTCCGAGCGGCGCAAGATCGCGTGGACGAGGCGCAGGTCGTGGCAGCGGCGCACGCGCACGCCCGCGGCGAGCAGGGCCGGGTAGCGGCGGGCGGTGTCGTCCCACACCCAGCGCGGGGCCGCCGCGGCCTCGCGTCGTGCCACGACGCCGGGCAGGTCCGCGGCGGGGACGACCGTCC
>NZ_AXCW01000156.1 GCF_000603945.1 Actinotalea ferrariae CF5-4 | reverse complement strand
GCTCGGCCGCCAGACGACGAGTGCGCCCGTGCTCGTGATGCGCGCCGGGCGGTGGCCGCGCGGGACCGCGACGACCTCGCCCTGCGGGCCGGCGGCGAACACGCGGTGGCCGGGGTCGGCGACGGAGCGCAGCAGGTCGACCTGCTCCTGAAGCCGCTCCACCTCGGAGTGCAGCGCGAGGATCCGTTTGATCCCCTGCAGGTTGATGCCCTCGTCCTGGGAGAGCCGCTGGACCTCGCGCAGTCGCGCGACGTCGCGCAGGGAGTAGCGGCGGCCCCGGCCGCGGGTCCGCTGCGGCGAGACGAGCCCCAGCCGGTCGTACTGGCGCAGGGTCTGCGGGTGCATGCCGGCGAGCTCGGCCGCGACCGAGATCACGAACATCGGCGCGTCGTCGTGGGCCGGCATCTCCCGCTCCTCCCTCTGCTCCCGTCCGGTGGCGCCGCGGGCCTGGTCGGGCCGCGGCGCGGTCGTCGTCCTACTGGGTGGCGCGTGCCCTCAGGTCGGCGCGCGGGTCGGCGTCGGCGGTCGCCTCGGCGAACGCCTCGACCGCCCTGCGCGCGTCGCCGGACAGGCGCTGCGGCACCGTGACCTGCACGGTGACCAGCAGGTCGCCCGTGCCCTTCGCCGTCTCGAGCCCCTTGCCCTTGACCCGCAGCGTGCGGCCCGACGGCGTGCCCTCGGGCACCTTGACGCGCACGGTGGCTCCGTCGAGGGTCGGGACCTCGACCTGCGCACCGAGCGCCGCTTCGGGGAACGTCACGGGCAGCGTGACCCGGACGTCCTTGCCGTCGAGGCTGAACACGGGGTGCGGCTCGACGCGCACGGCGATGAGCAGGTCGCCCGCAGGCGCACCCGCCTCGCCGGGCCGGCCCTTGCCGCGCAGGCGGATCTTCTGCCCGTCGCGCACACCGGCCGGGATCCGCGCCGTGACCTTGCGACCCTCGACCGTCAGGGTCACCGTCGAGCCGGACGCGGCCTGCCGGAACGGCAGCGTCGTCGTCGCCTCGAGGTCCTGGCCGCGCTGCGGCGCGCGCTGACCGAAGCCGCCGCCGCCGAAGAGGTTGCCGAGGAGGTCCTCGAAGCCGGCACCGCCCCCGCCGGGCGAGCCGGTCGTCTGGTAGCGCATCCGCGGGCCGGCGCCCGGCCGAGCGCCCGCGCCGGCGTTGAACAGGCCGCCGAACAGGTCCTCGAACCCCGCGCTGCCCGCGCCGCCGCCCGGGCCACCGGGGCCCGCGGAGAACCGTGCGCCGCCGCCGGCCATCGCGCGGATCGCGTCGTACTGCTGGCGCTGCTCCGGGTCGGACAGCACGGCGTAGGCCTCGCCGACCTCCTTGAACCGCGCCTCGGCGGCGGCGTCTCCGGGGTTGTGGTCGGGGTGCAGGCTGCGGGCCAGCTTGCGGTAGGACTTCTTGATCGCTGCTGCGTCGGCGTTCTTGGGGACGCCGAGGATGGCGTAGAAGTCCTTCTCGAACCAGTCCTGACCTGTCATCGCCGCCCCCCTTCCTGGGTGTCGTCGCTCATCTCATCCTGTCGTGTCCCGGGGCCCGCCGCCGACGACGGGCCCGCCGCCCGCCCGCAGAGCGGGGGGCGACGGGCCCGGTCATGTCGGTCCAGCGGTCAGGCGCCCGGGTCGGCGACGGCGACGCGCGCCGCCCGCACGACCCGCTCGCCCACGCGGTGACCGGGCTGGAGCACCTGGACGACGGTCGGCTCGGTGACGTCGTCGGCGTGGGAGTGCATGAGCGCCTCGTGGACGGTCGGATCGAACGGCTCGCCCGCCGCCCCGTACCGCTCCCAGCCGAACCGGCCCAGCGCCGCCTCGAGCTTCTCGGCGATGGCCGCGAACGGACCGCCCTCGAGCTCGCCGTGCTGGCGCGCCAGGTCGATGTCGTCCAGGGCGCCCATGAGCGCCTCGACGACCCCGATCACGGCCTGGTCCCGCGCGACGTCCCGGTCCCGGTCGACCCGGCGCCGGTAGTTGACGTACTCCGCCTGGAGGCGCTGGAGGTCGGCCAGCCGCTCGGCCGCGAGGGCCTGCGCCTGGTCGAGGAGCTCCGCGGCGCCGTCGGCGGGCGACGCGGACTGCTCGTCCGTCGCCGCGGCGTCGTCGGGCGCACCGTGCTCGCCGGGGGCGGCGTGCTCGTCGGCCGCCGGCTCGCGCACCGCACCGGTCTGCGGGTCGATCCGTCGCTTGTCCGTGAACCGCGGGCGGGTGGGGTCGGGCTCGTCGCCCGACCCCCCGACCGGGGTGTTCGGCTGGTCCGTCACTTGCGCTCGTCCTCGTCCACGATCTCGGCGTCGACGACGTCCTCGTCGGAGGAGCCGCCCGTGGGCTGCTCACCCTCGGGCGCGGCGTCGGACGCCGACGGCGCCTGGTCCTGGTCGGCCCTGTACAGCGCCTCGCCGATCTTCTGGCTCACGGCCGTCAGCGCCGCCTGCTTGGCCTTGACCGCCTCGACGTCGTCGCCCTCGAGGGCCGTCTTGAGCTCGCCGACCGCGGCCTGGACCTCGGTCTTGACGTCCTCGGGGAGCTTGTCGGCGTTCTCCGCCAGCACCTTCTCGGTCGAGTAGACGAGGCCCTCGGCCTGGTTGCGGGCCTCGGCGTCCTCGCGGCGCTTCTTGTCCTCGGCCGCGTGCTCCTCGGCCTCGCGCACCATGCGCTCGATGTCCTCCTTGGGCAGGGCCGAGCCGCCGGTGATCGTCATCGACTGCTCCTTGCCCGTGCCGCGGTCCTTGGCGGACACGTGCACGATGCCGTTCGCGTCGATGTCGAAGGTGACCTCGATCTGCGGGACGCCGCGCGGGGCCGGCGCGATGCCGGTCAGCTCGAACGTGCCCAGCGGCTTGTTGTCCCGGGCGAACTCGCGCTCGCCCTGGAAGACCTGGATGAGGACGGACGGCTGGTTGTCCTCGGCGGTCGAGAAGATCTCGCTGCGCTTGGTCGGGATGGCCGTGTTGCGCTCGATGAGCTTGGTCATCACGCCGCCCTTGGTCTCGATGCCGAGGCTCAGCGGGGTGACGTCGATGAGCAGCACGTCCTTGCGCTCACCCTTGATGACGCCGGCCTGGAGAGCGGCGCCGACGGCGACCACCTCGTCCGGGTTGACGCCCTTGTTGGGCTCCTTGCCACCGGTGAGCTCGCGCACGACGTCGGCCACGGCCGGCATGCGGGTCGAGCCGCCGACGAGGACGACGTGGTCGATGTCGCTGAGCGAGATGCCCGCGTCCCGGATGACGGCGTTGAACGGCGCCTTGGTGCGGTCGATCAGGTCCTGGGTCATCTGCTGGAACTGCGCCCGCGTGAGCTTGGTGTCCAGGTGGACCGGGCCGTTCTCGCTCATCGACAGGTACTGCATGGAGATCGTCGTGCTCGTGGCCGACGACAGCTCCTTCTTCGCCTGCTCGGCGGCCTCACGGAGACGCTGGAGGGCGATCTTGTCCTTCGCCAGGTCGACGCCCGCGGTGTTCTTCACCTCCTTGATGAGGTGCTCGACGATCCGCTGGTCCCAGTCGTCGCCACCGAGGTGGTTGTCACCGGACGTGGCGCGCACCTGGATGGTCGAGAACGCGTCCTCGTCCTTGCCGACCTCCAGGAGGGACACGTCGAACGTGCCGCCGCCGAGGTCGAAGACGAGGATGAGCTCGTCCTCCTTGCCGCGCTCCAGCCCGTAGGCCAGGGCGGCCGCCGTCGGCTCGTTGACGATGCGCAGGACGTTGAGGCCGGCGATCTGGCCGGCGTCCTTCGTGGCCTGGCGCTGGGCGTCGTTGAAGTAGGCGGGGACCGTGATGACCGCGTCGGTCACCGGCTCGCCCAGGTACTCCTCGGCGTCGCGCTTGAGCTTGCCGAGGACGCGCGCGGAGATCTCCTGCGCGGAGTAGGTCTTGTCGTCGATCTGCTGCTTCCAGTCGGTGCCGACGTGGCGCTTGACCGAGGAGATGGTGCGGTCGACGTTGGTGACCGCCTGACGCTTGGCGACCTCACCGACGAGGACCTCACCGGTCTTGGAGAACGCGACGACGGACGGCGTCGTGCGCGCGCCCTCGGCGTTGGCGATGACGGTGGGCTCGCCGCCCTCGAGGACGGCGACGACGGAGTTGGTGGTGCCGAGGTCGATGCCGACAGCTCGTGCCATGGGTGATGCCTCTCCCTGTAGTGGTGCTGCGTGGGTGGGCCGCGCGTTAGGCGCCGGCCGCGAGTGTTGAGCCTTCTGCGCTCAAGTCTGCGCCGCGCCGCCGTCGGACGCAAGCCGCACGGGCATGAAGTTGAGCCTGTCTGACTCAACCCTGCCTCAGCCCACCCCATTCCCGCCCGGTCGGCCGGGGCACCGGGCCGCGAGATCGGTACCTCCACGCCGGCTCGGTACCAGGACGTGCCGAGCTCGCGCACAGGTACCGAGCTCGGTGCCGGTCGACGAGCAGCACCTGTGGACGGGGGACCTGCCCGCGCAGGTGCGCGCCACCCTGGGCCGGTGCCGCGTCGTCCCGGAGCCCGCAGTCCAGTGCAGCAGCGCCCTGTGGTCATGCCGACCGTCCACCTGGCCCGGGACCACGAACCGCACGACGTCCAGCAGCACCTTCGCGCCGGTCGATGGCGACGGGTCCGGCGGGGCGTGTACGTGACCGACGAGCCCGCTGCCACACCCGGGCGCCGCGCGACCACGGACGACCTCGCCCGTCTCGAGGGGCTACGGCGCAGCTCGACGTCCGCGTACGTCGTCAGCCACACCTCGGCTGCCGCGTTGTGGGGCCTGCCCCTCCTCCGGCCGTCCCCGAGCACCCACGTCACGCAGTCGTGGCTGCCCAACCGGCGCAACGGCGCCGGGATCGTCCGCCACGTCACCCGGTTGAGCGAGGCCGAGACGACCCTCCGGCACGGGCACCCGGTGACCACGCTCGAGCGGACCGCCGTCGACTGCGCGATGGCACTGGGGCTGCGGGGCGGCCTCGTCGTCGTCGATGCCGCCCTGCACGCGGGGGCGGATCGCGCGGTGATGGAGGCGACGCTCGCCGGCCTCGCCGGACGCCGCGGCGTCCGAGCGGCCCGGACGGTGCTCGACCTCGCCGACGACGGCGCGGAGTCGCCCGGCGAGTCCCTCACGCGGCTCTGCCTCGTGCAGGGGGGACTGCCGCGGCCGGAGACCCAGATCGCCGTCGACACCCACCTCGGGACGGTGTGGGGGGACCTGGGATGGCGACGGCAGCGCGCGCTCGTCGAGTACGACGGGCGGACCAAGTACGGGGCGGGCGGCTCGGTGGGCGCGGACCTGCTCGCAGAACGACGGCGCGAGGTCGCCCTTCTCGAGGCAGGCTGGCAGGTCCTGCGCGTCACGGCAGCGGACCTGCGGGAGGCGCCGGCCACGCTGGTCGCCCGCGCCCGCCGCCTCCTCGGTGCACCCTGAGCTGCGCCTGACCGCCGTCGGCGGCCCGGTCTGGACGCGCCCGCGGGCACGCCGCCCCCGCGAGTCTGGACGCACGCGCGCAGGCCGCCCCGCGAGTCTGAACGCACGCGCGGGCAGGCCGCCCCGCGAGCTCGGTACGTCCTTCCGAGCTCGGTACCTCCAGCTACCGAGCTGGTGTCGAGGTACCGAGCTCGGCGGAGGGCGGGGCGGGCGGCAGGAGCCGGACCAGGATCCGGTGCAGCGCCTCGACCGCCCGCGGGACGGCCGTGCTCCGCCGGACGAAGGAGGTCCGTCGCAGGCCCAGCTCCTGGAGCGTGGGACGCGTGACCACCGCGAACCGGGTGTCGACCGCGGCCGGGGTGACGATCGTGCAGCCCAGGCCCTCGGCGACCAGCCCGTGGATCATGTTGAGGTCGTCCGTGCGCATGAGGACCTTCGGCTCGAAGCCCACGAGGCGGCAGGCGCGCAGCAGCACCCGGTCCGACGTCTCGTTCTCGTCGCGGCTGCAGATCCAGTCGGCATCGGCCAGGTCCGCGAGGTCGATCGGCCCGTCGGCGGCGTACGGGCTGTCGCCGGACAGGAGCACGCGGTAGTCCTCCTCCAGCAGCACCGTCGACGTGAGGTCGGGGGAGGCGAACGCGGGCTCGTCGGCGGAGTCGTAGATCAGACCGGCGTGGAGGTCGCCGGCGTGCAGCTGCTCGACCACGTCGGTCGGCTCGGCCTCCACGACCTCGACCTGGACGCTCATCGCGGCCCGGAGCTCGCGGATGGCGCGGGGCAGGAGCTGGGAGCCGATGGACGCGAACGTCCCGACCCGGATGGTCGTCAGGCCCAGGTCGCGCTGGGTGGTCACGAGCCGTTCCGCCTGGTCCAGCCGCGCCAGGATCTCGTCCGCCTCGCCCACGAGCACCGCGCCCAACGGGGTCAGCCGCGCCCCGCGCCGGTCCCGCTCGACGAGCTGGACCCGGAGCCCGCGCTCGAGGGACGCCAGGTGGTGCGCGATGGTCGGCACCCCGTAGCCCAGGGCGTGCGCGGCTCGCGTCAGCGAGCCGTGGTCGCGGACGGCGACGAGCACCCGGAGCTGCTGGGGGTGGATCACGACATACAGGCTATGACGCTTCCTTCGATTTCTTGCCATTCCGTCGGAGGCTCGGCTCCCCCTACCTTCAGCACCGTGATCGACCTCAGCTCTCCCGCCGTCGACCTGACGCGCGCCGAGACCCGCGTCCTCGACGCCATCGACGAGCAGCGCCTCGTCGACGACCTCGTCGGGCTCATCCGCACCCCCAGCGTCACCGGTACGGACGCGGAGTCGGACCTCCAGCACTGGCACGCCCGGCAGCTCGCGGAGCTCGGGTTCGACGTCGACCACTGGAAGCTCGACCTCGCCGAGCTCGCCGCCCACCCCGACCACCCCGGCACCGAGGCGCCGCGCAGCGAGGGCTACGGCACG
>NZ_AXCW01000155.1 GCF_000603945.1 Actinotalea ferrariae CF5-4 | reverse complement strand
TGCCCGCGCTCGTGCTGCAGAGCCACGTCGACGTCGTGCCGACGGGGGACCTGGACCGGTGGGTCGACCGTGACCCGTGGAGCGGGGTGATCCGCGACGGCGCCGTCCACGGTCGCGGTGCGTGCGACATGAAGGCCGGTGCCGCGGCGAACCTCGCCGTCGTCCGGGCCCTGCGCGCCTCGGGCGTGACGCTGGAGCGACCGATCGCGGTCCACGCGGTGGTGAGCGAGGAGGACGGCGGGCTCGGCGCCTTCGCGACGATGCTGCGGGGCCACCGCGGTGAGGCGGCGGTGATCACCGAGCCGACGAGCGGCCGGGTCGTCACCGCCAACGCGGGCGCCCTGACCTTCGAGCTGCGCGTGCACGGGCTGGCGACGCACGGCAGCTCCCGCCTCGCCGGGCACAGCGCGTTCGAGGCCTTCCTGCCCGTGCACGCCGCGCTCGCCGACCTCGAGCGCGAGCGCAACGCCCGCCCGCACCCGCTCTTGGACGGCAACCCCCTGCCGTACCCGATCTCGATCGGCACCGTCCGCACCGGCGACTGGGCCAGCAGCGTCCCGGACCTGCTGGTCGCCGAGGGCCGCCTGGGGGTCCGGCTCGGCGAGGAGCCGGTCGCCGCGCGCGCGGCCCTCGAGGCCGCGGTCGACGACGCCTGCCGACGGGACGCGTGGCTGCGGGACCACCCGGTCGAGGTCTCGTGGCCCGGCGGCCAGTTCGCCAGCGGGGCCATCGACCCCGCCCACCCGCTGGTGCACGAGGTCCTCGCGTCCGTCCGGGCGGTCGAGGGCCGCGACGCCGCGCTCGGTGCGGCGCCCTACGGGAGCGACCTGCGCCTCTACGCCGGCATGGGCGGCATCCCGACCCTGCACTACGGCCCGGGCGACGTCCGCCTCGCCCACGGCCCGCACGAGCAGGTCGACATCGCCGAGGTCGTCCGGGTGACGCGCTCGCTCGCCGTCCTGGCCGCGCGCCGCTGCGCGGCCCGGGTGTGAGCCGCCGGCCACCCCGGCCCGGGCGTCTCGACCACGGCGAACCGGGCAGACCGTCGCAAGAAGTCACGTCATGAACACCGCGGAGCACGCTCTCAACCGGTGACGCGGCCGCCGGTCGCGCTCACCGGGGAGGCGACATGGGCGACGACGACGTCCGCCGCAGCGGCGCGGCAGGTCGCCGGAGCCTGCCGCTGCACCCCGTGCACGTGTCCCACCGGAGCGTCGACCCCTACCCGCACCAGGTCGCCCCGGCGCGCCGCTGGGCCGTGGAGCAGGCGGGGGAGGCGGGGCTCACCGACCAGGACGCCGCGGCAGTCCTCGAGCTCCTCGCCAGCGAGCTCATCACCAACGCCGTCCGGCACGGCGAGGGGACGGTCGACGTCACCCTCGTCCGCGGCGGCGCCACCCTGCGGATCGCGGTGACCGACGGCGGCCGCGGGCTCCCGGCCCCGGGTGCGCCCGGCGAGGGCTCGGTGACCGGCCGCGGCCTGCTGCTCGTCGCCGCGCTCTCGGACACCTGGGGGGTCGAGCACCCCTCGGGCGGCGGCACGTGCGTGTGGTTCACGGTGCCGACGACGACGGCGCCCGCCCCCGCCGCACCGACCGCGGCCGACGTCCGGGCTCCGCGGACGCTCCCCCACCGCGTCGCCTGAGCGCCGGGGCCGCCCCCGACCGGGATGACCGTGTCGGAGGGCTCGGGCACCATGGCGGGATGAGCGACGTCCTCCCGGCCGACGACGGTCCGCCTGCGGACCCGCGCGAGAGCCTGCCGGACGCGCTGCCCGAGCTCCTGCTCCCGGACGCCGCCGCCTGGCGCGGGTGGCTGGAGGAGCACCACGAGTCCTCGCCCGGCGTCTGGCTCGTCCTGACCAGGAAGGGCGGCACGACGACGTCCCTCACCTACGCCGACGCCCTCGACGAGGCGCTCTGCCTCGGCTGGATCGACGGCCAGCGTCGGGCGCGCGACACCACCACGAGCTACCAGCGGATGACCCCGCGCCGTGCGCGCAGCGTGTGGTCCGCGCGCAACGTGGGGCACGTCGAGCGGCTCGAGCGGGAGGGGCGGATGCGCGAGGCCGGGCGGGCGCAGGTCCGCGCCGCGCAGACCGACGGTCGCTGGGACCGCGCGTACGGCGGCGCCGCGAGCGCCGTCGTCCCAGAGGACCTGGCGGCCGCGATCGCCGCCGAGCCGCGCGCGCAGGCGTGGTTCGACGTGCTGACCTCGACGAACCGCTACGCGCTCGTCTACCGCGTGGAGGATGCGAAGCGCCCCGAGACCCGCGAACGGCGGATCCGTCAGTTCGTCGAGATGCTGAGCCGCGGCGAGACGCCCTACCCGCAGAAGGCCCGCCCCGACTGACGTCCGCACCACCCTGTCCGGACCACGTCCGCGCCACCCCGTCCGGCCGACGTCCGACCGCCGACCGGCCCGATCGACCGGCCCGCCCGACGGGCCCGCCCGACCAGCCTGCTCAGCCGCGGACCGACACCCACCGCGCGGCGCGGACCACCGCGGCGAGGAGGGCCACGCCCCGCCCGTGGACCGCGGGGTCCTCGGCCGCCGTGG
>NZ_AXCW01000154.1 GCF_000603945.1 Actinotalea ferrariae CF5-4 | reverse complement strand
TGACGGCGCTCTCGTGAATCTCCCCAGACCTGCTCACTGAAATTCCCCACCCGTGTGGCTCCGCCGGGAACGGCGGAGCCCCTTCGAGGCTGGCGGTCTCTGACCACTCGCCGGCCGATCGAAGGGGCTCCTGCTGCTCATGCTCACACGGGAGGAAGACATCGACGCGCACGCGTTGCACAAGCGGGGGTGGACGATCTCGGCGATCGCCCGCCACCTGGGCCGGGACCGCAAGACCGTCCGCGCCTACCTGACCGGGCAGCGGGTCGCCGGGGTTCGCGCCCCTCGCGGCCCGGACGGCTTCGCCCCGTTCGTCGAGTACGTCCGGGCGCGGCTGGCCGAGGACCCGCATCTGTGGGTCACGACGCTGGCCGATGAGCTCGAGCCGCTCGGCTGGTCCGGGGGCTACTCGACCCTGACCCGGCAGATCCGTGACCGGGGCCTGCGGCCGGTCTGCGAGCAGTGCCGAGGACTC
>NZ_AXCW01000153.1 GCF_000603945.1 Actinotalea ferrariae CF5-4 | reverse complement strand
CGGCCGGTCTGCGAGCAGTGCCGAGGGCTCAAGGACCGCCCGGTGGCGATCATCGACCACCCGCCCGGCGCGGAGACGCAGTGGGACTGGGTCGAGCTGCCGGACCCGCCGGCGCACTGGGGGTGGGGCAGGACCGCGCACCTGCTGGTGGGCGCGTCCTCGCACTCCAGCAGGTGGCGCGCGGTGCTGGTGGAGTCCGAGGAGCAGGCCCACCTGGTCATCGCCCTGCACCAGGTCGCCGAGCGGCTGGGTGGGCTGACCCGGGCGTGGCGGTTCGACCGGATGGCCACCGTCGCGTCCCCGGGGACCGGGAAGGTCACCGCCACGTTCGCCGCGGTCGCCAAGCACTACGCCGTCACCGTCGAGGTCTGCCCGCCGCGGCGCGGGAACCGCAAGGGCGTGGTGGAGAAGGCCAACCACACCGCCGCGCAGCGGATCTGGCGGTCCATGCCCGAGACCGTCGACGGGCGCCCGATCACCGTCGAGCAGGCCCAGGCCCGCATCGACACCTGGTGCGCCACCAAGGGCGACGCCCGCCGCCGGGTCGTCCTGGAGCCCGACGGCACCCACCGGGCGACGACCGTCGGCGCCCTCGCCGACGCCGAGCCGCTGCGGGCCCTGCCGGCGCCGTTCCCGGTGACCACGCAGGTGACCCGCACGGTCACCGCGCAGGGGCTGGTCGCCTACGCGGGGAACTTCTACTCCGTCCCGCCCGAGCTCGCCCGCGCCCGAGTGACCGTCTCGGTGACCCACGGCACGGAGGAGATCCACATCGCCGCAGCGAAGACTCCCGATGTCGTCCTGGCCCGCCACCGCCTGGTCGCCCCCGGCACTGGCGCGACCGTCCGCACCGAGCACCACGTGGTCGCGCTGAACACCGCGGCGATGACCGCCGCCGACACCGGGCCCCGGCACCGGCACAAGCGCCGCGTCCCACCCGGACCAGCCGCCCTGGCCGCCGCCGACGCCCTGCGCACCCCCACCACCAGGCCGAGCCTCGCCGCTGAGGCGGTGGTGATCGACCTGGACACCTACGCCCGCGCCGCCCACGGAAGGAACACCCTCACATGACCACCCCGATGACCGTCTCCGCCGCTTCCACCTACCAACAGCTGCGCACCCACCTCGCGACCTTGAAGCTGACCACCGCCGCCGAGCAGCTGCCCGCGGTCCTAGACGCCGCGACCGCCGAAGGGCTGTCCCTGACCGCGGCGCTGGAGCGGCTGCTGGCCCTGGAGGTCGAGGCGACCGAGGCCCGCCGTCTGGCCGGGCGGCTGCGGTTCGCGTCCCTGCCCTCCCCGGCGACCATCGAAGGGTTCGACTTCGACGCCGCCGCCGGCGTCGACCCGGCCCTGATCGGCGAGCTCGCGACCTGCCGCTACCTGGACTCGGCCACCAACGTGCTGCTCATCGGACCACCCGGGACCGGCAAGACGCACCTGGCCGTCGGGCTGGCGCGCAAGGCCGCCGAGGCCGGCTACCGCACCTACTTCACCACCGCCGCGGACCTGGCCGCCCGCTGCCACCGCGCCGCGATCGAGGGCCGCTGGGCCTACACCATGCGCTTCTTCGCCGGCCCCACCCTGCTGGTCATCGACGAGCTCGGCTACCTCCCACTCCCCGCCGAAGCCGCCTCCGCCCTGTTCCAGGTCATCGCCCAGCGCTACACCAAGACCTCGATCATCCTCACCACCAACAGGGGCGTCGCGTCCTGGGGCGAGATCCTCGGCGACACCACCGTCGCCGCCGCCATGCTCGACCGCCTCCTGCACCGCTCCGTCGTGCTCAACCTCGACGGCGACAGCTACCGCCTGCGCGACCACCACGCCCGCACCGACACCCTGCGCCGCGCCACCACCGGCACCCGCCGACCACTAACCTGACACCGCGACAGGGTGGGGACTTTCAGCGAGCAACCCTGGGGAATTTCGGTGAGCGCCATCAGCGTGACCAACGCCCGTACCGAAGCCGCGAACACCGCCATCAAGAACATCAAGCGCACCGGCCGTGGCTTCCGCAACGAGCACAACTACCGCACCCGTATCCTGCTCGCCAGCGCCGCGAAAACCGCAGCGTGAACACCCTCCTCAGCGAGCACGTTCACCACGAACCGCGAAGACCCGGTTTACCGAGGCGCGAGCGTTGACGACGTCGCGGACGCCTACCTGGCTGAGCGGCAAGCGCCTCCGGAGCATGGCGAAGCGTCTGCAGACGGTGCCCCGGATGACGAAATGGTCTCGGGGCCGCCATCGCTGGGCCGCTTCAGGCTGGATCTCCAGCCGGCCGACAGAGACCGTAGCCGAGGCGCCCACGTCTTCGGCACCATCAAGCATCAGATCCGCCTCCGCCCCGACGACGGAGCTGAGTACGTGATCGCGGTGCAGAACGTGAACCGGTGGGAAGCCACAGGCGTGACTCAGCCTTACGCTCTCGCGGTCGTTCTGGAGCGCGATCGGGAGCACGAGCCGATCTACGCCGAACTCCACGCAGCACTCGAGGTAGAGGTGCAACTAGAGGTGTAGTCGGCATCGGCCGCGTGGGTCGGCGAGAACTGCTACCGCCGCCCCGCCGGCCACCCGCCCTCACTCACGACGAAGGACCCGCGACCCACATCTCTGCAGGTCACGGGCCCTTCGCTCGGCGGAGGATGGGGGCGAACCCCCGAGGGTGTTACCCCAACACGCTTTCCAAGTCGTTCGAGGGGGTCGGGGTGGTGTGTCGGCGTGGTGTTCGTGCAGGTCGGCGGCGTGGGGTGGACTGCGACCAACCGGGGCGAAACGACCCGTCGGCCTCGGTCCTGTGGGCTCTGGGCGACGACGCCACCCGGGCCGCGGTGCACCAGGCCCACCGCACCGCCGTCGGCCAGGCGCTGGCGTTCGTCGAGCAGAAGGTCTCGCGGACGCGGGTCGGGCACGCGGGCTGCCGACAGGTCAGCACCCGAGGCGTGATCACAGCGGCCTTCGACCACTGGGGCAGCCGCGCGGGCGACCCGAACCTGCACACCCACGTCGTAGTGGCCAACAAGGTGCAGGGCCCCGACGGGCTGTGGCGGTCCCTGGACGGCAAGACGGTCCACGCGGCCGTGGTGGCGGTCTCCGAGCTGTACGACGTGCTCCTGGCCGACGACCTTGCCCGGCGCCTTCCGATCGCCATGTCCCTGTGTGACCGCGGTCCGCGCCGCAACCCGGCGTTCGAGATCGACGGCATCGCCGACGACGTCCTGGCCCACTTCTCCTCGCGGTCGGAGCAGATCCACTGCGTGCGACGAGAAGCCCGCCACGTGCCCGCAGCGCCGCGACGGCGGCCTGGTGCTCGCCGAGCCGAAGACAAGGCAGAGCAAGCGGACGCTCCCCATGCCGCGGCCGATGATCGACGCGCTCCGTCGGTGTGGCACAAGTCCGGACTGGTCTTCACCACCGTCAACGGCCGCCCGATCGACCCCCGCGACCACTCCGTGCACTGGGTCAAGTTCCTCGAGGGCGCCGGGTTGCGGCCCGCGCGGCTGCATGACGCTCGGCACACGGCGGCCACGCTGCTGCTCGTCCAGGGCGTCGACCAGCGCGTGGTGATGGACATGCTGGGGTGGACGTCACCGACGATGACGGCTCGGTACCAGCACGTGGTGCCCGAGCTCGTCGAGGAGGCGAACCGGCGGATGAGCGAGTTGCTGTGGGGTGAGACCTGACTGCTGCGTGAGGTGGGAGCGGACGAGTTCTAGAGGAAGTCGCCGTCAGCCTCATCCAGGAGCGCGCACAAGACCTCGGGAGGAAGCAACGTGGAGAAGACGATCTGCCCCTGGGCCGGGGTAATGCCCAGGACCGGTCCAGGTTCGGCTCCCCAATCGTCCCGAGGGATCCCCGGTATCGCATCGAGCAGGACAGCGACGACCTTGTGGTCCCAGTAGCCCTCGGCGGTGACAGCGAGGTAGCTCTCGCCGTCCGTGCTACGCACCAGTGCACCGATCACATGGCGTTGAACTGTGACTGTCCAGAGCTTCCCGTCATGAGCAGATCTTGCGACGGCCTGCCGGACCAGGTCCTTCATCGCGGACACTGCAAGCGTCGTCCGTTCGACGCCCCATCGCTTGTAGTCGATCTCTGTGGGGAGAAGGTGATCGGTGCATGGTTTGCCGGAGCCCTTGCCCTCGCGTACGCACTCTGACTCGAGTCTCGCGTAGAAGTCCCTGCGAGGTGTGTCCTGCTGTCGATGTCCAGCAGCGACCAGCCACCAGCCGGCCGGGGGCAGCTCATGGACTTCCTGGGCATGATGGGGTGTGGCGACCTCGCCGGCCGCTCCGCGCTCGTCCTGAGTCTTGACCTTGAACCAGACTCGGTCGTTAAGGCTCAGGACGCGTTCAGCTCCGCCTGCGGCGAGTTCGTCGGGAAGGTCCTGTGCCTTGCGGAGCAGGGGCTCATTGACCTCTTCAAGTGCTCGGTCCAGGCTGGGAAATCCGAGACCGAGGTCACTGAGAGCACGACGTGTCGGCCTAACGCTTCCCCCCATGGAGCGACCGTATCGCAGCGGCTGGTTGTGCCTGCAGAAGCGGTCGCCCCACGGCGTTAGGAGTCGATGCCGCCGAGCTCGTCAATCTCGGTGGCGCTGAGGCCGGTGAGTAGCGAGACGGCAGACTTCGTGGAGCCATCAAGGGTGCGAAGGGCCTCGAGCACGCCGGACTGGATGAGATCGCGGTGGGTCTCGGCGTACTCGCGGACGGCCGCGTCCACGACGTCCTTCTTCGAGCGCTGCAAGAAGTGGGCGGCGTGGGAGATGAGCTGGTCGGTCTCGGCGTCGACTTTGATGGGCGCGGTTACGGTGGCCATGCGTCCTCCTGGGTTGGTACCAAAGTACCCGGGGTGTATGACGGTAGCAAGTGCGATCCTGTGCCTGTGTACCGGCAGCCGGCCGAAGATGCTGAGTGGCCAGCTCGGTCTCGGGTCGGTAGTCGGCCTCGTGCGCGACTGCTACCACAACTGCTACCACCGCCTGGCAGGCCCCCCCGCGCCCCAACGTCGAAGGGCCCGTCACCCACATCTCTGCAGGTCACGGGCCCCTCGCTCGGCGGAGGATGGGGGATTCGAACCCCCGAGGGTGTTACCCCAACACGCTTTCCAAGCGTGCGCCATAGGCCACTAGGCGAATCCTCCAGGCGTGTAGAGGGTACCGGACGTCGGGTGTGCCTCGTCCACCGGGGAGCGTGCCCGCTCCCGCTCCCGGCGAGCGACCGGCGCATGTCAGCGCCCAGGTGCAGGATCGCCCCAGGCGCCGCCGCCGGCGCGCCATGTCAGGGAGGGTGTCCATGGCCGAGGTGCTGCTGCTCCACCACGCGTGCGGGCTGACCGACGGGGTCCGCGCGTTCGCCGACCGGCTGCGGGACGCCGGTCACACCGTCCATGCCCCCGACCTGTTCGAGGGGCGCAGGTTCGACACCGTGGAGGCCGGGGTCGCCCACGCGCAGGAGATCGGCTTCGACACGGTGACGGCGCGAGGGCGGGCGGCCGCGGACGGCCTGTCGGACGGCTTCGTGCCGATCGGGTTCTCCCTCGGTGTGGTGCCGGCCCAGATGCTCGCGCAGACGCACCCGGGCGTGGGGGCGGCCGTCCTCGTGCACTCCTGCCTGCCGGTCGGCGAGTTCGGCGAGGCGTGGCCGGACGGCGTCCCGGTGCAGGTCCACGGCATGGACCGGGACCCGTGGTTCGTCGACGAGGGGGACATCCAGGCCGCCGAGGCGCTCGTCGCCTCGACCGCGGGCGCGGAGCTGTTCCTCTACCCCGGCGACGCCCACCTGTTCGCGGACTCGAGCCTGCCGTCCTACGACGAGTCCGCCGCCGCACTCGTCCTCCAGCGCGTCCTCGCGCTGCTGGGTCGGGTCGGCTGAGCGGTCAGTCGCCGAGGAGCCGCTGCTCCGCGACCGTGTTCCCGCCGTCGACGACGACGACCTGCCCCGTCACGTAGGACGCCCCCGGCGACGCCAGCCACGCCACGACCGACGCGACCTCCGCGGCCGTCCCGCTGCGGCGCATCGGCACGAGCAGACCCTCCGCCGCCTCGCTGTCGAGCTGCGACCCCGTCTCGATCCAGCCCGGGGCAACCGCGTTCGCCGTGATGCCGCGGGGCGCCTCGTCGACCGCGAGCGCGCGGGTCAGACCGACGAGCCCGGCCTTCGCCGCCGCGTACGCGACGTCCCCGCGCGACGCCATCGCGGGCCCGGTGACGCTCGAGACGGTGACGACTCGGCCCCAGCCGCGCTCCCGCATCCCCGGTACCACCGCGCGCGTCACGGCGAACGCCGTGCGCAGGTTGATCGCGATGCTCCGGTCCCACTCCGCCGGCGGCATGGTGATGTCCCCGGAGATCATCCCCGCGTCGGTCACCGCGACCATCCCGGCGTTGTTGACCAGCACGTCCACCTCGACGCGCCGGGCCGCGAGCTCCTCCGCGAGCGCAGTGACGCCGTCGTCGGTCTCCAGCCGCGCCACCACGGAGGACGCCGCGAAGCCCTCGGACCGCAGCTCCGCCGCCCGCTCGTGGACGCGCTCGCTCGTGGCGGTGAGCACGACGGTCGCGCCCAGCTGGGCCAGCGCGCGTGCCGACGCGAACCCGATGCCCGAGGCGCTCCCCGCCCCGGTCACCAGGGCGGTCCGTCCGGAGAGGTCCCACAGGTCAGGCAGGGTCACGCGCACCTCCGCGGCAACGGACCGCACACCGTCGTGCGCGGCAGGACGGAAGCCGCGTCCGTCCAGGCGCACGCGGGCGCGTCGGTCGGGCGGGTCCGTCAGGACGGATGGTCCTCGTCCGGGGGGATCGAGTCCACCACCCTGCGGAGGTCCTCCTCCGACAGTGCCCGGTCCACCACCAACGCCCACTCCCAGCGTGCGTCGGACCACCGGTGGAGGTGCCGCTCGGCCGAGCCCTCCGCCAGGCCCTGCGTCGGCGTGCCCCCGAGCGGCCACCGGGAGAGCCACGGGTCGCCGTCGACCTCCAGGTGGAGGGAGAACGCCCCGGTGTCGGGGTCGCCGTCGTGCGCGTGCACCCGCGGCCCGGTCGGCCACCATCGCGGCACCGGGAAGCGCTGGCTCTGCAGCCAGGCGTTCCGGGCGCGCATCCGCGTGAGCTCGTCCTCCACGTCCGTCGCGTACGGCCCGTCCCACTCGAAGCGCGCCGGGTCCACGTCCACGCCGGGTTCGAACGAGGTCATCTCCGCCAGCGCACCGACCCCCTCGGCGGCCAGGCGCAGCACCACGCCGGTCGCGTCGTCGACCACGATGGTCGCGCCGTGGGCCTTGTGCGGCGGAGGCTCCAGCCGCACCTCCCACGCCGCACGGCCGATCGCCTCCACCGGCACGGGCGCACCGGCGGGCACGAACCCGTCGAAGCCGCCGACGCCGGTCACGATGTCCGTCGCGTCGAAGAGCCGCGCCGGGTGCGTGAGGTCGTAGCCGTACAGGACCTCGGGGCTCCGGCGCTGCAGGCGCCCCTTCTCGTCGCGGTGGTACGAGTGCTCCGGGCCCTGGACCAGGCGGACCCCGGCGTCGTCCTCGAGGCGCCAGCGGTTCGGCGTGGCGTACCAGAACCGGACCGTGCCGGTGCGAGCCTCGCGGCGGTCGTGCAGGTCCGGGTCGCGGTACCGCATCTCGCCCCGCGCAGACCCGCAGCCCTGCGCCGCCGCCATGCGTCCCACGAGCTGCGCCCACGACGGCGTCGCCCCCGATGCCCTTCCCGCCCCCAGGTCCATGGCCGAACGCTAGGACCCCGCCGGTGCCGTGACCAGGGCAGACGGCGAGAGCCGACCCGGTCCCGCCGGGCACCGTCCCTGCGCCGCTCAGTCCCCGGCGGGCGCCGGGAGCTCGCCGACGTCGCTCCACACCGCCGTCGCGCCGCTGTGCCCGACGAGCACCGTCTGGACGACCGCCCCGGCGCCGACAGCCACCGCCGCGACCGCCACCACGACGACCACGCCGCGGTGCAGCACCGTGCCGCGCCGCCGGAGCAGCTCCACGGCCGTGACCATGCCCCCGACGACGGCGAGCGCGACCACCCAGGGCACGAGCGCCTCGCCCAGGTCGGCGTGGCGCTCGACGAAGGGCGGGTCGCCGAGGCGGGACTGCAGCGCCTCCCCGGACTGCGTCGCGACCGGCACGACGACCAGCGCCGCCACCGCGAGGGCGGCGGGCAGGTAGCCGGCCCACCGGCGGAACCGGGGCCACACGCCCGCCACGGCGATCACGAGCGCCGCCACCGGCACGAGGACGACGGCGGCGTGCACCACGAGCGGGTGCAGCGGCAGCCCTGCGACGACGTCGAACACGATGCCTCCCGGCGGCCCGGCCGGCCGCTGCGTCAGCGGCCCGACCACGATGGTTGAACTCTCCACCAAGGCGTACCCCGGTGTCTGCCCCCCGCGGGGGCCGTGCCAGGAGTTCGGAGCCGCCGTGCCGGTGGACGGGGCGGACGCCGGACGGGCGCGTCGGGTCGGACCCCGGAACGGGCCCGGCCCCCGATTCGGGAGGGCGCCGACGCTGGGCTAGGCTTGCCACAGACCCCTCGTGCGGCGTCATCTCGCTGAACCCCCCCAGGGCCGGAAGGCAGCAAGGGCAGGCGGGCTCTGGCGGGTGTGCGGGGGGTCCTTGCATGCCCGGAGCCGCCGGACCGCAGCGGGCCGGCGCGCTGGGTGTCGTCGCACGCGTCGGCCTTGGTGCGCCCCGCCGGCCAGGAGCACACTGCCGCCCATGGACCCCGTCCTCAGCGCGCTGGCCCTCGGGGCCGCCGTCGGGCTGGGCATCGCGGTGCCCCTCGGCGCCATCGCGGTCCTCCTGCTGCAGACGGGCATGGAATCCGGGTGGCGCACCGCCGCGGCGGGCGGTCTGGGTGCCGCCGCGGTCGACCTCACCTATGCCGCCGTGGCCGTGGCCGCGGGGACGGCGGTGGCCGGCGCGCTGGCGGCCCACGCCCGCGCCGTGCAGC